>NZ_JAPTGA010000003.1:0-494853 GCF_026891895.1 Peribacillus sp. AS_2
GTTCCCCCTGTGAGAGTAGGACGTCGCCAAGCTTATATTGTTCCGCAGTAGCTCAGTGGTAGAGCATTCGGCTGTTAACCGAACGGTCGTAGGTTCGAGTCCTACCTGCGGAGCCATTATTGGAGAGCTGTCCGAGTGGCCGAAGGAGCACGATTGGAAATCGTGTAGACGGGTAACCCTGTCTCAAGGGTTCAAATCCCTTGCTCTCCGCCATTTATACCTGGCCCGTTGGTCAAGCGGTTAAGACACCGCCCTTTCACGGCGGTAACACGGGTTCGAATCCCGTACGGGTCACCATTTAGATAACATATTGGAGGATTAGCTCAGCTGGGAGAGCATCTGCCTTACAAGCAGAGGGTCGGCGGTTCGATCCCGTCATCCTCCACCATTTTCAATAAGATCAGGTTGTTTCTGCATAAAGGATTGATTATTCAGCCCATTGAAACGCTTAACACGAAAACTTGATGTATAATAGCAACATTATTACCGTCGCGGGGTGGAGCAGTCCGGTAGCTCGTCGGGCTCATAACCCGAAGGTCGCAGGTTCAAATCCTGTCCCCGCAATCTATGGTCCCGTGGTGTAGCGGTTAACATGCCTGCCTGTCACGCAGGAGATCGCGGGTTCGATTCCCGTCGGGACCGCCATTTTTATTGTTTGGCTCAGTAGCTCAGTCGGTAGAGCAAAGGACTGAAAATCCTTGTGTCGGCGGTTCGATTCCGTCCTGAGCCACCATAGTAGTGCCGGTGTAGCTCAACTGGTAGAGCAACTGACTTGTAATCAGTAGGTTGGGGGTTCAAGTCCTCTTGCCGGCACCATGTTTCATCCATATGCGGAGGGGTAGCGAAGTGGCTAAACGCGGCGGACTGTAAATCCGCTCCTTCGGGTTCGGCAGTTCGAATCTGCCCCCCTCCACCATTTTATTACAGGGGTATAGTTTAAAGGTAGAACAGAGGTCTCCAAAACCTCCAGTGTGGGTTCGAGTCCTACTACCCCTGCCAATTTAAATTCTATAATGGCGATTGTGGCGAAGTGGTTAACGCACCTGATTGTGGTTCAGGCATTCGTGGGTTCGATTCCCATCAGTCGCCCCATTTTAAAAAATATGATATAATAATTACAACGTTAATGGGCTATAGCCAAGCGGTAAGGCAACGGATTTTGATTCCGTCATGCGAAGGTTCGATCCCTTCTAGCCCAGCCATATGCGAAAGTAGTTCAGTGGTAGAATACAACCTTGCCAAGGTTGGGGTCGCGGGTTCGAATCCCGTCTTTCGCTCCAAAAAACGTTGGCGGCATAGCCAAGCGGTAAGGCAGAGGTCTGCAAAACCTTTACCACCGGTTCGATTCCGGTTGCCGCCTCCAACATACATGCCGGTGTGGCGGAATTGGCAGACGCGCACGACTCAAAATCGTGTTCCTCTGGAGTGCCGGTTCGACCCCGGCCACCGGTATCAAATAGTCGAAAAATGATTATAGAATCAAGGTCTCAACTTAATTGTTGGGGCCTTTTTTCTTTGTCTTAAATACGACAAAAATAATTCAAAATCGTGTGCGTAGGAGGCCTTAATGATGAGAAGGCGTAAAGAATTAACGGAAGATGAACTAAGAATTATAAAGAAGAAGATTTCAGATGAAGAAGTATATTGAAGCCTTTTTTAAGGACTGCTATTTAAGAAACTTAAGACCAGCGACGATTGAATACTACAAAAATGAATTTCATGGAGCAAAGAAGATTATTAATAAGCAGCTCGTTGAATGGGTACAAAAGGACGTAGAAAGCTTAATTCTCCAGAGTAAGGAATTAATGAAAGTTACTATTATTAATACCCGATTGAGAGCTCTAAGAGCATTCTATAACTTTTTATGTAAGAACAAACTTATCGATAGAACCCAATGAAGAACATCAAATTATTAAGGGATAGACAAAAGACAATTGAAACTTTGGACAATAAAGAAATTGAGAAACTTATAAGGACAATTAGAAAAGAAAAAACGTTTATATCCTTTAGAGATGAAGTAATCATACTTGTTTTCCTAGATACTGGAGTTAGATTGTCTGAACTTGTAGGAATTGAAGCAGATGATGTTAGAGGGAACATTATCATTATTAGAAGAACAAAGAGTCTCTTTGAAAGAATGGTTTATTTATCTGAAACGACACAAGAGCAGCTAAGCAGATATATAAAGATAAGAGGAGACGTTGAGACGACCAAACTGTTCATAAGCCAGGTTAATAAAGAATTAAAAATAAATTAATTTCTGAATATCGATTAAAAGGATTGAGTAAAGAAGTTTGTTACAGGGTCTTAAAAGAGGTCCATGCTTCAATTGGCTTTTATATAAGGTGTTTTCTAAGCAAGTTCTAAATAAGCTCCAAAGTTATCTATATCAGGATTTGCTTCAAATTGATCCCTATGAGATATTTGAAGGAAGATTAAATGATTCCAATGTTCAATTAATTAACTGGTAAGATTTATATAATCCCTAGAAGTCTCAGGATGCTCTGTATTCCAATAACTTTTATATAGAATTTTTATATAGGGAATAGTTTAATGGCCAATTCAGAGTGATTATTAATCCCATCAAATCAATTTAGATTTAGATGATTTTGAGGATTAATAACATATGCTCTATTTTTTTATTATAAGATAAAAATTTTATATCTTTCTATCTATATGGTTACTTAATAGTTTAAGATTATTTGTTAATAGTTTCTGTTAATATAATAATGGTTAGCTTATCCATAAAAGGATGTAACTGAAATGAGTGATAATCGAACTATGACTCGGAGGAACTTACAATGAACAAATTTAGATGGTCAATGGTTGGACTTATAACAGCTGCAGCAGTTATCTCAGTGGTAATGACAATTTATCAGAATGCTAAAAATTATGAAGAAAGGCGGGAATCTAGAAATACTCCTGGGGAAATTTTGAATAAGGATGATGAAGAAGCAGAAATGGAAGAACAAACTGCAGCAATTGGCGGAGTTGAAGATTCAACTGGTCTTAGTCCTAATTCAACTCAAGACGAAGTCATTGAGGTTATGCATCACATGACACATCAAAAAGTTATTTCTGAAGACAAATGGGGATCAGTTCAGATGACTTCTGAAAACATTAACGAAGTTTACGAAATAGTGAAAGGCAGCGATTTCTCTCTTAAAAGTTATTTGTTAAGGATCGTAACTGGTTGGAAAGAAGGAAACTTTGAAAACGTTGATCAAGATCATAACTTCTTTTGGGAATATCAAGGAGGAACTGTTGGAAAAGCTACTGGAGTCCTTAACTCGGATGAAGAAGCAGAATTTATCGATAATAACTTTTAACAAAAACGAGCCCATCAAGGCTTATTTTTTATTTTAAAATCAATATTTTATTAACCAAAACAAAAAGGACCTGGGTGGTCCTATTGTAGCTTGTCCGCAGCAAGGACATCAAATTTCAAATTTCTTTGTTGTGATGAAGTTCATAATTCAGCAAAATTTATTGGATATGATCTTCAGCTTGGAGCAAAGAAAGAAGAAACGAACTTATATAAAGCTTTAGAAAAGATTGTTTGTGACCGTAGACGATACCCCGTTAACTAAACGCTAGGTACAATCACGAATACACGATTACGGAGAGCAGGCGGGTATAAAAGATGTACGTTGCAGACCGCATACGTTCCGACATACCTTTGCAAAGATGAGCGTTAAGAATGGCACCGGGATATTCGAGCTTCAGCAGATACTCGGACATACTACGTTTGAAATGGTCCGGATATACGTTAACCTATTCGCGGAAGATTTGAAAGAGCAGCACCGGAAGTTTTCTCCATTAAATACGTTAAAGAAACGAAACTACTAATTAAGCGTCACTTCGGGTGGCGTTTTTTTCTTTTCTTCACGGGGTTAAAAAACCCGAAATACGCAGCGAATAACGTCTTGCTCCAACTACACAGGGACGGAGAGATACAACGCTCGACCGCCTTTATTCCGTATTGCTATTTCGGTCCAAACGTACAGATGAAACAACAATCGCAGAAAGTAGGTCATTTTTTGGCGATATTAAACGTCTATAAAGAGATGCTGAAGCTTGGCGACCTGGAATCGTTTTTAGTTGAGCCGAAGTAGGGACGGAAAAAGGACGGATGCTGCGAGCCGGACATATACGTACACTTTCGGCGCACTCCGTTTTTTATCGAGGTACAGAAAACAGTTTACAGCTCTAAGCAGATGGATGAGAAACTCGACCGATATTGTCTGTTATACGAAAATGGTGTTATCGATAATCCGTTCCCGCACGTCCTAATACTTTCGGATCAGCGCTATGCAATCGACGGAAATTATCCATTTAAGGTCTTTCAAAGCGAATCATTTACGGAGTTCATGAGTTCGTTAAGGAGCGAACCAGCGCCAAGCAGGTCGAGTGAAGGCGGAGTGCGAATCGTTGTTAAATAAAAAGGCTCTGTTAAAGGATGTTGTTGATTTTCTTGATGAACTAACTGGGCAGTTTAGTTGAACAAGGAAAGATGGTCCAATGTTTTGCATAAGACGCATATTGCGAAACTAGCTCAGCAATTCATCCAGAGAGAAACTTAATTCCGGAACAAGGTCGGAACGCTGGTAAAAGCTATATTTTTCTATTTAGTTACAACTATAAGGACAAACGGTCACGCAATATTAAAAAACAAAAATATATTATTTAGAAGGAGGGGAATTTTATGTCATCTAATTCTAATTTTTGCTGTCCTCTCTGTTTTAATAGGATCTGTTGTTGTCCCCCTGTTCATCAAGGACCTCCGGGTCCTCCAGGTCTCCAAGGAGTTCCAGGAATTCCAGGGCCCCGAGGACTACGAGGACCTCTAGGACCTCCAGGACCTTCAGGACCTCCAGGACCACAAGGGCCTTCAGGACCTCTAGGGCCTCAAGGGCCTCAAGGGCCTTCAGGATCTCCAGGACCTCAAGGACCTCAAGGGCCTTCAGGATCTCCAGGACCTCAAGGACCACAAGGGCCTCCAGGAGAAGATGCAGGTTGTCTATGTGATTGCTGTGTTTTTCCTATGCAGAACGTTTTACAACAACTTGTTGGGCAAACTGTAATTCTTGGCACTATTGCAGACGCACCAAATGTACCTCCTCTCTTTTTTTTATTTACTATTATTCAAGTGAATGATTTTTTAGTTACTGTTACAGATGGAGTGACAACCTTTAGTGTAAATATTTCTGATGTAACAGGGGTAGGATTTTTACCTCCAGGACCAACTATCAATTTGTTGCCACCTGTTGATTCTGGGTGCGAATGTGAGTGTCGTGAACGACCAATTAGACAATTGCTGGATACACTTATCGGTTCTACAGTGAATCTTTTAGCAAGTAATGGTTCTATTGCAGCAGATTTTAACGTGGAACAAACAGGTCTTGGCATAGTGTTAGGTACTTTACCAATAAGTCCTGAAACAATCGTTAGATTTGCAATTTCAACTTGCAAAATTACGGCTGTAGGGCAGACTAGTTGATCAACCTTAATCTTTAACAAAGTCTAATAAAAAAGAGGAAGTCGGGGGATTATTCCGCATCCTCTTTCTTTTCGATAAATTCAACTACCTCACTTATTGAGCAATCCAAGTATTCGCCGATAAATAAAATATTGGAGGCGATTATATGAAAAACGCTAAAAAAATTACCGTAACTTACTTATTTGAGGGAAGATTTATCCATCAGAAAATACACCTGGCCTTCTTTTATCAGGCAATAAAGTTTTCGTGACTCACGAAAGGTTAGCTGTTTATAAAGCAACTCCTACAAGCGATCTGAACGTTTATCTCGTTAATTTGGACGAAAATGACAAGGATTATTTAATGAATTCGGGTCCAGTCATGGAAGCTATAGGCGTTTGAAACCGAAAAGGTAAATAAACGGCGCGGCAACGCCGGAATTAAGACAGGATCACGGCAATGACCATCGAACGGAACGCCTGTCATGCGGCAACGTGGCGGGCAATGAAAAAGAACGGTTCAGGGCAATTTAGGCGGGCCCAAGAGCCGTTTTTTATATATTGAAGGCGGGAAATTTCGAAAAAGCTACGAAGTTTCCGTTCCTAATGCCTATTATTTTTTAGGGAGTTGCACTACATCTATTATGTCTACATGCACTTAGTGTTGCAACAAAATATAGTTAGGACCACGAGGACAGCGTACATTTTGGTTAGCTGTCTTTTTTATGGCAAAAGAGAACATTAAATCTAGATACAGTCTATATTATCCTTATTCAAGGGAACTATATAACCAATTAACTTAATGATGTCAGGAGCAGGGGGATAAATAATGAAAGTACTGTCGATGATCCAGCCTTGGGCAAGCTTATTTGTCCTTAGGGAATCCGAATATGAAACAAGGACTTGGAGAACGCATTATCGGGGTCCTCTTGCTATTCATACGAGCAAAAAAGTAGATAAGCCCGCCTGTAGACTGGATGGAGTTGCCGAGCTGCTGGCTAAGCATGGGTATACAGAAGATAATCTGCCGACCGGAATGATAATTGGAGTCTGCAAGCTGAAAAACTGTTTGAAAATAGAAGAAAACAATGGAAACTGGGCGGTCTTAGAAGATAGTCGGGTTATTTCAGGGAATGACTTGTTTTTAGGGGATTACAGAGTTGGCGGCTATGCCTGGGAAATTGAGGACATGCGGATGCTCGATGAATATATTCCTGCAAAAGGGCAGCTTGGGCTGTGGGAGTTTAGCGGAAAAATATAAGTATCAAACCATAGTGGCACTGAATCTGGAAATTCTATGCTTGTGGTTCTCTTTGGGGTTGCCATTTGATTAGGAATTTACTGTTTTTTTGGTGGTTTTTCATAGTTCTGAGACTAATTTTTGCTTGTTTCCCCATTGCGCGGTTCAAAAAGAGGGAGAAATATGATGGTTTTTAAAGGATATCGGTTTCCGCAAATGGGGATTAACATTTTTTTAGCCCGACTCAAAATCGTGTTCCTCTGGAGTGCCGGTTCGACCCCGGACACCGGTATCACCAATAGCGAAGGATTGCTATTACAAAAAGCTTCACACTTAATTGTGTGAAGCTTTTTTTGTGTTCATGACACTACAAGATCAAATGATTTTCCATCACTCAAGAATGTAGGAAAAGTGAAACGAAGGAGCAAACAAACATCATGGGAGTGATTAAGGGTATTAGAATATCATGTGATACGCTGTGACAGACGCCTATTGAAGCTACAAAACGATACATGAATTCTCTATTAAGGAGCACGTTTGTTACTACGATTAAAAAAAACGAATGGTCAAAGAGTATTAACTCTGCCATTCGTTTCGTTAACTTTGATAAATGATTTAGAATTCAATATTCATAGCATTCAAGTCTGCTTCGGTATAGCCAGAAGCGGAGAGTGCGATTTCAATTTTTTCAGCAGCCTTATAATCAAATAATTTGAATTTAGACATTAATGCGAAAGCATTTTGATTTTCGATCGCCAAGGCAACAGCCTCCACGTCTTGCAGTAACTTCAGGTCTTCAATGTAGAATTGAGCGGTTCTCATAGCTAAATACTCATTCGTTGTAGTCGAACTGTAGAAAAGCCTTGTTAAAGTGGCGATTGCGTTAGGAACGAAAATCTTATTCATAATTACCCCTCCACTATTCATAATATTCTGTCACCTGAGTCACTACTAGTATGAGTCACTCTAAAAATGTTGTCAATCTTTATCTTTTGAGCATTTTTACTCACCAGTTGAAAGTAGATATATATTGAAATTGAGTAATAAAATATCTGAGACTTTTCCAAAGGCAAAAATCATTGCACAGGGCGCACGACGTAGGCGAAAGAATGAAGTTTGTTTACGAAACGAACATCTTTAGGTCTCAGGCTCGATCATAACAAGTTGGATTATATACTTCTTCTATTTACTTTATTCAACGCCATTTTTTTAGAAATTCTTTCAATTATGAGACTGTTTCTGTGTTCGGAAATTTAAAAGGGCTTATGAATCACAGATCCTTATAAACTGTAAAGAAGGCGGGCTCCCACATTACGCAGCTCTCCAGATGAAACACTATCAGCCACAATTATTTGCATGGTTCTCGTAGCTGTCATTCGTTTGTCTGGATATTTCAGTTGTAGCTGCTGTTGTATCGCTCGGAAAAGTTCATTATTTTCTGGACGGTTAGCGTTATAGATTTCTTGTAAACTTTTTGATTTTCCCATGACCTTTCCTACTTTCCATCAAGTGTGAGATACATATAAAAGCTTATGCAATAATATTCGTATGTTCTATATTTCCGTCTAATCGCTTCTAATTCCTTCTTTTTTCAATTAAATCTTTAAAGAACAGAGAAGGTTGCCCCTGTTTTTTTACAAGGCGTTAGCCCACCTGTCTTACAGCTTGACCTTTGTTATATATGTTGTTGTTGTTTTTCTTTATTTTTTAAAAAAGAACCTGTGCATTAAACAGGAGAGAGGTATAGGAAGACCTTATAAAGGGTAATTAAAATCAGTAAATAATAAATGGAGGAGCATTTAAAAATTTCATTAAAGAATTATTATTTAAGAAATCCAAGACCAGGAAAGTAGCCGCCTCGCAGTATTTTTAATAATATCGATGGAATATGGCAATAAATAAAAAAACACTATCTAAGAACACTTCACAAAACAAATTTTCTAAGGGGCGGAAAATTGTGAACAATATGGGATGTCAATGCAGGTCCAATGACGAATTACAGCAACTGGTTGATGAGGCAAAAAAATATACGAGTAACGGAACAGTGGCAAACTATATACCGGCTCTTGAAAAGGCGAATCCTGAGGATTTGTCTGTTGCTATTTATTATCCTGACGGGAAAGGATATTGTGCGGGGAATGTAAGCGGTAAAATGACCCTTCAAAGCATATCAAAAGTTTTGACACTTGCTCTTGTATTAATGGAAAAAGGGGAGGATCATGTTTTTTCCTATGTAGGAAAGGAACCCACTGGGGATCCTTTTAATTCGATTGCCAAGCTAGAGACAAACAAGCCATCCAAGCCGTTAAACCCCATGATTAATGCAGGAGCATTGACTGTGACCCACATGATAGAGGGTGCCAGTGTAACCGAGCGATTTCAGCGTATTTTACATTTTATCCGGAAGTTGACGCAAAATCCGAATATCGGCTTTAATGAAGATGTTGCCCGGTCAGAATATAATACAGCAGACTTGAATAGGTCGTTAAGTTATTTTTTAAAACAGCATCAAGTAATAAATGAGGATGTGGAGGATTTAATCGAATTGTATTCGAAGCAGTGTGCCATTGAAATGGACAGTCAGGATTTAGCGAGGATAGGCTGTGTGCTTGCCATGAATGGGAAAGATTTACTGACGGGAAAGCAAATCATCCCAGGGGACATTGCCCGTATTTGCAAGACATTCATGGTTACCTGCGGCATGTATAACGCATCAGGTGAATTTGCCATTAATGTTGGCATACCGGCTAAAAGCGGTGTGTCAGGGGGAATCATGGGGGCCGTCCCCGGAAAATGCGGGATTGGAATTTATGGTGCAGCGCTGGATGAGAAGGGGAACAGCGTTGCCGGGATAAAAATCTTGGAAATGATGGCGAAAAAGTATTCCTTAAGTATGTTTAATTTGTAAACATGGAAACCAGTACCGAGTCAGTCGGATGTTAATTGAGTTCAGTGTAAAGCCTTAAGGAAACAAATTTTACTTTCAAGGCAAAAAAAAGACCTTTGCACATCAGGGCAAGGTCTTAGGACTATTTCATAACAAGTTGGAGAAAAGGGATACTTTTTTATATAAAGCATTTACCTCTTTATTTCGATGTTCCCCGATTTCATTTTTTAGCTGGCCTTCCATATCGATCATTAGATCAGCTAACTTCAATGCCTTTTGTCTGTCGGAAATATTGCTGCGAATGATAGATTCATATTTTGCATTGTATTCAGTCAGTGACATTTCTTCCGTCCTCCCATAGTGTAAAGTCATATAAGCTGCCCTCTGTTCCTTCATCAGCAACCCCAATGTACTTAAGTGTAATTACAGGGTGTGAATGGTTAAGGATCATTTGTAACTCAGCGAGGTTCTTACTACGTTTATAGTGCCAGTACCCGAATGTTTTCCGCATGGTATGTGTACCGACGCCCTCGATGTCCACCATGTCCGCTGCTTTATTAAGCTGTCTGTATGCTTGTATCTTACTTATTGGCTTATCACCCTTGCGTGAGGGGAATAGCCATTCACCATCAATGGTGGCTATATAGGCGGCCAATTCATTACATATAGTATTAAGCTGTATCATTCTTGGCTTTTTTGTTTTCCCTTCCTTGATGATGACCTCCATCTTGCCTTCAATGTCCTTTATCTTCAGCGATAATAGATCAGTCACCCGTAAGCCGGTATTGATGCCTAACAAGAACAATATGTAGTCTCTCTCGCTGCAATGTCTTTTCAATGACCATTTCATATCATCTAATTTTTCCGATGATCTGATTGGTTGAACGTCTATTAAATGTTCTTTTGGCAAAAGTGATCACCCTTAATTCACGCCAATGGAATCAGTATTTTGAATGTATACTTTTAAGAGTAACACTGAAAAAGGAGGGAAGTCAATTTGAGGGGTATATTGATATTTTTTGGACTGTCCATTTTATAGGGTTCGGAGTATTTTTAGTTGTTTATTGAATAATGGCAATAAAAACTTCTGGAACTTGATATAATGAAAATAGTAATATTTTTCTAAACTAGTGTTATTGATGGATATTTAATAGATGAATTAATTCATTCTGAATGTAATATGCTTTAGCAGGATTGGGGAAACCACCATGAAGAGAGTTTTGGCTATATTGAAAAAATTACACCCTATAATGTCAAGGTTGATCACCATGGCAATTATGGTTTTGGTTTTTTACTGCATGTTCATGTTCGCAGACCTGGATAATGAAAAGTCAGACAGCGAGCGTCATAACGAGCGGTCGGTGAATTTTGAAGAGATGAGCGATCAAGAGTCTGAAGAAAAGCCAGCAGGTTCTATAGTGAACTATTGTAAAGATAGCGCTAATGAGAGTCGCTCCTCCAGTTGGTTTGGTATGGAAGTAAACGAAATGGAACCTAGCGAATACACGGTCGAATGCATTGAACACTTGGAATAGCAGCGGAGTTCCTATGAACAAATTAAGGATTCACACCATGGACATTAGGTACGTACATCCAAGCGTCTGGCTGGCTTATTGGAATGGAGCGGAAAGCACGGGAGTAATGGTCTACACTGAAATGATTGGTGATGAACCGGGTACACAGCGGGGGAAGCCCATATTAGCCTGTTTGGATCTTAACCAAACAGGTTTTTAGTATGAAAGGAAATCCAATGGAAAAAATGGAATAGAATATAATGAAGCATGAAGGAAATTTTTTCACCCCCATATCTTTTTCTCTTTCTGAAACGTTTAGAGGATAGAGGGTGTTGAAGGAGTGAGAAAAATGATAAATAAGTTGAGGGAAGATATTTCTGAAGAAAAGGATAACGGTGCAATTTTGCGTGAAGTTTATCCTGAATTGATTCGATTTTGCCGATTTCTGACCCAAAATAATTGGGATGGGGATGATTTGGCTCAGGAAACGATATTGAAGGCAATGCAGGGCTATGGGAAGAAAACGGTGATAACCACAGCTTTATTGAAGACGATAGCCCGACATTCCTGGATTGATACGATACGAAAAAGGAAAAAAGAATCTTTAGACGATCTGTTGGATACCGAACAACTGGGGGCAGTTGGGGAAAATGTCTTTGAAACGGTTGAATATATAATAAAATCCCTTACCCCGAAACAAGCTGTAGTGTTCATATTAAAGGAAGGATTCCTCTACCGGTCAAAAGAAATCTCAGATTACTTGAACACCACGGAAACGGCTGTAAAGGCAATCTTGAACCGTGTGAAGAAGCGTTTTGAGAATGACGTTGAAGATCGTAGGTTGTCTTGCGTGGAAGATTGGCAGGATGAGGAGGAGCAGCGGCTCATGTCCCTGATGACACAGGCTTTAAAAGCCCAAAATCCGGATATCCTCATTAGAAGCATCCCATCTTTCAAATCCCTGAAGAGTGCGTCGATGATTCCTAAACTGATGAATCGTTCGAATCTTTCCAAATCAAGCTTCACTCCTTCAAACACACTCTCAATGGCTGCATAGCCAATATTATTGTTAGGAGGAAGAAGAGATATGACCACCATTCCATATGTAATTGAGCAATCCAGCAAGGGTGAGCGCTCGTACGATATTTATTCCAGACTTCTAAAAGACCGTATCATCATGATTGGGGAAGAAATCACCGATCATTTAGCCAATAGTGTGGTTGCCCAATTGTTATTCTTGGCAGCAGATGCACCTGATAAAGAAATTACTATCTTCATAAACAGTCCCGGGGGATCGACCAGTGCCGGTTTCGCCATTTATGATACGATGCAATATATTAAGCCTGATATCCGGACTGTATGTACGGGGATGGCCGCATCATTCGGTGCCATGCTTTTATTGGCGGGTACGAAAGGGAAAAGGTGCGCTTTGCCAAATAGTGAAATCATGCTTCATCAACCGCTTGGTGGGGCGAGGGGGCAAGCAACGGAAATCGAAATTTCTGCCCGAAGGATTTTGAAGCTGAAGGATCATATCAATCAAATCATCTCGGAAAGGACCGGTCAGCCTATCGAAAAGGTGGCGAAGGACACAGATCGCGATTACTTCTTAAGTGCAAATGAGGCGAAGGATTACGGTATAATCGATGAAATAATCGTTCAGGATAATTAATTCTGATAAAGACGCTGGCTGTACGAAAACGAAAAGAAACTGCCGATATTAGATTGGCAGTTTTTTTTACCTTTTTCCCATTACTCCATCTATTTATCCACAAAACCCCATACCTTGTTTCAATACTATTCCAAATCCACTACCTCAGCTTCACAATGCCCGGCACCCGGTATTATCAATTTGTCTTTGTATACTGTTGCTGCATTATATATGTCATCCAGTATGCAATAAGTGACGAATGAATCTTCTTGAAAAAATGGAATGTTATCTTGGGTAATTATTGATATCTGGGTTTGGATGTCTTCCTTTTCTGGATAGTCCATCCATTTAATATGTTAAAATAAATAGTATCTGACATTATCAATCTTGGAGGAAGTTTTTATGAAGAAACCGCAAAAGGTTTTACTTATTAGTGGAATCTCTGCTGTTGCATTATTCGGGGTGGGGGTTGCTTCCTTTAAAATCATGGAGAACTCCAATGAGTACGAAAAAGCTCAACTCGTAATGGAGGCCAGGGAAGCCAAAGAACAAATTGAAAGAGAAAGAGAAGATGAAAAAATCGAAGCCAAAAGGGAAGCGAAAGCTAAAGCTGCGGAACTTGAAGCGAAAACAGCGATATATGATGGGATTGAATTTGAAACGGGACTTGATGAGGGCTCAACCGAAATGGAAGTCATGGACGTCATGCATAAAATGACTCATCAAAAGGTTCGCTCGCAAGATAAATGGGGAGCTATACCGATGTCCCCTAAGATTATAGAAGAAGTTTATAAAATAGTGGATTCAAGTGATTTTCAGCATAGAGAAAGATTGCTGTCCATCGCTGCCCGGTGGCGAGACTTTGATTTTAGCACGATCGTTCAGGACCATAACTTCTTTTGGGAAGATAAAGAGGGCACCGTTGGAAAAGCCCATGGAACATTAAGTCGGGCAGAAGAGATTGAATTCATTGAAGTTAATTTTAAATGAGGGGACAAAGTACTGAAAATGCCAAAGGGCGAGTTGGCTAGTCCTGCCAATAAAGAAAACACTCAAACTTCCTGCAATAAGGCCGTTTGAATGTTTTCATTCGCTTATGGGGCAGTCAGTAAAGGAAGCTTACCTTCGATACAGGAGTTTTATTTCTTAACAATTAGTCTGCTGGACTCGTTCTCCTTGTTTACGGGAACGTCTTTTCCTACTGTGACCCTGCGAACGACGCGGTGCTGGTTCCCGTAATCGGCAATAGCGTAATGCTGCGTGGCTAGGTTATCCCAAATGGCCACGTCGCCTTCACTCCATTGCCAACGCACGGTATTTTCTAAGCGCGTGACGTATGAATCGAAGATGCTTAATAATCTTTCGGATTCACTTGTTGTATAGCCTTCCACTCTACCAGCAAAGCCACCTAATAACAAATGCCTTTTTCCGGTTTCGGCGTGTACGTGAACGACTGGGTGCCTTGTTTTATAAATGGTCGATTCGAATATATCACGATATTTCTTTTTAACCTCATCATCAATGTTTTCGGCTGGTTTGAATTGAGCATAATCATATTCATTTGTATGGATTGCCCATAGTCCGTCCGCTAATTTCTTCAATCCATCCGGCAGGTCCTCATATGCTTCATTCGTATTGGCCCAAACTGTATCTCCGCCAACTTCAGGGATGGTCACCCCTCTTAAAACAGAGTATTTAGGAACCTCTGGAACGAAAGTGACATCAGTGTGCCAATGGTTTGCTTTAGCACCGCGTTCGGAGTCAAGCTCGAAAATATAGTTAGTATTGTCTTTGACCGGTACTGTAGGATGTGCATAAGGTTCACCCAATAGTTTGGCAAATGCTTCTTGGCTGGCATCGTCCAAATGATTTTGACCTTTGAAGAATATGACTTTATGATCGTTTAACGCTTGTTTGATTTCATTGAAAATAGTTAAATCCAAGTCTCCGCTTAATTCCACTCCTTGAATTTCCGCTCCAATCCTTCCTGCTACCGGTACCACTTTCAATTGTTGTGTTTTAGTTTCCGTCATAATCAATCTCCTCCTGTAAGGTTAGTTTTTTATTTTTTAAAGGCTTCATCAATGTATTCATTGTTGATGTGATTTTTAAAATTAAATGATTTCTTGATATAACCCACACCAGCTAAAGTATCGATGGATTCTTGTTGTGCTTTGATGGCATCTTCGGTAAAGAAGATATTTGGTTTTTCGGCCGTTATTATTGTCTTTACGGTGCTCACTGGCAATTTAGTTTCTTTGGAATAAATTTCAGATGCTTCATCTGGATTCTCAATTTGCCAGTCGGCTGCTTTTTTATAAACCTTTAAATAGGCCTCGACAATTTCAGGATGCTCTTCGGCAAAGCCCTTACGTGCAATGATTGCACCAGGAGCTAATATTTTTCCTTTTACTTTAAGTGCGACAGCATTCCCTTTTTCAATATTATTAAGGTAATAAGGGTTCCATATTGCCCAGGCGTCCAATTTTTTGGTTTCAAAAGCCGCTTGAGCATCATCTGGTTGCAAATTGATGAGTTTAATGTCATCAGTCGTTAAGCCATGGGCTTTCAATGCCTTGATTAAATACACATGACCCGTTGTCCCCGAGGCAACGCCGACCGTTTTTCCTTTTAAGTCTTCAATCTTCTTTATGTTACCTCCCGCTTGAGCCAGGATCCGGACAGATGACTCACCCCGGCCTGTTTGTGCAATCACTTCGAATGGCAGGTTTTTATCAATGCCGGCAATCAGTGCACCATCCCCTAAAAAGGACAGGTCAACCCGATTGGAAGCGAGGGATTCCAAAAGCGGGGGACCACTCTGGAATTCACTCCACTCGATTTGGGCATCCAGTTTAGAAAACTCTTCGTTGAACAATCCCTTTTCCTTTGCAATGACCAATGGTCCCATTTTGCCATTTAAGGCAATATGAACTTTCAGTGGATCACTTTTCCCGGAAGCTTTGCCGGCATCGGAATTACAGCCTGCCAATACAGCGATGCTAATGATGGCAAGTAGTACTGCGGTTAGATGTTTACGATATTCCTTCATGAATTCCCTCCTTTTTTACAGCTATACACATCTGGATAGTCAGACAAATGACAAAAAAGAGATTCAACGAAGAGTTTGATTGGTTACTCTTCATTGAATCTCCGGTAGTCCAGTTGATTCACATGACCTTTATTTAATTGGCTCCAGTGTGAAGCGGATTTGTGTATGAATGCATCTTAACAGCTGTTAGAATTATCTGTCAATACTTTTTACGATTAATCCGATAAAATAAATTGGTATTAGGTGTTGATTATAAATAATCGATAAGTTAATATAAAATGAAATATTGAATCGACTAGTTAACTAGAGATTCAGCAAAGGGACAATTTGTGCCTTATTGCTGGATCTCTATTTTTTTTATTTGAGAAAGGGTGAGGGGATTGGTTGCGACATTAGAAATTAATCAGGTAAGCAAAACATTTAAGAATGAGAATGAAAGTGTCCATGTTTTGGATCATTTAAATCTGACCGTCAACAATGGTGAGTTCGTAACCATCATTGGTCCGAGCGGCTGCGGGAAAAGCACATTATTAAAGTTGATCGCAGGACTTGATTCAGACTTTGATGGCACGATCATGGCAGGGGATCTTAAGGTTAGCGCCCCATCTAAAGACCGTGGTTTCATTTTTCAGGAGCACCGATTATTTCCATGGCTAAACGTGGAGAAGAATATTGCAGGTAACCTTCCATTAAAGAAACCGGACATTCGAAAAAGGGTGGATGATTTGATATCACTTGTTAAACTAAAAGGTTTTGAGAAGGCGTATCCACGCCAATTATCCGGAGGAATGTCGCAGCGTGTTGCCATTGCCAGGGCCTTATTGCGTAATCCTGAAGTTTTATTGCTGGATGAGCCATTCGGTGCATTGGATGCATTCACGCGAACGCATCTTCAAGAGGCTTTACTGGAAATATGGGAGAGAAATAAGACAACGATGGTGCTTGTCACCCATGATATTGATGAATCCATCTTTTTATCGAGGAAGGTGGTCGTCATGGATGCAAAGCCTGGACGGATTAAAGCTATCGTTCCGATTGATTTGCCATACCCAAGAACCCGAACAAGCAAAGCGTTCCAGGAATTCAGGGCCGTCATATTAACACAACTTGAACATCATCCAGCAGAGGTGGAAGATTGGAGCATTTAATTGAATTTTTGAAAAAGGAAGGATGAAAATTATGTCTACACAGACCGTTGCACAAAACAAGCACCTTGTCATAAGGGAAACGACAAAACAATCCAAACTTGCCAAATCGGCATTGCGGGGTTCGGTACTTCCCGTTGTCGTGTTGATTGCATGGCAAGCATTAGGTTCGGTTGGCATCCTGCCTGCCCAATTGTTCTCATCCCCTTTATTGATCGTCATGACGTTCATTGATCTCGTCCAGTCGGGGGAAATGGGCATGCATTTACAGATCAGTTTAACGCGGGCTTTTCTTGGCTTTGCCTTAGGTGGGTTTTTAGGCTTATTGTTTGGTGTCATCGTTGGGATGCAAAAAAAATCCGAAGAGTATCTTAACCCAAGCATTCAAATGTTACGAACGGTTCCTTTACTCGCGATCACGCCTTTATTCATTATGTGGTTCGGGTTTGGTGAACTATCAAAAGTGCTGCTTATTGCTTTAGGTGCTTTTTTTCCTCTATATCTACAAACTTTTTTGGGTCTTCGGAATGTGGATAAAAAACTCTACGATGTTGCCCTAATCTTGGAGTTTAGCCGTCGGGAACAAATAACGAAGCTCATGATTCCGGCAGCATTGCCTAACATATTACTTGGTATCCGTTTAGCCTTAAGTGCGGCTTGGATGTGCCTGGTCGTCGCTGAATTGCTTGGTGCGGATAGAGGGGTCGGCTTCATGATCCAGGATGCCCGTTCATTCATGCAAACGGACGTCGTATTCGTAGGCATCATCATATTTGCCCTCGCTGGTAAAATCTCAGACTCGTTTGTCCGCCTTTTAGAAAATCATTTGCTGAAATGGCAAGATAGCTTTAAAGCGTAATTGAAAAAGGATGACCGCCCGGTGATGGGGGGTCATCCTTTTTCTTATTAGGTATGTATGTTTAATCTATTTTATTATATAAGGGCAAATAAATGGTGAACGATGTTCCTTTGTTCACTTCGCTCTGTACCACGATTTTCCCTTTGTATTTTTGAACGATGGAATAACAAACGGTCAGGCCGATACCGGTTCCCCTATCTTTAAGCGAGTAAAATGGGGTGCCAAGTATTTCAAGCTGCTCTTTTGATAACCCTATTCCTGTATCCGTTATTCGTATTTTTGCCATAGTGCGTTCCTGCTCTGTTTCCACCTTGATGAATCCGGGTTTGTTCATTGACTCAATTCCATTTTTCATGATATTGACCAGTATCTGTTTAAGCTCGATGGGATTCATGTTAATGTGCAGGTCGTCACGGAAATCGAGAAGAAAGCCGATGTTGCGATTATTGGCAAAACTGGTCAATAGGTCGGAAATCTTTTGGATTTCATCATTTAAAGGAATGACCTGTACATTATCCGTTTGCGGTTTAGCTAAAGACAAATAGTCATTGATAATCACTTGTGTATATTCAAGTTCCGTAAGCATGGTCTGTACATAAAATTTTTCCGTTTCATTCAGTTCCTTCTCTTGATCTAATAGCTGGGCAAACCCTTTAACGACTGTAATCGGATTACGTATCTCATGTGCAATGGTGGCAGCTAGCTGTCCGACTGAGTTCAATTGCTTGGCCTGCTGTATTTCCTTATGAAATGCATTATTGGATTCCATCCTATTATTGGTTCCTATGAATACGAATACCAATATGATTTGTATAGCGATGAAATTAAGCGTGTTGCCGAAACTATCCAAAGCGACATATTCATAAGTGTGTTGAAGATCCGTTTTTGAAATGATCAAGATGGAAGCGGGACCTAATAAGATATTTAAACTGGCCACAATATAAAACCCGATCTTATCAAAGAGAAAAATGGGAAACAAGGGTGCTATAGCGAATAAGGCCAGCATGATGGCAGTATCCGGGAATATCCAAAACTTGCTATAAAAATAAACAGTAATTAAGAAAATGAATAGGGTTTTATAAAAATTGACTTCTGTTTTTAAGAAAAATAACAGAGAAATTATCATCCCCGATATTAAAATGACCTGTAATGTCATCTCGTAGGGATTATCTTTCCAACTTATAGGTGATACAGAAATCCCAACTAATAGTAAAAAGGATATCATTGCCATGAAAGCCTTCAGTATAAATCGGTGTTTGTTTTGATAATATTGATAATTTTTTAACATAATTCCCCTTAGTATTAATATTCTGTTTGCTTAATAGTAATATGATACTAGTTTTTTGTAAATCAGAAAAAGATAGATTTTGTCATCGATAACCTTTCTATCTATATTATGGAAATGGAAAGGTGTGTCAACATCGGTGCGTCCTCTCCAATATATGGGATTTATCGTCTGAAAGTTTGGTTTATTATAGGTATGGAAGATTTAAATTGTTTGAATAAGAAGCATGACTTGCATAAAAGCGGAGGGTTTAGAAATATTTAGTTATAATCATTTGGACGATCGTTTTTTTCTACTATTTCAATATGTACATGCCAAGAAATATTTTATATTTTTTTAGAAAAAGAGGCTTTTAGAAGGCTTCTTATCATTAATCAAACAATAAAGTTTTCATTCAACTTTTTGGTTGGGTAGAACGTACTGCATGAATGCCCTGTTTTTGATAGGTTATTTTAACCATTTTAACTACTATATTATTTCTTTACATTATATTCGCTGTAGATTCACATTCCCCTTTTAAAATAATGGTAATAATAGGAGGGAGAGAGGGAAATGAAAACGAATCTAAAGAAATTCGGTTTTTGTATGATGAGCGCGGCCTTTATATTGCAGGCTACTTCAATGGGGGCCTCCGCTGCAAATGGAAATCATTCCAATTCGTCTATTTATGAGAAGAAAATTGTGAATGTCGCACATAGGGGAGCTTCTGGTTATGCACCTGAACATACCATTCCCGCTTATCAAATGGGAGAACAAATGAAAGGCGACTACATAGAAATCGATCTTCAAATGACCAAGGATGGTAGATTGGTAGCAATGCATGATGAAAAAGTGGATCGTACAACGAATGGTACTGGACTTGTGAAGGATTTAACGCTGGCAGAAATCAAGAAACTGGACGCCGGTACTTGGTTCAATGAAAAATATCCACAATTGGCAAAAGAGGGATATGAAGGGTTAAAGGTCCCTACTCTTGAAGAAGTCTTTAAGAAGTTTGGAAAGAAGGCCAATTACTATATCGAAACAAAGTCCCCTGATGTGTATCCAGGGATGGAAGAAGAACTTCTGCAGGTTCTGGAAGAATATAAAATGGTGGATTCGAAGGGCCGTACAAACAATGTATTAATACAATCGTTCAGTAAAGAAAGCCTTATGAAGGTTCATGACTTGAATCCAAAGTTACCTCTTGTGCAACTTTTTTCATACAAGACCCAAGCAACCATTTCCGATGAAGAATTGGAATCCATAAAGGAATATGCAGTTGGCGTTGGCCCGAACTTTAGTAAAGTTGACGGACAATATGTGAAGATGGTTCGAAACCATGACCTCCAATTCCATCCATATACAGTAAATGAAAGAGCCGATATGAAAAAGGCGCTTGAATGGGGTGCAACGGGGCTGTTTACGAATTATCCCGATGTGTTCAACGAGGTACTAAGTGAGTATAAACACAAAGATAATGGAAATAAAGTTACTAAATAAATAGTTTCAAATGTGAGTTCCGGTTTCCGGGGCTTTTTTTTTGTCATCCAGGTGCAGCATAATGGGCGATTAATTCTTGGGGAAATTAGATGTCCATAGGCTTAGTAGTCTTTCGGACGGGTATATAAAATAAATCAAGAAAATTTTAGGAGGTTGATTATGAAGGCTGTAACTTTTCAAGGAGCAAAAGATATACAGGTAAAACAGGTTGAAGATCCGAAACTTCAGGAAAAGGATGATATTATCGTCCGAGTGACTTCAACAGCTATATGCGGGTCCGACCTCCATATATATCAGGGGGCTTTGCCGACGCATAAAGATTATGTCATTGGCCATGAACCGATGGGCATCGTCGAAGAAGTGGGTCCGGAAGTGACAAAGGTGAAAAAAGGAGACAGGGTTGTCCTGCCTTTCAACATTTCTTGCGGGCACTGTTATTATTGTGAACATGATATGGAGAGTCAATGTGATAATTCCAACCCTAATGAAGCGGTGGATACAGGCGGGTACTTTGGTTTTACGGAACGATATGGGAACTATCCAGGCGGGCAGGCAGAATATTTAAGGGTACCATATGGAAACTTCATGCCGTTTGTCATCCCAGAGTCATGCGAACTAGAAGATGAGTCGCTTTTGTTCATGTCTGATGTGCTGCCAACCGCATATTGGAGTGTAGAGAACGCTGGCGTCAATAAAGATGATACGGTAGCGATATTGGGCTGTGGACCGATTGGATTGATGGCTCAGAAGTTCGCTTGGATGAAAGGAGCAAAAAGGGTCATTGCCATCGACAATCTACCTTATAGACTCAATAAGGCTAAACGGATGAATAAGGTAGAGGCGTATAACTTCGATGAATATAACGATATGGGCAGCTACATTAAGGAAATCACTTCAGGCGGGGCCGATGTAGTCATAGATTGTGTGGGAATGGATGGGAAGAAATCGACGATAGAGGCGATTGAGCAAAAGCTGAAACTTCAGGGTGGAACGTTAAGTGCGATCGAGATTGCCCTTAACGCCGTACGTAAATTCGGCACGATTCAACTGACTGGCGTATACGGTTCGAAATATAATATGTTCCCATTAGGCAATATATTTGAGCGGAACATTAACCTGAAAATGGGACAAGCACCAGTCATTCACTACATGCCAAAGCTTTTTGATGAAATCACGGCTGGAAAGTTCGACCCCACGGAGATCATATCCCATAAAGTCCCTCTCGAAAAAGCGAGTGAGGCTTATCAAATCTTTAACGATCATGAAGATGAATGTATTAAAGTGGTGCTAAAGCCATAATGTGAAGCTTATAAAAAGTCCAATGCATGGAGTTGCATTGGACTTTTTGGTTATGTTCATAAATAGTTAATGGTGTATTATGGATAAACGTATAAATGACTCGTGATAAATGATCATCATACCCTTGAAGTGAGGAAATAGGGTTACACTTTTTTTACCATGATGCCGTTTTAAAGGGGCTTCCGATGATGAAGGAGAGATGCAGTGCCAAGTGAACTTGAATAAGGGTTTTTGGTAAGGGAATGGAGTATTTATATTATATAATGATAGTGACAAAAGGAGGATGTTCAGATGGTATATAACTCGGCAGCAGAACTTTGTGAAGGGTTTGGTTATCCGCCCGTTCACGTTAAATTGACGATAGAGATCATAGATAAGAGATTGGGACCTGTAAAGGCAGAAGCGGAGATTGCCATCAAGCCTGTTAAGGCAAAGGGATACCTGGAAGTATTGGTGGAAGAATTGGAATCGGAGCATATCTTTGCCGATGAAAATGGCAGTATCTATGGCAGCTTCGGCATCGATCAAAGCATCCAGATATATGATGAGGTCCTGACTACCATTCCGTTCGAAGAGATAATGGGAAATGAAAATTGGAAAGAGACAGTTGAGGAATCCATCACGGCGGATAAACTAAGGGAACAACTGGGGAAATCCCTAAATGATTATCAATTCAGTGATTTGAGCGGGAAATATAAATTCAGGAAAAGATGTAAGATAACAGAACTCCAATTCATAGATTAAACGAAAGGAGAAGGCGATATGCTTTCTCTTTTTTACATATGGCCATAATGTTTTTCCTTATGATAATTAAATTCTTGCAGTGACACAATTTGGAGAACCTTTGACCAGGTTTTAATGGTTTCAATTTGCATTTATTATATTGCTTTACATAGGTTAATATATTGTTAAGGGCTTTTATAAGAAATAGAAACGAATATTTTAAAAGATAAAAAGGAGAATATATGAAAATTGGTTTGGTACGGCATTTTAAGGTGGCACATGAATTTCCTACTGGGAAATCTGTGACGGCGGATGATATGAAGCAATGGTTTGTGGACTATGATGCAGCGGATATTATTTATGGAACGACTTTATTTGGCATGGAGGAATGGCAGGAATGTTATTGCAGTGATATGTCGAGAGCCGTCAAGACAGCGGAACACATCTTTCCAGGCACGGTTCATCGGATGGAGGAGCTGCGGGAAATTCCTTCTCCCCCTCTGAGGGGAAGGATTAAGCTGCCGTTCATCCTTTGGGCCATCTGGATTCGCTGCTGCTCGGTGATCAACAAGCAGACAAGGGCGGAAATTAAGTTTGCTGAGCAAAGAATCAAAAAAGTATTGGATGAAGTCTTTGCAAAGGGGGAAAGGAATGTTCTGATCGTGAGTCATGCCGCCCTCATGGTATATATGAGGAAAGAGCTGATCCGACGGGGGTTCACCGGTCCAAAATTCAAGATTGCCAGCAATGGAAAACTGTATGTATTTGAAAGCGGAAAAGGGAAATGAATATATGGTTCCCACCGGAAAAGGGAAGCCATTTTGCGAAGAAAGAGGCATGCATTTTCCGAATAGTTATTCTTTTTTTATTGGTTGTGGTTTATTATTGTAATAGTGTAATTTTTACGAATTCAATATTGGGGAAAGAGGGGTGGACATTTTGCTGAAGGCAGTTTTTTTTGATTTAGATGATACATTACTATGGGATCAGAAAAGTGTAAAAGAGGCTTTTGTGGCCACATGCGAAGTTGCCAAGGAGAAATATGGTCTGAATGTCGACGAGTTTGAAGAAGCGGTGCGGAAGGAAGCGCGTGATCTTTATTCTTCTTACGATACATATGCATTCACTCAAATGATTGGAATCAACCCATTTGAGGGACTATGGGGGAATTTTCAGGATGATCATGATGAATTCCGGAAGATGGCCGGGATTGTACCGGCTTATCGGAAAGAAGCGTGGACGAGGGGCTTGAAGGCATTAGGGATCAATGACCCGGAATTTGGACTTGAACTGGCAGAACGTTTCCCGGCCGAAAGACGCAAAAAGCCATTTATCTATGAAGAAACATTCCGTGTTCTGGATGAATTAAAAGGGAAGTACAAATTGCTATTGCTTACGAACGGATCTCCTGAGCTGCAAAATACCAAACTTGAAATAACGCCTGAACTGGTTCCTTATTTCGACCAAATCGTGATTTCAGGCGCATTTGGACGAGGTAAACCGGATGCCTCCATTTTTGAGCATGCTTTGGAAATCATGGAGCTAGATAAGGATGAAGTATTGATGGTCGGCGATAATTTAATGACCGATATCCTTGGAGCATCACGGGTAGGCATAAAGTCGGTTTGGATAAATCGCCATGATAAGGAACGGAATGAAGTGATTCCAACCTACGAAATCACGCATTTAGAGGAGCTTTTCCCTATCCTTGGGAGCCTGGGGAATTAATTGGCGGTCCTCCTCCAAATAACAAATTTTTAGATGATTGCAGAGAAAATACTAGGTCTTTTAAATTATTTACAGAATGAAAAGGGTGAGATATAGTTACCCTGTAATCAATTAAATTATTCAGACTAGGGGTGTCCAATAAAAGTTGGGCTGAGAGAGAAGCGCTTAAGCTTCTTAACCCTCAGGACCTGATCTGGTTCATACCAGCGTGGGGAAGTTAGAATCTACTAAACGATGACCTTTCAATTGGTCATTTCTGTAGTCATACTAACGTTAGCCGGGTCTTAAATATGAGACCTGGCTTTTTCGTGCGAAGTGGATTGGATTTTGTCCTTTTTAAATGAACTTAAAAAGGAGAAATGAAATCATGAAGAGTAATTCAGTAAATGACATGAACGTTTCAATTATGTCCAGTTTTGCCGGGAGTAAAAAAGTGTATGTTGAGGGATCTAGACCCGATATTAAAGTACCTATGCGTGAAATTGAGCTAAGTCCGACGACAGGGGCATTCGGCGAAGAGGAGAATCCGCCTTTACGTGTATATGATACAAGCGGCTTCTATACGGATTCAGAATATCCGATTGATATTCATAAAGGCCTTGCCCCGATTAGACGCAGCTGGGTTCTGGAACGGGAAGATGTTGAAGAGTATGAAGGGCGTGAAATAAAGCCGGAAGATAACGGATATAGAAAAGTGGAGTCACAATCCAATGCCGAAGTTTTTCCGGGATTGAAAAGAAAACCATTGCGTGCGGTGAAAGGGAAAAACGTAACCCAGCTCCATTATGCCCGCAAAGGGATCATTACTCCAGAAATGGAGTTCATTTCGATCAGGGAAAATGTAGCCCCTGAGTTTGTAAGGGAAGAGGTAGCTAGCGGGCGGGCAATTATTCCGGCAAATATTAACCATCCTGAAAGTGAGCCGATGATCATCGGACGTAATTTTCACGTGAAGATAAATGCGAATATTGGAAATTCAGCTGTCAGTTCATCGATCGAAGCTGAAGTGGAGAAAATGACTTGGGCTACACGATGGGGTGCAGACAACATAATGGATCTTTCCACAGGAAAGAATATTCACACGACGCGGGAATGGATTATCAGGAATTCACCTGTGCCTGTTGGGACGGTTCCGATATATCAAGCATTGGAAAAAGTGAATGGGGTCGCGGAAGATTTAAATTGGGAAGTATTCCGGGATACATTAATCGAGCAGGCTGAGCAAGGTGTCGATTACTTCACCATACACGCTGGTGTGCTTTTGCGATACATCCCAATGACAGCAAAGCGAGTTACGGGTATTGTTTCCCGGGGAGGCTCCATCATGGCACAATGGTGCTTGGCCCACCACCAAGAAAGCTTTCTCTATACACACTTTGAAGAGATTTGTGAAATCATGAAGACGTATGATGTTTCTTTCTCATTAGGTGACGGTCTCCGTCCGGGATCCATTGCAGATGCAAACGATGAGGCACAATTTGCGGAATTGGAAACACTTGGGGAATTGACGAAGATTGCTTGGAAGCACGATGTTCAAGTCATGGTGGAGGGACCCGGTCACGTACCGATGCATTTGATTAAAGAAAATATGGATAAACAGCTGGAAGTCTGTCAAGAAGCACCATTCTATACCCTGGGACCATTGACGACGGACATAGCTCCTGGATACGACCATATCACTTCTGCGATTGGTGCTGCCATGATTGGATGGTTTGGAACGGCCATGCTTTGCTATGTGACACCGAAAGAGCATTTGGGACTTCCGAATAAAGAGGATGTTCGGGTAGGGGTCATTACTTATAAAATTGCAGCACACGCAGCTGATCTTGCAAAAGGCCATCCGCAGGCAAGAAAACGGGATGATGCCCTTTCGAAGGCTAGATTCGAA
Source organism: Peribacillus sp. AS_2 (assembly GCF_026891895.1). Taxonomy (NCBI): domain Bacteria; kingdom Bacillati; phylum Bacillota; class Bacilli; order Caryophanales; family Bacillaceae; genus Peribacillus; species Peribacillus sp. AS_2. The sequence continues at coordinate 26,232 of NZ_JAPTGA010000003.1, forward strand.
TTTCGTTGGAGAGATCAATTCAATCTTTCCCTTGATCCTGAAAGGGCGGTTGAATATCACGATGAAACTCTTCCGGCAGAAGGTGCCAAAACAGCCCATTTCTGTTCAATGTGCGGACCGAAATTCTGCAGTATGAGAATCTCTCAGGACATCCGTGATTTGGCGAAGGAAAAGGGTCTGGGCTTTGAGTCGGTAATCGATGAAGGGCTTAAAGAAAAAGCGAATGAATTTAGGAAAACGGATGGGGAAATCTATCAATGATTCCGACGAGAGGGAGAATTCGATGAATCGGGTAATCCAGATAAAAGTTGAAATGAAACAGTTGGAAACTCAATTGGAGCAGCTGAAAAGAGAGCTGAATATTTTTCGGGAGAATTGCAACCATGAATTTGTGAAAAATGATTATAGTCAACAATGTACAAAGTGCCACTTGATCGAAAGTCTTCAATGGTAATGATTCCTTAATCGTCCTTTTGGAATGAATCCCTTAATCATGTTGATTCGATTACAAACATGATTAAGGGGATCTATCATTACTATTTACATACTTGTTTTATTGATATGAAGGGGAGGAGGGACAAGCCATCCTTTTTCCTTATTCAATCTTAGGAAGTCAGCACCCAATGCAGCTTTGTTGGTATGGAATTGCGCAAACATCTGTGCAATATCTTCGCGGATGCATTGACCCATCATTTGGCTGCAAGCAACTAATCCTGCATTAATATCGATTGATACTGAAGCGGAGATTTCAGGATCTTGAAGACGTGCCCCGACGGGAATATCCTCCAAATTAGCTTTAGGCCTTTCAGGTGGTGAGGGAGGCAGTCCTACGTTATTTTCTTTTAATAATGATTCAAGTTGGTCATGTTCCTGTTTCCCTTGATCGATCACTTCAACAAGCAATTTATGCAGGTCTTTGTCGCCAGTATGATTAAGCATGGTTTGATGACAGGCAATCAACCCTTTTGTAGTTGTTAGAAATGCCCATGTTCCAAAAACCTCTCCGTAATGCATAGGCTCATCTTTCGGATTTCCGCTTAAAATTCCCATAACCATCCTCCTTGAAATTCATTAACGAATTTAAGTTACCCTGAATTCATCCAAGCATGCATCGTTGATGTTTGGGAAATGTTAGAGGGCTTTTAATGCTTACCCTTTTATTCCTTGCAGCCATTCTTGATAACATTCATCACACAGCATTTCGTTTCTATCCGTGTCAGTAATTTGAAATGTTACGATATGGATTTTTTTTTCTTCCGTGACATCACTACAATAGAAGCATTGATGTGTCATTAGAAATCCTCCCATGTATATAAAGTGTTTATAGTTTAAAGCGCCACGGTTTTTTTATACAGAAAAAATGATGCAGCAGTTTTTTGGTCTTCTTGGAAGAGTTTAGATTGAATAATCCGGTTGGGGTTTAACATACTAAACGTGTTCGCTTGATTGATAAAATGAGGAGGGAAATACAATGCAAAACCAATATCAACAAGGTCAAGTACACCAGAACATGCAAACGGGTGCTATCCCCCCACAATTGAATCACGGTGGTCACGAAGTATTCGATGTACATGAAGTGCTGTCGGGAGCGATCGGTACTTTAAACACGTATACTCTTTTGCGTCAGCATGTCCAAGATCAGGAATTACTCGACATTCTGGATCGTCAATATCAGTTCATCCAAGATGAATATAATATTTCATTGGAGTGCTTCCAAACGGGCCAGGATCCTTCTAAACGGACTGAGAGCTACAAAATGAATCAAGGTAACGATTTTATATATGGATTGACACCAACTCAGCCAAAAAAACCTTTGCAATCCGTATCGGAAATTACGGATGAATGCATTTCAGGCTTGATGCTTGCGGCTGTTAAGTCTGCGGCATCCATGAAGGCGATGGCAGCACTTGAAATAACGAATCCGGTGGTTCGCCGCGTATTTGCAGATTCCGTTCCGAACTGCATTGAAATGGCCTATGAGATTTCGATATATCAAAACAAACATCATTATTACCAAGTTCCGCAGCTTGCACAGCAGGATATGCAACAAATGATGAATTCGTATGCCCCCGCACAAGGGAATAACAACAACATGAGTCATTAAAAGCAGTTATTAATAACATAAAGAAGGGATAGGACTGATTCTCCTATCCCTTCTTTATCATTGTTTCATCTGATTTATTTCCTGAATACATTCCTGGACGAGGGTAACAGCCTGACTCATGGTTGCTCCTCCGCCAAATGCCGCGGTCACACCAATGGCTTCAAGAATTTCTTGTTCGGAACAGCCTTGAACAAGACATCCTTTTGTATGATAGATAATACAGTATTCATCTTGTGAATATAAGCTTATTCCTAGTGCGATAAGCTGTTTTTCTTTCTTGGACAATTGACCTTCTTTAAAGCACTCTTCCGTAAACGAATTGAATTTCTCAGCAAGATCTGGCATTTTATGCGTAAAGACACCGATTCCAGCTTTATAATCACGAAGAGCATTTTCAGTAGAATTGTTCGCTTCATATTCCATTTTTCATTCAGCTCCATCCAAAATTTTTTCATCAAAAATTAGTATGAGCTAAATGTTGGACGATTAAACAGAAACGCAGGAGTTTACCGAAGTAATCATGGAACCGCCTTCCTATAAGGCAAGTGACCCCTTGGGCCGGGTAACTTTGAACCATTGATAGCAAAGGATGCATATAAGTGCAACGTCAATCGCATCACCAGCATAGTACATTAACATTCCGCCATTTTCCGCTTGTACCTTGGTGACTCCGTTTGGCGGGTGGGCAAAAATATATTTAGAAAGGATATCATGGCCGGCCAGTGAAATTGTAAATACGATAGCTCGAAACATAAAGCTGAACCTGTGGGGTGCAGGGTCCATATAAATCATAGACGCAGTGAATAGATAGCCTGCTATGAACACGTGGAAATGCACTAATGCATGCAGAAGGGCATTCTGATGCATCAACCCGTACAGACCAGTCGTATAAAGGATCCAAAGCCCTCCAATATTAAGCGCAGAGGCAGTGATTGGATTGCTTAAAAATCGCAGCGGCCAACTTTTCAACACCTTTGAAAGGCGTCTTGCTGATTGTACATCAAGTGTTCGCAGTGCAAGCGTAATGGGTGCAGCAAGCACGAGCAGGATGGGTGCAATCATTCCAAGCAGTAAATGACCAACCATATGCGCCGTGAAGTCCATATGCGCACGATTGGCTATTGGGCCTATAATTGCAGAGGCTGCACAGAGAGTGCCAAGAATCCAAAAGAAGGTACGGTATAATGGCCATTTTTTATAGCGGCGGTTCGAAATGATGACAGCTGCGATATAAATCACTAAACCCGGCATGAGTAGCATCAATAAAATCGGTTCAAAAACAGTTCCGTTATCATGAATATGTCCATTACTGTGCATTGCTGGCGTCTTCTTTCATTTTAAGTAAGCTGCGCCTTGTTTGAATGACGAGGGTAATGCCAATCAAGATCATGATTGTAGCGGCAATGTTCCAAGTCAAGTCGTATGGGAAAATATCGACATTGTAACGGATTTGATGGAGGCGCATGAGCTTGTGCTGGATGATTCCGTCATATAACTGGAAAGAACCTGCCCCGAGCAAAACTCCCCCTATCCACCTTTTCAGCCATAACCCCTTTCGACGGCGAAGGTCAGCGAACATGAATAACGACCCGACCGTTGCGAACCAGCTTAGGGCATGAAATAAACCATCCGAGATAAGCCCGATACTGGTTGTGGATTTGTCATAGAAATGATGCCAATGTAATAGTTGATGAAAGATGGCTTCATCGATGAATGCAACCAATCCGATCCCGAATAGAAAACCGGACCATAGGTTACGAGCGGAATAAGTATAACGTAATTCTGAAATGGATTGATCTCTTTGATTTCGGGGCTTGAAATCCATTTTTCATCCTCCTTTTTCCTATATATGGTTCTTTCTACTTTACCCTGTATTTTAAAGTTATAGACAGGTAGATGGACCTTTTATATATCTTATTTATTGAGCGATTCATAGCACAAAGAAAATCCTTGGCTTATTAGTTCAGTCATCAATGTTAATGGTATGTAAATTTCTTCTAATTATTGTTCATGATAACTGAATTATGGTTTTAAGTATGTACAGGCGGGTAATAAAAAACCGTACATCATAAAAAAAAAGGAGGAGTTAATATGTTTCGCCATCAAAAAGAATTGCAATTTGAAGTTAAGGTAGATCGACCAGATCCGATGCTTGCCCGTCAAATTCAGGAAGTGTTAGGTGGACAGTTTGGGGAAATGACTGTCATGATGCAATACCTTTTTCAGGGATTTAACTGCCGTGGAGAAGAAAAATACAAAGATATGCTGATGGATATCGGTACAGAGGAAATTGGACATGTAGAGATGCTTTGTTCACTCATTAGTCAATTGCTTGATGGCGCTTCTCCGGAAGATCAAGCAGAAGCCGCAAAAGATCCTGCTACAGCAGCGATCATGGGTGGTATCAATCCCCAGCATTTGCTCGTAAGCGGTCTTGGCGGACTGCCAACCAACTCGAATGGGGTGCCTTGGAACGGATCTTATATCGTAGCCAGCGGAAATTTATTAGCAGACATGCGATCCAATCTGCATGCTGAAAGCCAAGGACGCCTTCAAGTGGCCCGTTTATATCATATGACAAAAGATGAAGGGGTACGTGCTACCTTCCGTAAAATGTTAGCCCGTGATCGTTACCACCAATATCAATGGATGGCGGCCATTGCAGAACTTGAAGAAAAAAATGGCGTGGTTGTTCCCGCATCATTCCCACCGGAAGCGGAAATGGAATCTCAACCGGAAGCGTACGAATTCTGGAACTTATCGGAAGGTAATGAATCGGCAGATGGCCTATGGGCAACAGGAAGCGCCCCAGATGGTACGGGAGATTTTGTTTATGTAGCTGAACCAGTCGCAAAAGGACAGATTCCTAACCCTAAGGTTCCGGCAGCACAATTGCATCATGACCTGGATAGAAGTCAATCGCTTAATAAAAGATAATATAAACTTTTCAAAAAAAGCTCGATGGCCCCGAAAGGGACATCGACTTTTTTTATTCTATCTTATTTGCCAAAACCTAATTATTTGCTTGTGGATATTTTTTGGAGTAGGATAGTTTCCATCTTCAAGACAAACCATTTTAAAAGGATGGTCACTAATTAATTGGTAAGGAGTGGGGCAAATGAAAGCAGTAGTGGTTAAAGAACCGGGTGGTGCAGAACAATTACTATTTAAAGATTTTTCAAAGCCCGTGCCCGGTAAAGGGGAAATATTAATAAAGGTTAAAGCGTCTGCGATAAATAGAACGGATATTGTTTCCCGGGAAGGGAAAACCGGTTATATGGCCAATCCAATATTGGGGATTGAAGTTTCCGGGGAAGTGGTGGAAACAGGGGAAGGTACAAATATACAAACGGGGACGAGGGTGATGGGCCTTGTAAACGGCGGCGGTTATGCTCAATATGCCTTGATGCCGGCTGATCGTGCAATGAAGATACCGGATAACCTGTCATTTGAAGAAGCGGCAGCGATTCCTGAAGTATTCTTGACTGCGTACCAAACCTTGTTTTGGTTAGGTGAATTGACGGATCAAGAAACGGTATTGATTCATGCTGGCGGAAGCGGTGTAGGCACAGCAGCTATCCAACTGGCAAAAAAACTGACAAAAGCGAAAATCATCACTACAGCCGGCTCAAAGGAAAAATTGGATTTCTGTCACTCACTAGGAGCGGATATCTGTATCAACTATAAAGAACAAGCTTTTGATGAGGAAGTACTGAAAGCTACAAATAATCAAGGAGTGGATGTTATCCTGGATTTCATCGGTGCTTCTTACTGGGAGAAAAACCTTAAAAGCATAAAAACTGATGGACGATGGGTACTGATAGGCATTCTAGGCGGAACTGTAGTCGAGAAGGTAAACCTGATGGAGCTTCTCTTAAAAAGAGTTCAATTAAAAGGCACTCTACTAACTCCCCGGAGTGATGAATATAAAAAAGAGTTAACGGAAGAATTCGTTAATAAGGCAATGCCGTTGTTCCGCAAAAATGAAATCAAGGCAATCGTGGACCATGTCTTCCCTTTTGAAGAGGTACAAAGGGCGCATGAACATATGGAAGCTAATAAGAATGTAGGTAAAATCATCTTACAGGTAAATGAATGATTAAAGAAAAACTGCCTCGGTGCATGAATGGGGGAGGTTGCCCATGATTCAGACAAGATTGGGCGACCTCTTTTCAGGTGATAAGCAAAAGGTGGAGCTGATGGCAGATTGATTGAAGGATGAAATATGGACAAAGTATAATGAATATATACAAAGTCAAGATACGCTTCGCCGGTATCTGTCTAAGGGGGGAATCTTAATGAATGAACTGAATGTATTATTCAGGAAAAGAATAGGGCTCCAGGAAGATGTGAAACTGACATTTGAGAAATTAGACGAAATTCTCGATAAGACAGCGAAAACCATTCCTTTTGAAAACTTATCGATCATGGCATCCCATCTGAGTGATATCAATAAAGCGAATATCATGAACAAAGTCCTCCTGAGGAATGAGGGGGGATTATGCTATGAATTGAATTCAGCCCTTTATTTTTTCCTGTTGGAAAATGACTTTGATGTATCTTTGGTTCGTGGTGTCATCTATAATCAGGGGTGGATGACCATAGGAAGGACACATGTCACCATTCTATTGAACCATGAGGGCCAAACCTATTTGATCGATACGGGTTTTGGCGGGAATCTGCCATTAAAACCAGTTCCGTTGAACGGAGAAACGGTCGTTTCCCAAAATGGCGAATTCAGGATAAAAAAAGAAAGTACTAACCACGGAGATCATATCCTTGAATTAAAACTGAAACATAAAGATCGCGATTGGAGAATAGGCTATGCTTTCGATTCTTCACAACCCGTGGGAAATGTAGCGGAACTTAATGAGGTCCAAACGATCATCAGGGAAAATCCCCAATCGCCATTCAATAAACATCCATTAATCACCCGTTTGACAAACAGCGGGAACATCACTTTAACCGATACTTCCTTTATACAGTGGGAAAATGGAAAAATGACGAAAGAAGAAATAGATGGAACACGATTTAAAGAGTTAATGAAACAGCACTTCGATAGATAGTATAAAAAAATCTGAATATCAAAGGCATCCTTATCGAAAGATTGTCCATTCTAGACAGTTTTTTATAGAATGGTCTTTCCATAGGATGTCATGGATATGCAAGACTTAGAAAACTATTACTATATTAATGTGCGACACTCCTGCCGAATAGTTGGCCGGTAGAGAACCCGCTGAATGCTTTATGGCGGAAAAGTAGCGAATTTCTGAGAACACTTGAAAACTGTAGGCAAACTGTCTTACTACGAATTTGTCTACAGTCTGAAACATCCATTATGGATGTTTTACTATTTATTCAATACATTCGAATTCAGTGGGGTGAGAAGGATATGGAGAAGAAGAACCGATTGGTTTTTACTAGATCGAATGCAGCTGCTAAACGAAAATTCGATGAAGCCATCACCATTTTGGAATATAGTGTAATGCTTGTTGAATTCTTTGGATTACAAGAATTCAACAATATAATTGCCGGACAGTTAAGGCTGATTCTATGTGAAACGAAAAATACGCGCATAAAGCGGGAAAAGGTCACAATTGACCAATCCTTAATAAAGAAAATCAATCCTAACCCGAAACTGTATCCCATTAAAGACTCCAATCAAATGAGCAATGATCATGATCATATTACTGAAGAACTCTTCGATTATACTAAACAAAGGATTGAGCTAAAGCTTTGGAGAAATCAAATTATCTATAAAATCGACATCGAAGGAAAAAACCAGGAAATTAAAGTCATTGATTTTATTAAGGAGACAGCTAATAAAATTGGCGGTGCACATGCTGAATCAAGTTTCCCTAATAAGTCCATTATTTCTGATGGACATACGAAAATCATGTTAATAGGTATAGCGAAAGGGTTATTCAAATCCATAGGCAGGGATTATAAAAAACATGCCTCCCTGAACCTTTCACATATCATGCAAAAAATCGAACAATCAACTTTGGAAGACTAGACAGAGGAAGGACTTTTGACCAAGTCCTTCTTGCTTGATTTCCAAGCACGATCCGGCAGGAATGAATACCTCAAATACCCTCTCTATCACTAAACCATTCTTTTTCCTCGTTAAACCCCGCTCGATGGCATGCTGTTCACTTTTATCCAGACCTTTAATATGATCGCCATCAGGTTACATTCAGTCACGAGTGTACTCCATATTTTCTGCATATTTAATTGGTAAGATGGATGTAATCATAAAGGAGGTTTTATTCAATATGAAAATAAGAACAAAATTGCCTATCATCTTATCATTATTTGCAGCCCTGTTTTTAGTCCTTGGAGCATGTTCCAACAGCGATGATAAAAACAAAGAAGAGAAAGAAGTAAAGGAACATAGTGAAATGGACATGAACCATTCTAGCTCGGATGATGTTCCGGAGGGATTAAAACCGGCAGAAAATCCAACCTATGAAGTTGGAAGTCAAGCGATTATCGAATCAGGTCATATGGAAGGGATGAAAGGGGCGGAAGCAACAATAGTGGGTGCCTTTGATTCGACTGCTTATGCAATTTCGTATACCCCTGCAACTGGAGGAGAAAAAGTGGAAAATCATAAATGGATCATTCACGAAGAAATCAAAGATGCAGGTGAAGTGACGTATGAACCCGGAGCGGAGGTTACAGTAAATGCTTCTCATATGGAAGGGATGAACGGGGCAGTCGCTGAAGTTGAATCTGCCGAAAAAACGACTGTTTATATGGTCGATTTCACACCGACTACGGGAGGAGAAAAAGTGAAGAACCATAAATGGGTAACTGAAAGCGAATTATCTGCGTCTAAATGATTTAACATCATGAGTTCAAAAACAGAAGAAAAAAGGATTGGAAACTCCTTCTTCTGACTAGGAGGCTTGGCAGAAAGTCGTCGGAAAGGGAGCGGATTTCGAAAAAGGGTATGTGTAATGATTTCCAATCCAGGCACTCGCTTTCCGCGGGCGGTCCGGGAGCCTACTCGGCGTTCGCCTGCGTGGTCTCCCTGGCCACGCTTTTCCCGCAGGAGTCTCGTACCTTCCGTTCCAATCAACTGGAATTTTATAAAAGTAATATTGTATGGAAACTGGCTCTTTTCCAATTCGTCTACAGTCTGGCTGTCCCATCAATTTTTTGACAAAAGGGAGTTCGGATTGGTCCCACCCCGAACCATGAAATATTAAAACAAGATTAGATTTTCATTGATGTTTTTTCTCTATAATCCTTATGGGATTGAAGAAATTGCGACTGCCGAATAACTGGCTAGCCGAGACCCCACAGGCGCTTCTGCCTAGGAGGCTTGGCAGAAAGTCGGAGGAAAGGGAGCTGGTTTCCGAAAGGGGGGATGTGTAATGATTTACACTCCAGGCACTCGCTTTCCGCGGGCGGTCCGGGAGCCTACTCGGCGTTCGCCTGCGTGGTCTCCCTGGCCACGCTTTTCCCGCAGGAGTCTCGTACCTTCCGTTCCAATCAACTGGAATTTTATAAAAGAAATATTGTATGGAAACTGGCTCTTTTCCAATTCGTCTACAGTCTGGCTGTTCCATCAATTTTTTGACAAAAGGGAGTTCGAATTGGTCCCGCCCCGAACCATGAAATATTAAAACAAGATTAGATTTTCATTGATTTTGTCCACAGTCTGAAGGAATGGTAAACAAAACCATTCCTTTTTTGTGTGAATGAATTTTCTTGAAAATTACTTTACTTGGAGTGTAAAACATTAGTTTCTGTTAATATGGCTTTATCAGAAATATGAAAATGGGGTGCAAGTATGATGGCTGGATTAATTATTAGACCTTTTATGGAAAGTGACCTTGAGGCGCTGAGCAATTATTGTTTACCTATAGGACAAGCAATCTATACTTCTATACCTTTAAAAGTTATCGAAGACTTCAGGAAGGATAAATATAACCTCCCCATGGTCATTTATTTAGATGAGGATTTGATTGGTTGTTTTGCCTTATATACGGATAAAGCGGGAAATCAATATACAAATAATGAGAATGCGATCCTTCTTAAATCATTCTCCTTGGATTTGCGCCATCAAAAAAAGGGGCTAGCTTTTAAGGCGTTAAAAGTGCTGCCTGATATGATCAAACTAAGTCATCCAGATAAAGATGAGATTATTCTAACGGTGCATCATTCGAATGTCCCAGCGATAAATTTGTATAAGAAAGTTGGATTCATTGACAAAGGATACAGATTTAACGGGGAAGAAGGGGAGGAATTCATTTTCCACTTTGCTCTGGATCAAGGGGGATTTAACTAACTTCTGGAATGCTTTGTCCCGATAGGAAAAGCATGTAATTAAACGACAGTATACAGTCAGCTTAAATATGATGAAGTCGTTAAACGCAAAATAAGCATCAAAACGATGCTTATTTTTTTGAAGATATTCTAAACGATATGATTAAGAATTCATGGAATCCATCCTATAATTTCTAAAATCGTCAGAAGAATCTCAAAGACAATGAGAATTACAATGATCCATTCAACGAATAGTCCCCTGATCGAATGGCTAATGTTAGAAAACCCATCCATGATGTTATATAAAATTTCGGTTTTACTTTTCAAGATTTTATACCGATCATTCAATTCAAAAAATTCAAGCATTCTATCATAAAATTCGCCGGCAATGCTGCTTGTCCATGTAATATCAGGTTTATCCAGAATCATGATATATGCCAGGGTATTGTACTCGTGACGTACGATTTTTGCCGTAGTCCTCGCTAGTTCCTTGTTACCGATTCTGAGCTTGCCTTTTTCCAGTCGGTCAATCATGGCTTCAAGCTTGTCGTGGATTTTTCCTAGTTGCTCCTCCGTCTTTTCAAGTGCCACCGATTTTGCGAGAATGGTGGAAATTAATTCAGGGTAGAAAAATTCATATTTAGGAACAACTACATATTCGTCTGTCAAATTGATGTTTTCAGTTTCACTGAAGTGAAGGCTGTAATCATCCGTATATCTATCTACATTGACGAGATCAATGTCGGGCTCGAATGAATGGATAAAGGAGGAAAATGCCTTGATCTCATCCTCATGTGAGTAATTGATGAAAACGATGCTGCCAAAGGAAAAAACCAGCACCTGCTGCGATTCGTCCACATTTTTATAAAGGATGGAACGTAGAATATCGCCTTTAAGAATTAAAGGCTCTTCCCAGGTGAATTTTTTGGGGATGCCGCAATGAATGGCGATTTTGTTCAAATCGATTTCATTAGTGATTGCACATGCTTTAAAGGTAATTGCCTCCATCTATATCACTCTCTTCAGCAAATTGGTCTTTTTTCGATTTTATTCTATTCTTACAAAAACATGCTTGAATAATTCTGGAAGTAGAAAAAAGTCAACTGAATAGGATATAGAAAGTGATCAATAGAAAAATATGATTTTACTGTATTTAAATAACCAATATTCCATAAATTTCTTCGGAAGGTATATGGATAAAAGATGAAAGTTTTGTAGAGATGTCATGAACATAAATCCCGCAATCCAGCAATATATTCGTATGTTTATTCAATAAAACAGGAATTTGCCTGCTCTCACTTTGGCCAACAAACATTGTTTGATTTCTAACGGCTAAACCGCGGGTATAACCAAGGCATTTAAAAATATCTTCCTCATTTCTTTTTACTAGGAATTCACCTGAAACACAATAAAATATCTTATTATCATAATGAAGTACGCTGTGAGGCTGGAGTAATTTATCATGACAAATCTTAACCACTTTTCTTTCCTGTAAAGAATATTCCAGAATCACACCTTGGTAAGTTTTATTAGCGAAAGAGAGGGAATTTTTCCTTGGAGGATATGAAAACATTGATACATATAGCTTATCATTTGCTATATACAGATCGTTGACGTGGCAAACATCGTCATTTTCAGGTGAAAATCTAATTTCATCGATTCTTTCCAAATTGTTTTTCAAATTATAAATACCAATTGAATTAGTTTTGGTTTCAATAATATAAGCTTTATCATTATCTATTGCTACACCATGTAAATCTAATTCTGTAGATAAAGCCTTATTCATTATAACATTTAGGTTTTCATCCAAAATGAAGATTCCGTGAGAATTTGAAATTACGACAAAAGAGCTTCCGTATTTTGTAATGCCTGTACATCCAACATTTAAAATCTTTTTTATTTCAGGTTGTTGTTGTTTGAAATGGACTAAATAAAGACCACCTTTATGATTGCAGCATGAAATTAATAATTGACAATCATCTATGGGTATCATGTAGATTTCACCTCTTTTTCTTATATAGTATGAATTTTAATTGTAATAGTGTGGACAAGTTATGGAGGATGATAGTGGACATTTTATATCGGTTTAACAGGATTGTTCGTTTTGAAATGGGCTTTAGGCCCTAAACTCCCAAACCCTATTAATAGTATGAAAATATAATAGTTTATAGGTAAGAGGGCGATTCCGCAAACTGGATCGTCCTTCTTTATTTTGCTTGTTTATACATACTTAAACTTTACAAAAACATATAAAAGTTCATGAAAACTTTACCTTTATTTACAGAATTCTAACATTGATGTCAATATTCAGTAATACATGTTTGTTATAATCGATTGACGGTTTTAAAAGTGGTTGGAAAAGGGTCTTTTAAAAATCCTTCATTTACAGATAAGTAGCAGGCTGATTGAAGATGACTGAATAGTAGGAGTGAACAAAAATGGAGGAATCTATAAATCTATATGAGCTTACATTTAGTGAAAAAGATAGATATGTGATCATTACGAATGCTTATCCACATGAAGATCAGTTATATCGGAATGGGTTTATCCACCGAAGAGTCAAGGCTTATCTGGATGAGGGTTTGAAGGTGGATGTCTTTGTTTTGCATCCTGCCTATAAAAAAGCGGAAAAGTATACGTATGAAGATGTGCCTGTTTATCGAGGAACTGAACAGCATTTGCGCATTTTCTTAAATCATAAAATACATAAAAAAGCGCTCATTCATTTTGTTAATCCAAAAATGGTGCAAGCGATAAAAGAAACGAACACGGATTTACCGATTATCACCTGGATACATGGATTTGAAACGGAGGCATGGCATAGAAGATGGTTTAATTTTCTTGAAAGCCCTGAAAGCTTGAGGAAGATACTTGAAATGTCGGACGATTATTATGTATCACAGCTTTCTTTTATGAATTGGTTTTATCAAACGACTGAATTGGATACAACCTTTGTTCATATATCCAAATGGTTCAAAGAGCATATAGCGGAATGTGATGCAAGAGCAGAATCGAAAAATTCAATAATCATTCCTAATGTCATAGATGACAATCTGTTTACCTTTATTGAAAAGCCAGCTGAAATTCGGACAAAAGTCCTTTCAATCAGGCCATACGCTTCACGAAAATACGCCAATGACCTATCGGTGAAAGCAGTGCTGGAACTATCGAAGAGACCATACTTCGATAAGTTGGAATTTGCATTTTATGGCGATGGAAAATTGTTCGATCAAACCGTTGAGCCAATCCGGGATTTTGGGAATGTAACGATTCATAAAGGTTTCCTTTCTCAGGAGAAAATCGCTGCATTACATAAGGAGTATGGAATTTTCCTTTGCCCGACCCGTTTGGATTCTCAAGGGGTTTCCATGTGTGAGGCAATGTCGAGCGGACTAGTGCCGATTTCAACAGATATTACGGCAATCCCGGAATTCGTTAAACATGACGTTTCTGGCCTTCTAACAAAACCTGAGTCTCCTACCGATATTGCCGATGCAATAGAGCGCTTATATTACAACTCGGACGTATTTTTAAGAGTGTCAAAACAAGCTTCTCAGTCGATTCGGGAAAAATGCGCTGTAGATGTTGTTATAAAAAGAGAATTGGAGATCATCCAAGGTTAATGGAGGGAGTTTTTTCAATATGGACGAGCGAAACGAATATTGGAAAACGATGTATGAGGAACTCGAATTACAAATGAAAGACATGATGTCCATGACATTGGAGCTCATAGAGAGCAACGGCATGGAAAAACAAAAAACCATTGAGAAAGTTACAAAAGAAAATAATAGGCTGCGAGAAGAATTAGAAAAAAGTAAGATGGCCCAAATGGAAAATATTAAGCTTAACAAAGAAATACGAAGACTTAAGTTGTTAGAACATAAATTCAACGTTACGTATGCAGGGAAATTTACATTAAAATATCTTGCGCTTAAATCATCTATTAAAGAACAAATAAAGAAATAAAAATTCATATCAGATTTCAGTCATTGGAGTGAAAACTTTGAATTCACATGAACTAGTTGAAAACAGAAAAATGAAGGTACTTCTATTTGGCTTTATTGACATGAATTCAATGGATGGATCTGCAGTATTTTTATCTTCCTTAGCATCGACCATTGCGTTAGATTCCAACATCGAAGTTGACTTACTTTTAGCTAGTCCGGTCAAACGTGATATCTTAATTCAGCCACTAGAGAAATTTGATAATATAACCATTCTCAATCCTTTTGTAGATCCTTTTTTTTATGCCGCCGGTGATGAATGGGTAAAAAAAGGTGTCATTGATTTCGATATAGCTGAAATGCTCATTTCTCATTATTGGAGTCAAAAGGAATATGATTGGCTATTTGTCAGAAGCATTGAGACTGTTGAAAAAATCGCAAAGCATAAGCAGATCATAAAGAATACATTAGTTTATGCTACAGGATTGACTCACATAGGTCAGGATGTTAATGAAGAGAAATTCGAGAGCATCAAAAATATATATGATCAGTGTGCGTATTTCTTATGTCAAACAGAAGAGATGTGCGAATTTGTCATCGAAATTCTTAATTTGAATAAAGAAAAAAACAAAGTTGCCCTGCTTACCCCGATGATACCAAACGTTGAATCAGCGGAAGGGCAGACCCGGTTAAAAAACAAGCTTGTATATACAGGGAAATTCGACCCGGATTGGAAGACCATTCCCATTATTACTGCTTTTAAAGAATTAAAACGTGAGATCCCGAATCTATCACTTGATGTGGCGGGGGATAAATTCAAATGGGTTAAAGATGATTCTCAGTTTAAGGAAGAGGCGGCATACCTCCTTAAAAATACGGATGGGCTTACATGGTACGGTGCTTTGACAAGGGAGAATGCCCAACAATTAATCGTGAATAGTGATATTGGGATAACCTGGAGAAGTGAGGAAATGGACAGCAGTCTGGAACTGTCTACAAAGCTATTGGAATATGGGATTTTAAGGAAGGCTGTAATAATGAATCCAACCAAAATGCATATGAAGCTTTTTGGCGAAGATTACCCGTTATATGCTGTTACAGAGAAGGATTTCCGTGACGCTGTCAAATTAGCATTATGTAATAAGGATATATATGAGTTTGCGGCACAACGAATGTATCAAGTTAGCAGGCAGTTTTTATTTTCGGAAGCAATAAAAAAACTGCAAGGACCATTATGGAGCAAGCGCATTACCGATTATGTGAATGAAAGTGCGAATATGTTTTATATTGATGAAGATGACTTTGATGAACTGATTAGGCATACATCATTAAAAAAAGTGAAAATATTGCCTGCGGAGTTTAATGTTGACGAAGTTTTCACTTATATTGTCAAAAACATACCTGAAGAAATAAAACGAGTCGAAAAACTGTTTAAACTGTCTGGGTATGGTCAAATCATTTCAGCAGAAAAAGCTGGATGTTATACATTTCTCCACATCCATAAAAGGTATGGAAACTTTGAACGAAATTTTCAAAATAACGTCCCTTATCTAAAAACGATAGGATTTGAAACCTTTGGCAATCCAAAGCTAAAACCAAAAGATGTGGAGATTTCAATCAAAGAACGGGCAGTTGTTGATAAAGAAAAATATGATATGAAAGGGAAAAATAAGGAATTAGCTAAAGAAGTAAAGGAATTAAAAAAACTGAACACAGTTCAACTTAAACAAATTACTAAGCTAGAAAAACAAAATCAAGCACTTGGACGTAAATATGATTCACTTTCAAAGTCGAAAATGGGTAAAATGACATTCAAGTATTGGGATTTAAGAAAAAGGCTTAACTTTTAATAAGAAGGTAAGCCTGCAATAGAATGGTAAACACTTCTTAACTCTATATCAGTCAAAGGAAAGCTCCTGAATGCTTCTGGCTTACAGGGGCCTTTGTCAATTATATCGAGTAAAAGGAGCAGGGATTCTTGCAAACTTTTTATGTGTTTTCGATTAAAGCTGCATCAGGTTATTATTCTATGAAAATTAAAACTTGGTAGTAAGCTCAATAAAGAATCATGGAATTTAAAAAAACTACCCTTTCAGCATGTATCCTAATAGACCCCTTATTCATTAATGGTGTTATAATATTCTGAAAAAGGGGGAGAGATGATGGAGGAGAATGTGCTAAAAGCGATTCAAGATGATTATCCAGATGCATTTGCATGGTGTTATGGATGCGGTCGCTTGAACAAAGATGGTCATCATTTTCGAACAGGTTGGCAAGACGAGCAAACAAGGACTATCTATACACCACGTCCAGAGCATATTGCAATTCCAGGATTTGTTTATGGCGGCTTGATTGCCTCTTTAATTGATTGTCACGGAACAGGTTCCGCTGCATTGGCTTTACACCGTAAAAACGGTCATGAAGTTGGAGATGGAGTGGAACCACCCAGGTTCGTGACTGCGTCACTGAATGTGGAGTTCGTAAAGCCAACCCCAAATGATGTGCCATTAATGGCCGTTGGGACGATTCATGAAATTCACCCTAAGAAATGGAGAATCAAAACAGAGGTATTTGCACTCGATAAACTTTGCGCCCGTGGAGAGGTAATCGCTGTGGTGATGCCAAGTACTTTTACAAGTAAAGAGTGATCTTAATTAATGTAAACGCATCGAATCCGGAATTAGATGTACTATCAAAGGGCCGTCCAATTATTTGGACGGTTATTTAGTGTATCTGAGTATCCATTTCAAGCATGTTATCGTAATAAAGGGGCATGTAGCTGGGATTACAAGCGAATAGTAAGATATTAATATACTTACATTATAAGCAAAGGGAAGTTGCATGGATGGAAATAAACGTAGAGATAGATGAGGAGATCAAGGCGATAGAGGAGCTTATCCGCAATCATGAATGGAAAGAGGAAGTGCAGGAATTGATGGAGCGCTTGAAGGAGAGGAAAAGACCGTATTTTGTCGGCAGAAAAGGAGAAATGCAGCCTGTTTTCCGGGCAGAGAAATCATCTGTTTGTTCACAGAGCAAGGTTCCATAATGGTGCGGACGAAACAGGGGATTTTCGAAATGAAAGAAAGGTTATATGAACTGGAAAGGGAACTTCCTGGTGCTTTTCTGGTGAGTTTGGGACAATTACTCGTGAGTTTGGTGTTTTTCTGGTGAGTTTGGAGTAATTACTCGAGAGTTTGGAGCGAATACTCGTGAGTTGATGCTATTACTCGTGAGTTTGGAGCGAATACTCGTGAGTTTGGCGCTTTTACTCGTGAATTTGGTGATTTTACTCGTGAGTTTGGAGCGAATACTCGTGAAACACAGAAACGAACATGCTTTTTTTCATTGTCATTACGCTGCATCTTGAATTCAAAGAAGAGTTCGTTGTATTGACCTGCCAGCTTCATGATACTTTTATGAACTGATTTAGGTTCAATTGTAAAAGCTGCAAAACGGTGATTTAACTCCATTGTGATGGAACAGATGCCATGAATCCTCTGGAATTTCGATGAAAGCCCTTATACCTGCTCGATCTACAGTCATTTCATTTTAATTTTTCTGAGGTATTCATCCTTGCCTTGGAATGTAAATAAAGAGACACCGCTTCCTGTTGCATCGGAGTCTCTTAATATTTTATCAATTTTGTATCATTATCATTTCATCGTAGATCAAGTTTTGTCTAATCTCAGTTGCTGTTTGTATGGATATTTGCTCATCTTCAACCATTTGCGCAATGATATCACGTTCGATTTGCATCGCATTCAACTGAAATTGACTTACCATCTCTTCAAAGCGTTTTGCTTCTTTTTCATTTAATGTTCCGAACGGATTCAAATAACGATTATATCTTTGGATGACAAGCATGACTTCATGGCGGTTTTCAGGTGCAGTTTGTTGTTTGATCAATAAAATGGCTTCCTTTGAAGCTTCTTTTTGTGCTTTACGAAACTCCCTGATCAGGTCAGCATTTTTAACGATGGAGTCCTCTAATTTCGCTTCCCATTTCTTATCCCATTTGACATTGATCTTTTTCTTGAAAAGAATGGCCTGCAAATTGATCCAAGCCCTTTTCATGGAGGATTTTTGCATATAATTCGAGGTTCTTGAAAGATACACTTTATATAGTTCAAAGGCTGTTTCAGATATAGTCCCTTTTTCGACTAATCCAGAAACGACTTCAAATTCCTTATTGGCTCCTAGCTCCACTAATTCGCGTATTGTCCGATCATCCGGTCGATTCGTTATTCCCCGTTCCAAATCTATCAGTTGTTCATTTAAATCTTCCATTACTTGATGGACCGCTTTCTGATTCTCGATGGTTGCTTCTTTGCTCAGTTGATTGATCGTTTTATTTAAAACAATTTTATAAGCCTCCTCAGAGGTTAGACGCTCATCTTTGAATTCAATCGGTGTCTTTACCAGTAATGGCAAGAGAACCGTAGCCAAGGTGACGCTTAACAATATAACGCAAGCTGCGATAAACAAGACTGTATTACGCATCGGGAATAAAGTGTCATCCCGCATGAAATATGGTATGGATAAAGCTGTAGCTAATGTAATGGTTCCATGAATGCCGCAAACGGATGTCAAAAATGCAAATCGGGATCTTGAAACATTCTCCTCATCGGTGTCATTGCTATCTTCTGGATGAACCCTGGACATAATGAATTGCTCTAATGGATTCACTCTGTTTTTCGTAAAAGTATCATGCAGGATGTATACCCATATAAAACGGATCACCAATAATAAAAGAACGATCAAGACACTTATCCCAAAAAGAATGCCCCTATTTAAGTTGGACTCAATTTCCTGATAAACACTCGGCAACATAAATCCTAACAAAGCAAATACAAGTCCATTCAAAACATAACCTAATACAGACCATGTATTAGTTGATACAATTTGCAATTTAGTCGTTGAACTCTGAAGGCGATCCCGCTCGATGCCATGAATGACACCTGCAGCAACAACTGCCAAGATTCCGGAAACATGGAATTCTTCAGCTGCCATATAGATGGCAAAAGGCGTAATTAGTTCAATGACAATAGACATTGGGATTTCCTCAAATCCATGAATCCGTAAAAATAATCGTAATTTAACGATTAAATAGCCCAATAGGATCCCTATAAAGATACCGCCTAAAGCTACAAATATAAAATTAAGCGAAGCATCTTTTATAGAAAACACTCCAGTTAAGGCAGCTGCCAGGGCAACTTTAAAAGCGACGATTCCGGCAGCATCATTGAAAAGTGATTCACCCTCAAGGATGGGCATCATGTTTCCAGGCAATTTCAATCCTTTTGTAATCGATTGTACCGCTACCGCATCCGTAGGGGTAATTGTTGCGGCTAAAGCAAAAGCCACAGCCATCGGCATATCAGGTATTAACCAGTGGATGAAATAGCCTCCTGCAAAAACCGTCACAAATACTAACCCAAAGGCCAATAACAGAATTGGCTTACGCAATTCTAGCATTTCTTTACGAGACGTATTTTTTCCTTCTGTAAAAAGCAGCGGAGCAATGACACAGATCATAAATAATGCTGAATGAAAATCAAATGATAATTGAAATGGTAATAATGAGAACACTGCTCCCATGGATATTTGATATATCGGAAGTGGGATACGAGGCCATATAGCATTTAATATTGTAGCGATTATTGTGGACACCAATAATCCGAGCAATGTGATTAAGAATGACATAGAATCTCCCTTATCTTCTAATGTTTTAGTCTGATTGCCCATGCAATGTATAAAAAAACAGAGGTGTTTAAAAAGCAAAATCCATCCTTTTAAAAGTAACCATACTATATGGTCAAAACAATACTTAGCCATGGACAGTGTTCTCGACTAACATATAGCCTCGGTTTTTGATATACCCCTTAGTTATTAATTACAAACAGGATATCACAAGAGTTTTCGGTTTATTCAAAATCAACTTATGACATGGTTTTTCCATGAAAATTAGTTCATGTCGGAAACAGGATTTTCTGTATAAAATACCCTTAATGAAGAAACATAGAAAAATGGAGTTAGAGCGACCTGCAAAAAAATGGGGGTAACCAGCTTGATTCGTAATATAGGCAAATTATTAAGAAATAAGAAAGTAAAAAAATCCCTGATGCAAAATGATTACCTGGATTCCAAGCCTGCAGATGCACTTGATGCGAATTTCAGTCTAAATGTAGAAACACTTCGTTCTGTTTATGATAATTGCTCGGATGTCATGTTCCGTTCGTTCTTACTTTTCGGAAAGACGCGGGCGATGCTTATTTACATTGCGGGACTCTCGGACATCGAGGCGATAGAGCAATATGTGCTATCTCCACTCATGCAGGAGTCATCAAAAGAACCACAACCATTAAATGAGTTTATTGAACATAAAATGCCCGTTCCTAAAGTGGTAAAAGTGAATATGTTGGCGGATTGCATTGAATCGATTTCCTCTGGAAACCCAATCCTTCTATATGAAGGGGGAAGCGATGGATTTTCTCTAGGATTGTCCAAATGGGAAAAGAGGGCCATTGAAGAACCTGTGGCAGAGGGAGGGGTTAGGGGGTCACGAGAGGGGTTTATTGAATCTCTAGAGGTAAATACGTCCCAATTGCGACGTATTATTAAAAGTCCTGCACTTAAAATACAATCGATGAAGATAGGAACTTATACCAGGACGAATGTTTCGATTGCTTATATTGATGGACTTGCGGATAAAACACTGATTGAAGAGATTACAACCCGGTTGGAACGAATTGAAATAGACGGAATTTTAGAAAGCGAGTACATCGAGGAAATGATCGAGGACAATCCGTATTCACCTTTCCCTCAAATCATGTCAACAGAACGTCCTGATGTCGCCTGTGCCAGTTTGCTGGAGGGACGGGCTGTCATTCTTGTTGAAGGAACCCCTTTTACATTAATTGCACCAATAACCTTCTTTTCTTTGATTCAATCACAAGAGGATTATGCTCAACGTTTTTGGGCAGGCACTTTTATCCGTTGGTTACGATATTTTTTTATGGGATTATCCCTTTTGCTTCCATCACTTTATGTTGCTATTTTGACGTTCCATCATGAGGCGGTCCCAACCGCACTCCTGTTAAGTGTAGCGGCATCCCGGGAATCGGTCCCTTTTCCTGCAATTGTAGAGGCATTGGCTATGGAAATTACGTTTGAAGCACTAAGAGAGGCAGGGGTTCGCTTGCCGAAGCAGGTAGGTTCTGCCGTTAGCATTGTTGGAGCGCTGGTGATTGGTCAAGCTTCCGTACAAGCGGGATTGGTTTCAGCGCCAATGGTCATTGTGGTTGCGATTACGGGAATCGCTTCTTTTATGATGCCTCGCTATATTGCCGGAATTGCTTTCCGGATGCTGCGTTTCCCAATGATGCTGCTTGCAGGTACCTTAGGACTGCTTGGCATCATGATGGGGATCATCGCCATAGTCATTCACTTATGCAGCTTGCGTTCCTTTGGCGTTCCATACTTAGCGCCACTGGCGCCGTTAAAAGGTAAAGAGCTGAAAGATGTACTGTGGAGAGCTCCTTGGTGGAGGATGGATACACGCCCGCGTCTCACAGGGGATTCTAATGTATACCGTCAAGCCCCGGAACAGAGTCCAAATCCAAAAAGGGGGAGTGAAACGGAGTGAATAATAACTGGAGGCGAAAAAGCATATTAGAGAAAGGAAAGAGGCGTCATTTCATGAAACATGTCCTTCTTTTGCTCGTTATTTGTGGAACGACCCCTTTTCTAAGCGGTTGTTGGGATCGAATAGAAATCACTGATTTGGCGATTGTCACAGCAGCCGCCATCGATAAGAAGGGTAATGATCAAATCGAACTATCCGTCCAAGTCTTTATTCCAAGTTCAATAAGCAGTGGAGGCGGTCAAGGAGGGGGCAGTCAAGGGGGAGGTGGGGTTACGACAATGGTGAGAAATGAAAAAGGCTCCAATATTTCAGATGCATTGTCTAAGCTTCAAAGCAAGCTTCCGCGAAAAGTATTTTGGGGACATTGTAAAGTTTTTGTATTCGGTGAAAAGTTAGCGAAGGAAGGAATTCAAGAGCAGCTGGATTTTTTGCTGCGCCATCCTCAGCCAAGAGAGAAAGCAAATGTGTATGTCAGCAAAGGGGAAGCAAAGCCTATTCTTGAATCTTTGCCACCCTTGGAAAACTATTCAGGGGAAGTGCTGAGAGAGCTATCCGATTTACATATCGGGATGCTGGTCACAATGCAGGATTTAGATGAAATGTTAACCGGTAGGCCTCAAGCGGCCGCAATTCCAATGGTTAAAATATTGCCGCCGGGTAAAGGGCAAACGAAATTACAGGGAATTCCTTACATTTTCGGTACGGCCGTGTTCAAAAAAGATAAAATGACTGGAACGATGACTGAAAAGGAAACTAGAGGGCTATTGTGGTTAAGGGATGAAGTGGAATCATACACCGTTACCTTCCAACCCAAAGGGGTGAAAGGGAAGATATCTTTAAGTCCAGTGTCAGCCAAAGTCAAGATTATCCCGCAAATTATCAATGATAAGTGGAAATTGTTGGTGAAAATAAGTACGGATGGAGCTGTTATACAAAATGGAACGAATTTAAACCTTTCAAATCCTAAGTCTCTAAAAGCAGCAGAACGAGCATATCAAACAGATATAGAAAATCGCATTAGGATGGCTTTTCTGCATATTCAGCATAAGAAATCGGACATTTTAGGATTGGGTAAAGATTTCTATCGGAAATATCCTAAACAGTTTAATAAGGTAGATAACCACTGGGATGAGATATTCGCGGAAATGGAAGTGGAAGTCGATGTTGCGGCCCATATTCGGAGACAGGGCTATATAAACAAACCGGCGGGGTTGTCTGAAAATGAGGTGAAGGACAAGTGAGATGGGGGGCTTTTATTTGTACAACCGTGATCGTAGCTTTAATCATTTTGTATGAATGGCCGAAAATGAAACAAAATCCTAAAAAAGATAAAGTGGCATTTCTTACACTGCTTCTCACTGGCTTGGTTCTATCCATGTTCAATCTCCCACAGATGTCAGGACCCACTCAATGGATCGAAACTCTTTTCAGGCCATTTGGAGAGTTTATGGAAAAGTGAGTCTATTAGTGGGTGTTGCGGGATTAATTTCATTCTATTAAGAAAGGAGGAAGCAGATGGAGAAAGGGAAAATTTCATCTCTGCAGATGGCATTCATGTTGTATCCCGCGATTGTGGCAACGGCTATTCTCGGGGTTCCCAGCATCACAGCGAAATATGCAAAAACTGATTTATGGCTGTCCCCCATTTTTGCTGCGCTCATAGGATATCTGACGGTGTATATCGCTTATAAACTGCACCAGCTGTATCCAAAACAAACGGTGATCCAATTCAGTGAAAAGATCATTGGTCGGATTCCGGGGAAAATTTTTGGTTTTTTACTCTTGTTTTTTTATATCCAGAACACGGGGCTACTCGTTAGAGGCTACGCAGAATTTGTTGTCGGCTCTTTTCTGGTACGTACCCCGATTAGTGTGATCATGGTATCGATGGTGCTTCTATGTGCGTTCATCGTGCGCGGAGGGATAGAAGTGTTGGGGCGAGCTGCACAATTGTTTGTACCTGTTTTCATTTTTCCAATCTTTATCTTAATCATTTTACTGATTCCTGATCTTGAATTCAAGAATATATTCCCGGTATTGGCGGATGGTATAATGCCCCCAATCAAGGGTTCGATTGTACCGGGTGGATGGTTCAGCGAGTTTTTCCTGATGATTTTTCTTCTTCCTTTTTTGGTAGATATGAAAAAAGGGATGAAGTCCGGTATGGTGACTGTGTTTGCCGTGATGATGACGTTAATTGTGGTGAATCTTACGGTTCTTTTTGTACTTGGGTCAACAACATCCACAAAACTTTACCCCTTGATGAATGTATCTCGATACATCAGTTTTGCCGACTTTTTTGAACATGTAGAATCCGCCGTTATGGCGGTATGGATTGTAGGGGCGTTTGTGAAAATTTCCGTTTTTTATTATGCATGTGCTTTAGGTACAGCGCAGTGGCTGAATCTCTCCGATTATCGACCTGTTGTATGGCCGGTTGGGATTTTTATTGTCATATTCAGTTTGTGGTCGCTGCCTAGCTCTGTGGATGTCAGTCGTAATGATATCAACGTCTTTCCGTTACAAGGGATTTTGATGCAAACGATTATTCCTCTGTTATTGTTGTTGATTGCTGTTGTAAGGAAAAGAAATCGTAAAGGAACCGAAACCAGCCGAATGGATTGAAACTCTTTTTTAAGCCGATTGAAGAGTTTATGAAAAAGTAAAACGATCAGTGGGCTTTGTGATTTCAAATTTTCATACTATCACGGAAAGGAGGAAGATGATGGAGAAAGGAAAAATTTCATCTTTACAAATGGCATTCATGTTGTATCCAACGATTGTGGCAACGGCTGTTCTCGGTGTTCCAAGCATCACAGCGAAATATGCTAAAACTGATTTATGGCTTTCCCCCATTTTGGCGTCCCTCATCGGGTATGCGACGGTGTATATCACTTATAAACTTCACAAACTTTATCCGAAACTAACGGTTATCCAATTCAGTGAACAGATCATTGGTCGGATTCCGGGGAAAATTCTCGGTTTTTTATTCTTGTTTTTTTATATCCCGATCACAGGGCAGATCCTAAGAAGTTACGGGGAATTCATTGTCGACTCTTTTCTGGTCAAAACCCCGATTAGCGTGATCATGGCATCGATGGTACTCCTTTGTGCCTTTATCGTACGCGGAGGGATAGAGGTGATGGGGAGAGCTGCTCAATTGTTGGTTCCCGTTTTTATCTTTCCAATCCTAATTTTAATCGTCCTCCTGGGCCCTGATCTTGAATTTAAGAATATATTGCCGATATTGGGGAATGGAATTATGCCTCCAATCAAGGGCTCGATTGTACCGGGTGGATGGTTCAGCGAGTTTTTTCTGATGATTTTTCTCCTCCCTTTTTTAACCGATATGAAAAAAGGGATGAAATCCGGGATGATGTCTGTTTTTGCCGTGATGATTACGTTAATTGTGGTGAATCTTATGGTTCTTTTTATACTCGGGTCAACAACATCAACAAAGAATTATCCCGTGATGAATGTATCTCGGTACATCAGTTTGGCCGACTTTTTTGAACATCTGGAGTCCGCCATCATGGCCGTATGGATAGTAGGAGCGTTTGTGAAAATTTCCGTGTTTTATTATGCGGCTGCTTTGGGTACAGCGCAGTGGCTGAATCTCTCCGACTATCGTCCTGTTGTATGGCCGATAGGGATTTTGATTGTAGAATTCAGCTTTTGGTCGTATCCCAGCTCCATGGTTGTCAGTCGATATGATATCGTCGCCTTCCCTTTTCATGGAATTTTGATGCAAACGATTATTCCTCTGTTATTGTTGGTGATTGCTATGATCCGTAAAAGAAATAGACAGAGAAAGGGAAGCAAATCAAGCTAAGCTTTTCTGCCGATTTTTTGATATTTAATTTAAAAGGAGCTCTATCTTAATGTTAAAACAAAGTTGATTGAAAGGTATGAGACCCCTAGTCGCTTCCATGGGAGAACCCGCAGACGCAATGGCGCCGAGGGCCCTACGTTCCAATCAACGGCCAAATTTAAAAACTTATAAAATGTAGAAAGACTCAATTATTATGGAGTTTGTCTACAGTCTGCAACCATTCCGTTTCCGAATGGTTTTTTGCTGCGGGTTGAAAACTGGAAATCATCAGATGTACTTTGCAAAAGTTTAAAAAAATTAACAATTTTTTTCAAACCGTTTGGAAGTTTGTCCCGTTATCTATAGTACAAAGGCTTTTTAGAAGGGGGAGAAGAAAGACTTGAAAAAGGTCATTTTTGTAGGGTGGATATCATTGATGCTAGTACTGTTAGGATTTTCACCGGAAATGGGTTCGAATCGGGGGCAAGCTGTCAACGATGTCGTAAAAGTATATGGACCAGGAGGACCTTTTGGACCTATCAAGGAAGTGGCGGAACGATTCACCCAAGAAACGGGGATAAAAGTTGAAGTAACAGCGGGACCCGAAGAAAAATGGATTGATCAAGCCAAACAGGATGCGGATATTATTTACGGGGGGTCCGAGTATATGCTAACAGAATTCATGCATGATCATCCGGAGGTCCTTGATGGAAAAAACCGTACAGAATTGTATGCACGGTCAGCTGGAATTCTGGTTAGAAAAGGAAACCCAAAGAATATCCAGTCATTGGAGGATCTAACGAAGAAGGGCATAAAGATTGTGGATGTTAATGGAGCCGGGCAACTGGGTCTATGGGAAGATTTGGCTGGAAGAAAAGGATTGATTCCTGGAATTAGCAGGAATATTGACATTTCAGTGAAGTCCAGTGCAGAAGCTATTAATTTATGGAAGGCAAATTCAAAATTGGACGCCTGGATTACATATGAATCCTGGCATTACCGTCTGGCGGATGTGACGGACCTGGTTCAGCTCCCTGAGGAAGACAAGCTCTATAGAGGGACCCCGGTAAGCATAACAAGTAAGAGTGGAAACAAGAAAAAGGCAAAACAATTCATTGCTTATCTTAAAACGGAAGAATCCCATCAAGTTTTTCAAAAATGGGGATGGAAGTAAAATTTATGAGGAGTGAGAGTATATGAAAAAGTGGATGGTATTTTCAGTTTTTATGATGGTCTTAGTATTGGCGGCATGTGGAAATGAAGCGAAGGATTCACCCGAAAAGGATCAAGCTGTTAGTGGTACTGCCGATGAAAAAGCGGTAACCCTAAAATTATTGGAAAGTAAACCATTAGGCGAATACCTGGCTGATTCCAAGGGAATGGCACTTTACTATTTCAAGAATGATAAATCAGGAAAAAGCAATTGCATGGGTGATTGTCTGAAAAAATGGCCGCCGTTCATGGAAAGCGATTTTGCTGTCCCTAAAGGATTTGAGGAAAATGACTTTGGAACCATTCAAAGGGAAGATACAGGGGAAGAGCAGGTGACGTACAAAGGATTTCCACTCTACTATTTTGCGAATGATAAGGTAGCGGGAGATGTCAATGGTGAAGGTGTGAAAAATGTTTGGTATATTGTGAATAATAAGACTATTTTTCCGAAGTAAGAAAAAGGGGCGATCAGTGATGGTCGTTCCTGTTATATATTTTTTCCAAATTTACTTGTGAGGAGTTGCAGGTGCGATTGAAAGAAAAACTTGATAAGGAATTGATGGCATTAGTCATGAAAAAGCATCGTCCTGCTCTGGAAGAACTTTATGACCGCTATATTAAATTAATCTATGGTTATATTTTTAAGTTCACAAATGGAAATGCTGAAAAAACAAAGGAGATTGTGCAGTTGGTCTTTTTAAAGCTCTGGACCACAAAAAGCAGTTACAATCCCGAAAAGGGGCACTTTGTCAGCTGGCTTTTGACCGTTACACGAAATGTGTGTGTGGATTATGTCCGTAAAGACAGCGTTCATATCCGGAATAACAAACACATGGACATGAGTCATCCAATAGACATAGAAGATCCTAATAATAATATAGAAAATGGGCTATTGCACAGTGAAATTGCCAAGGCAAAAAATAAGTTAAGCAAGCCGCAAAAAAGGCTGATTGATTTACTGTATTGGAAAGGGTACTCGTTAACGGAAATTGCCAAAATTGAAAATGAACCGGTTGGTACCATCAAGAGCAGACTTCACCAGTCGCTTAAATTGTTGAAAAAGCATTTGGAAGTAGGTGGTTTGTAAATGAATACAGAGTGCGCTAACCTGCTTTCATTTTTATCGGGTGAACTGGGAGAAAAAGAAAAAAAGGCATTCACGGAACACTTAATGCACTGCTCTGAATGCACTAGGGAGTATGAACAAATGACAGAAGCCTGGAATTCATTGAAATGGGATTTTGAAGAAATGGAACCTTCATCTTCCCTGAAATCAGAGGTCATGAATTTTCTCTTTGAGACTGACGATGAAGTTCCGGTGAGAAGGGAAAAGAATTGGAGTAGCTTTTTCTTTAAGCAGTTTACACCAGTCACTTCAGGTCTCTTGCTGGCTGCACTGGTTTTGGCGTTTGTGCTGTTATATTCCAATATTCAACTGAAAAAAGAACTTGCAGCTATCAATCTGCCAATGGAGGTTAAAACGTCGCTATCTTTGCAGCCTGCTGATAAAACCGCTGTAAATATGAGTACGGACGGTGCTGCATACATTTTGCAGCAAGGTGAAGAAAGAAGGTTAATCGTTCAGATTCAGAATTTGCCTAGCCTTCAGAAGTCCGAGGTGTATCAGGTGTGGTTACTGAAAGATGGAAAACGGACAAATGCAGGAACTTTCAAGCCTGATGAAGCCGGCACAGGATCATTGACATACAAACTGTCCATTAATGATAAATTCAATCAAATTGGCATCACAAGAGAACCAGATGCAAATAGTACAAAGCCGAGAGGCGAAAAAATAGTAGGATCTTCTTAAAAATAAGAGACTTTCCCGCAAAGGGGAAGTCTCTTATTTTCTGTTCGTACCTGAATTTAATAGCTAAGTGCTTTAAACAAGAAGAAGTCTCCGCGATTAACAATGGGAGCTCATTTGAATTGGAATATAAGTGTTTACCATTCACCATGATCACTAGCAACGAATAACCAGCATGTCGGGTGGGGGAAAATGGACTTGTTTAAAGTTAAACAAGCATTTTCATTTCCATGATACCTATTTATTCATTAAGTCCCCACAGTACTCCCGGATCAACGCTGAGGCTTTCGTTTGGCTGATAGAGAGGTCCTTCGCGACTTTCCTTGATGATTTATATGTTTGGTAAGATTTCCTGATCAATATCCGTTTCGTTTCATCAAGTGCTTTATCGAGAGTAGTGGGGAGATCAATCTGTGTGACCTGTTCAACGTTCTCGGTTATCATTTCAGGCAAGTCGGACATCAGGATAACGGAGTCACTTATTAAGACCAACCGTTCAATCAAGTTTTCGAGCTGGCGTACATTGCCTGGCCATGAATAATGAATTAATAGGTTCAAGCATTCTTCCGAAATGACTTTATTTTCATGATACCTTTCATTGAACTTATTTAAAAAATTGTACGTAAGGGGAATGATATCTTCTTTACGTTCCCGCAATGGAGGCAATTGAATATCAATCACATTCAAACGGTAAAATAAATCTTCCCGGAATCTTTTATCATTGACCATTTCTATTAAGTTCTGGTTTGTTGCGGCGACGATGCGGATGTCGACTTTTTTCATTTCGCTGCCGCCGACGGGAATGAATTGCTTGTCCTGGATTACTTGGAGAAGCTTTGCCTGCAGAGCGAGCGGTATTTCCCCAATTTCATCAAGAAAGACAGTGCCGCCGTCTGCGGATTCAATCAATCCGCGTTTTCCAGTTTTATTTGCACCGGTAAATGCTCCTTTTGAATAGCCGAATAGTTCGGATTCGAGCAGTTCCTCCGGAATGGCTGCACAGTTGATCGTCAGGAAAGGTTTGCTTTTCCGCTTACTGATCCGGTGGATGAAATGGGCAAGCACACCTTTACCCGTTCCAGACTCCCCCTGGATCAAAATCGTGGAATCCGTTGGTGCCACCTTTTCACAAAAAGTGAGGATGCGGTTGATTTTACCGCTATTAGTAATAAATCTCCCCGTTTCATCTTCGTCATGAGTCAATTTCGACTCACTACTTGCTTCATTTGCTTTTAACATTTTATACGTTTGTGTTTCTGTGGATGTAGTGACCACCAGTTCAATTTCCCCTGCATCATTTAAAATTGGAATCGCCGATGTCATCAATTCAGCCCCAATATACGTTTGCTGTTTCATGTAGCAAGGCTTTTTTCTTTTAAATACTTCAGGCACGATGGAGGGCGTCCAGTATCCTTTTTCAAATAAGTCCACATTATTTTTGCCGATGACATCAGAAGGCTTCAGCCCATAATGGCGCTCACATGCCTTGTTGACGTAAAGAATCCGCTTTTCACCGTCAAGGACGAAAATCTCATCAGAGGAATGATCAAGAATTTTTAATAGAGTTTGGAGTGTCATCTCGACACTTTCAGTAGAATCCGTACTTTTCATAAGGTAATCCTCTCTTTTCAAAAGGGAATGAGTGAATTCTGAATAACGTTTCATCAAATTTGAGTTAATTATAACTCAATATGACAGCGTTTTCAAAAAGAATTCTAAATATTTAGTATATGAAAGGCGGTTTCCGTGGTTGGCACGCATATTGCAATATATAAAATTATCAATTGCTGAAATTGACGATTGGCTAGGTTTGCATTAATTATTGCATGCATTCACATGTAAGCAAAGCGATTCTAGTAAATGGAATCGTATTACGGAAGACATCCAGGGGGGAATGAGTTTGGAAGAAAAGTATGAAGTCACTGACATCACTATTATCGGGGGAGGACCGGTTGGTTTGTTTACCGCTTTTTATGCAGGGATGCGCCAAGCTTCAGTGAAAATCATTGAAAGTCTCCCTCAATTGGGAGGGCAGCTGTCTGCTTTGTACCCTGAAAAATATATTTATGATATTGCGGGTTTCCCAAAAATTCAGGCCCAAGACCTCATCAATCGATTACTGGAACAAATGGGTCAATTCAAAACGGATATATGTCTTAATCAATCTGTAGAGACCATTGTTCGTACTTCGGATGGGATATTTGCCATTACTACATCTGAAGAAACACATTATACGAAAGCGATAATCATCACTGCCGGAAACGGGGCATTTCAGCCTCGGAAATTAAAAATCGAAGGCGAAGAAAGATTTGAAAATGCCAACCTTCATTATTACGTTCAGAATATGAGTCAATTCGCTGATAAGAAAGTGGTTGTGTTCGGTGGCGGCGATTCGGCAGTCGACTGGTCGCTAATGCTTGAACCGATAGCTGAAAAAGTGACACTCATACACCGAAGGGAAAAATTTCGTGCCCATGAACACAGTGTAGAGCAGCTGAAACAATCCAAGGTTGAGGTCTTGACTCCTTATCTCCCTGACGAACTGATTGGAGAAGAAAGAATAGAAAAAGTGATTGTGACGGATGCAAAGAGTGGAAAACAGCTTGAATTGGAAGTCGATGACGTTCTCGTCAATTATGGATTCGTATCATCAATAGGCCCAATAAAGGATTGGGGCCTTGAAATTGAGAACAATTCCATCGTTGTCAATTCTAAAATGGAAACGAATATCAAAGGCATATACGCCGCAGGAGATATTTGCACGTACGAAGGGAAGGTGAAGCTGATTGCCAGCGGGTTCGGTGAAGCGCCTACAGCAGTGAGTAATGCAAAAGTTCATATCGACCCGAGTGCGAAAGTTCAGCCGCTGCACAGCACGAGCACAATGGGAGGAAAAGAGAAAAGCGCAACATCCGTTTAATTATGTGAAAGGGGGGAGCCACATGGCTATATACACAATGGTTGATCAGGAGACATGTATCGCTTGCGGGGCATGTGGAGCGACTGCACCGGAAATTTTCGATTATAACGATGAAGGGATCGCTTTTTCAATCCTGGATGCCAATACAGGAATAACTGAAGTGTCCGAAGATCTGGAGGAGGACTTGGAAGATGCTTTTGATGGTTGTCCGACAGATTCAATTAAGTTGGCGGCGGAACCTTTTGCCAATATACCAGTGACAGCCGGTTGAAGCGGAAGGCCGGATCAATTAAGGGATATTAATCTAAATAGGAATGCTTGTAATCATTTTTTAGGGGGAAATAATGATGGCTTATAACAAGGTGGAAAATGTTACGAATCGTACATTTGAAAGGACATTGACGTATGACAAATACACGGATCCGAAAGTTCTCGAAAAGGAAATCGATCTAGTATTCTCTAAATCTTGGCAGCTTGTGGGTCATGTCAGCCAATTGGAAAAAGTGGGATCATTCTTTACGACAGAGGTAGCTAATGAGCCGATCATCGTGAACCGTGGCCAGGATGAGGTGATCCGCGCTTTTTATAACGTATGTCCTCATCGTGCTACTAAGCTTGAAAAAAGTGAATCAGGCAAGAAGAAAATCTTGCAATGCAGTTATCATGGTTGGACATTCAAATTGGATGGGAAGTTGAACAAAGCGCCGAATTTCAAAGGCGAAGATGAAGCATGTGTTCAAGATGCCTGTTTACGCTCAGTACGCATGGAAATCTTGGAATCCCTAATTTTTGTAAACTTGGATGATCATGCGAAACCGCTTAGCGAATCTTATGGCGATTTCTTTGACCGTTTAAGTAAATACCCGTTTTTAAGTGAGTTAAAAAGAACAAGTCAAAAAACGAGGGTGATCAAGGCAAACTGGAAAGCGTTCATTGATAACTATTTAGAATGTGATCATTGCCATGTCGCACATCCAAGCTTTGTTGCAGCACTCGATATGGATGATTACCAAATCATTACTTGCGATAACTATTCACTGCAAGGTTCGATCGTTAAACCGGATAAAAATTACGGAACGGTCGATTTAAATCAGGCGGAAATGCAAGGTGGATCCTTTTTCTGGCTGTGGCCTAACTTGATGTTGACCATTTATCCAGGCCCCGGAAATATGGCAACCATTCAAATGGTTCCGATTGATCACGAAACGACTTTGGCTGTTTACACATATTATTTCCGCGATGAGAATTTGACTCAGGAAGAGAAAGATCTTGTTACGTTTGCCGAACAAGTCCGACAGGAAGATGTGGAACTAGTTGAGCTGGAACAAATAGGTTTCCGCTCCCGTGCCTTTAACAAAGGCAGATATTCCTCTTCGGAAAAAGCAATTGTTCAATTTCATGAAATGGTATTGGAGGCCCTAAATGAGTAAAATAGCGAATCAACTAAAATCAGTGAAACAATATCTAATGATCAATGGTGAAAAAGTGGAAACGGTAAGTTATGCTCCGCTATATTCCCCTTATTCCGGGGAAGAAATCGCCCAAATTGCCATGGCGGATAAAGAGCTGACGGAAAAGGCGATTGCAGCCGCTTACAATGCACGTGAAGTCATGGCAAAAATGCCAGCTTATCAAAGGGCGGATATATTGGAGAAGGCTGTCGCGTTATTAGTTGAGAATGCGGAAGAAGCGGCAGAAATCATATCCCGTGAATCAGCCAAACCGATCATGTTTGCAAAAGCGGAAGTTGGAAGGACCATCGAAACGTATAAGTTCTCGGCTGAAGAGGCTAAACGGATTCACGGTGAAATGATTCCTTTTGATGCAGCCGTAGGCGGGGTTGGCCGAATTGGTTACACGTTAAGAGAGCCGATCGGGGTCATTGGAGCCATCACCCCGTTTAACTTCCCGATGAATTTAGTGGCGCATAAAGTCGGACCGGCAATAGCGGCTGGGAACACCATTGTGTTGAAGCCAGCTTCGCAAACTCCACTCTCGGCACTTTTCATCGCAGAAATTTTTGAAAAGGCGGGTCTGCCGGCTGGCGTATTAAATGTGGTTACGGGTCCGGGCAGCACGGTCGGGGAAGCGATTGTAGAAAATGATCGGGTGAGCATGATCACATTCACAGGCAGCCCAAGCGTTGGAATCGGGATCCGCAACAAAGCCGGGCTGAAAAAGACCACACTTGAACTTGGCTCGAACTCGGCCTTAATCATTGATAAAGATATAGATATCGATAAAATTATTGATCGCTGCATCATGGGTGCTTTTTCCAATCAAGGGCAAGTTTGTATTTCATTGCAACGTGTGTATGCACATGAAGAAGTGTATGAAGAGTTTGTCGAAAAATTCACTGCAGCGGCCAAAAAACTTAGAATTGGCGATCCATTAGATCCGGATACGTATATTTCCTCCCTGATCTCCAAAGGGGAAACGGCACGTGTAATGGGCTGGATTGAGGAAACTAAAGACAGTAAGTCAACGATCGCTGCAGGGGGGGGATTGCAAGGGGACATTCTTGAACCTACAATCATTACAGATGCGGATCATACGTTAAAAGTTTCATGCCAGGAAGCATTTGCACCGGTTGTCATTGTCAATAAAGTGGGTTCAGTGATGGAAGCGATTGATCAAGTGAATGATTCCCGCTTTGGTTTGCAGGCCGGTATATACACAAACAATGTCAAAAACGCATTATACGCTTCACGGGAATTGCATGTAGGCGGTGTAATCATCAATGATGTACCTACCTATCGTGTCGATCAAATGCCATACGGCGGAGTAAAAGAAAGCGGGACTGGCCGTGAAGGCATTAAATACGCTGTGGAAGAAATGACCGAAATGAAATTGGTTGTTTGGAATCAAGACTGAAATCGAGGAGATCATTTATGAAACAATTCAAAATTGCAGTCATCGCAGGAGATGGCATTGGCCCTGAAGTGATTAATGAAGGCATAAAGGTATTAAAAAAAGTGGCTGAACTGGATTCAGGTTTTCAATTGGATTTCACATACTTCCCATGGGGCTGCGAATTTTATGCCGAAAATGGTAGAATGATGGATGATGATGGGATTGAAAAGCTGAAAGCTTTTGACGCAATTTATTTGGGAGCGGTCGGGTTTCCGGGCGTTCCAGACCATATTTCACTATGGGAGCTATTATTGAAAATCCGTAAAAGCTTTGATCAATATGTCAATATCCGGCCCGTGACATTGTTAAAAGGGGCACACTTGCCTCTTGTTGATGTGAAACGTGAAGATATTGATATGCTGTTCATCCGCGAAAACAGCGAGGGTGAATATTCAGGCGCTGGAGACTGGCTGTTTAAAGGGCAGGAACATGAAGTGGTTCTGCAAAACGGTGTGTTTTCCCGTAAAGGGACGGAAAGAATCATCCGTTATGCTTTTGAAACCGCGAAAAAAGAAGGCAGGTCGCTCACGAGCATCTCTAAAGCCAACGCCCTGAATTATTCCATGGTTTTCTGGGATCAAGTATTCGAAGAGGTCAGCAGGGAATATCCTGAAGTCGAAACGGCCTCATATCTTGTCGACGCAGCGGCAATGCTGATGATCAAAGACCCGAAGCGCTTTGAAGTCGTTGTCACTTCGAACCTGTTCGGTGATATTTTAACAGACTTAGGGGCTGCGCTTGCTGGAGGAATCGGCCTTGCTGCCGGTGCCAATATTAATCCCGATAGGGAATTTCCATCAATGTTCGAACCAATTCACGGCTCAGCTCCTGACATTGCCGGCAAAGGCATTGGAAACCCGCTTGCCTCCATTTGGTCAGCAAGCCAAATGCTCGACTTTTTTGGCTATGAATCACATGGTAAGATTGTTCTTGAAGCAATTGAGCAACTGTTGCTGGAAGACCGGGTGCTCACGCCTGATATGCATGGAACGGCGTCCACTTCCGAAGTGGGGGACAGGGTGACGGAAATCATTGAGTCAATCATTTTGTCCAAGGTCTGACTTGAATGGATATGGGGAACGTTCAATATTCATTGAATGGTCACCTCAATATAATGATGCATCCAGGGTGGTAAGCCAATCGTTTATACAAAATCAAGAGGCCAAGGCTTGGAAAGAAAAGCACTTGGTCTCTTAATTTTCACGAGCAAGGAACCCGGAATGGTGATTATTAATACACAGGCAAAATCACTCAAATCAATGGTATAGCTAAGAGGAGCGGTCATGATGAAAAAAGTTGAAATCGTTGTCGAAAAAAATGTGCCATGCATCATGAGGGACGGCACCGTCCTTTATGCGGATGTATACAGACCCAATTTGCCTGGGCAATTTCCTGTGTTATTGACCAGGCTTCCATACAGTAAGGACTTACCGAATTACTCCCATCGTTATTTGGACACTAATCGTATTGTTGAAAATGGGTTCGTTGTCATCATTCAGGATGTGAGAGGACGATTTCAGTCAGAAGGAGAATTTCGACCATTCAGCCAGGAAGCGGATGACGGATACGACACAGTGGAATGGGCGGCTTCACTCTCGTATTCAACAGGGAAAGTGGGCATGTTTGGCCTATCCTATTATGGATACACCCAGCTGCTTGCAGCGGAAAAAAAACCTCCACACTTAATCGCCATTTTTCCAGCAATGACGCTGAATGACCAAAGAAATGGAACGGTTTATCGTAATGGGGCTTTTGCTCTCGGCCTTTTTGAAACGTGGACATTGGAATCGATTGTACCTGATTTGCTGAAGCGAAGGTATGAAAAAAATAAGGAAAGAACTTCGGTTTTTCATAAGCTTGCTGACTCCCTCAACAATATTGAGGAATTGTATGCATATGCACCTATTAATGATTGGCCGCCATTAAAGGTTCTGGACGAAAATAACTTTTTCTTTGAACATTTGAATCACCCAATCGAAGACGAAACTTATTGGCAGAACTCAAGTATTACTGAAAAATTTGCTAGGATACAGCTGCCTGCTTTTCATTTGGGAGGTTGGTATGATTGTTTTATCGGCCCTACCCTGGAAAATTACGTTGAAATGAACAAAGTGAATGACCACCTTAGCCATACTCAAAAACTAATTATTGGACCATGGAGCCATGGACTTTTTTCTTCGAACCAGGGTGAACGCTCTTTTGGAGTTCATGCGTCCGGGGATTGGATCAACCTTGAAGAAGATATTACCGCCCTTCATATTCGCTGGTTCAATCGCTGGCTGAAAGGCATCGATAATGGTATTGAGAAGGAACCGCCCGTGAAAATATTTATAATGGGGATTAATAAATGGCGTGATGAAAATGAATGGCCGCTTGAACGGACTGAATATACGAGTTATTATTTGCACAGTAAGGGAAAGGCGAATACGAAAACAGGTGATGGGCGCTTAAGCACGGATCAGCAGGAGGGTGAAAAGACGGATTCATATATATATGATCCCCTAAACCCTGTACCGACAAAAGGTGGAGCTACACTTTTTTCCGGCCCACTTACAATGGGTCCATATGATCAGAGCGACATCGAAAAGCGGAACGACGTGCTCGTTTATACTTCAGAGCCATTGAAAGAAGCACTTGAAG
Source organism: Peribacillus sp. AS_2 (assembly GCF_026891895.1). NCBI lineage: Bacteria > Bacillati > Bacillota > Bacilli > Caryophanales > Bacillaceae > Peribacillus > Peribacillus sp. AS_2. The sequence continues at coordinate 63,508 of NZ_JAPTGA010000003.1, forward strand.
TAACAGGTCCGGTTAAACTGAAGTTGTTTGCATCAACTGATGCAGCGGACACTGATTTTACTGCAAAGCTTGTGGATGAATCACCGGATGGCACAGCGATTATTTTAACCGAGGGAATCATCAATGCAAAATACCGGAACGGCCATCGTGCTGAAAAAGAACTGAATGGGGAAATCGTTGAATACGAAATTAACTTGTGGGCTACAAGCAATGTTTTTCTTCCGGGTCATCGAATCTTGCTTGAAATTTCATCAAGCAGTTTTCCACAATATGCCCCCAATCCGAATACAGGGAAATCAATGATCGAAAGCAGTGAAACGAAGACGGCCAGACAAACGATTTATCATAGCAAGGAATTTCCTTCTCGCATTCTATTGCCAATCATTCCTGCAAGTGATAACTGATTATAAAAGAAGGGAGGAGAGACTTCCTTATTTTCTGGTTTACAACATTGTCACTTGTTTTATGAGTTAAAAACAGTTCAGCTGAGGTGATTAAAACTCAGGAAACAGATGCTCAATAATATAAAAACAAATTGTAAAGTTAATAAAAGCCTTAGGATTTTCAAATCACTCGTATTAATAGGGTTAAAGGGTGAAGCGTTATGAATAAAAGCGATTGGCATAACTCTTGCAAATAACAATATGAAGGGGGGAAAGTTCATCCATTATAATAGATCCCAGGCTTAAGGAAATGACGGAACATGTTAGGCATGATCTTGTCTCTTATGTTATTTGTAAGCCAAGGAAAGGTGATTAACTATCTGCAACCTTAATTAGAAATTGATGATTAATGGTTTGAAAATTTGTAATATTATTACTTTTTGGTGTTAGTAGAGAAGCTACTGCCATTGTGAAGGTGGTAAAGGAACAAGATTTGCGTGACCCATATTTTAAGCGCTTTCACAGGCCGTTTCATTAACAGATTTATTAAGAGGGGGACTTCATTTGAAGAAAATCATTGTGCTGCTCAGCGTCATACCCGCAATTGGCTCATTATCTGTGGTTAACCGTGTTGAGCCATATATATTCGGTTTGCCTTTCATTATCTTTTGGTCCACAGCCTGGCTTATTTTGACTTCCATCTGCCTTTATATTAGCAGTGTGATCTGTGATAGACAGGAGGAGAATAAATGAACAGTTCCATATTGATCATCACCATGACTCTTGTTTTGGCTTTTTACTTAGGTATCCGCGCAAAAAAGGGGCGCGAAATGAAGCTTGACCAGTGGGCAGTCGGGGGGAGGAACTTCGGTTCGTTAATCATGTTCGTACTGATGGCGGGAGAGATGTTTTCGACTTTTGTGTTTCTTGGCGCCAGCGGAGCGGCATACCGTATGGGCGGTCCCACTATCTATATATTTTGCGCTCTTACTTACATCGTTCCTTTCTGGATTTTACCCCCAATTTGGCGCTATGCGAAAAAACATAATGTGCTGACACAATCTGACTTTTTCACAAAAAAGTATAATAGTAAACCATTGGGACTTCTGGTTGCTGTTATTGGAGTCCTATCAATGATTCCCTATATCGTATTACAATTAAAAGGCTTTCAAATCATCGTTTCCGAAGCATCATATGGGCTGATTCCACCAACGGTTGCTGTTTGGATCGGGATGCTATGCGTAACTGTTTTTGTATATGTTTCAGGTATTCACGGTTCTGCTTGGACAGCAGTATTGAAAGATATCCTCATTCTTGTCGTAATCGTGTTTTTGGGCATATATTTGCCCATACATTACTTCGGTGGAATACAACCGATGTTCGAAACTCTTGAAGCAACAAAACCGGGATTCTTATTGCTTCCGGACGAAGGATTTAGCATCTCTTGGTATATTTCCCTTTGCCTGACCATCGCATTGGGGCAATATATGTGGCCGCATTGCTTTGGAGCGAGTTTATCTTCCCAGAACGAATCGGCTCTCAGGAAAAATTCTGCCATTTTACCTCTGTATCAAATCATTCTGGTTTTCATTCTTTTTATCGGTTTTACGGCGGTTTTGCAGATACCGAATCTACAAGGTGGAGAAACAGACCTTGCCTTATTTAAAATCGCGAAAGATGCTTTCCCGCCCTGGATTGTTGGCGTTGTCGGAGCAGCAGGCATGCTTGCAGCCCTTGTACCATGTTCGATGTTAATTTTGACGGCAGCTACGATTTTATCAAAGAATATTTACAAAGCCGTTAAGCCTGACACATCGAATGAACAGCTTGCCAAACTAACCCGTATATTTGTTCCAATCGTATCATTAGTCTCCTTGATCTTTACATTCTATGGAGGCAATACGATGATTGCGTTACTGACCATGGCTTACAGTTTTGTCCTGCAAATTTTCCCTCCTTTAGTATTCAGCTTGCTTAAGAGAAATCCGGTAAGTAAAGCAGGGGCATCTGCAGGAATGATTTTAGGGGTGGTGTTGGTCGCTTACTTTACGCTGGCAGAGGCAACAATGGCCACTTTATTACCGAAGGCACCGCATTTCATACAGGATCTTGATATAGGGATCGTCGCCATTACCTTTAACGCTATCGTCATGCTGGCTGTCAGTGCTTTCACAAGAAAAGATCAACAAATGATTCAGGAAGAAGAGCCGGTTAAACGAATAATCATTTCTTGATCAAAGATGCTTGGTATGTTGAAAACGTCCCATGCGCCTTATCTTCCATGACTCTCTATATAGAACCATACAAAAGGATAGCCTTTGAGCTATCCTTTTTTGTAGTTTTCCAAGCTTTCAGTATATATTTTCGATACGTAATTAAAGGAAATGTGTTAAGTTGGACTAAAATGATTATGGGGGCAGCGATGAAATACGAAATTATATTATTTGATGTTGATGATACTTTGCTAGACTTTGGAATATCGGAAAAGAATGCGCTGCATGAAGCCTTTTTAGAGTTCGGTTTGCCAACAGGGGCGGAGGATTATGCGCGATGTTACCAAGAAATCAGTAAGGTATTATGGAGGGATTTGGAACAGGGGCATATAGATTTAACCATTCTGGGAGTGGAAAGGTTCAAGCGGTTGTTCCTGAAGCATGGGCTTGATATGGATGCGGATGCGTTCAGCCGTGCGTACCTGGGACATTTGGGAAAGGAAATACATCTTCTGCCCGGGGCTATAGAAGTTTGCGAGAAGCTTGGAGGATGCCGGCTTGCTATTATAACAAATGGCTTCACGGCAGTGCAGACAGCAAGGATCGGCGGGTCAGCCCTTTGCAGCACCTTTGAGACCTTGATAGTTTCCCAAGAGGCTGGATTTCAGAAGCCTGATAGAGGGATTTTTGATTATGCATTTTCCAAGTTAAAGATCACAGATAAATCGAAAGCGTTGATAGTGGGTGACTCCTTGACTTCAGATATACAGGGCGGCTTGAATTATGGAATGGATACATGCTGGTACAATCCCCATCAAAAGGATAATGATCTGGGAATCAAGCCCACCTATGAAATCCGGACGCTCACTGATCTTTTGGAGATTGTAGGAAGTAAACAAGTATAGGGTGGTATATGCATCGTAAAAAAACAGAGGCCGCTTGTCCGAGTGATAGGACGTGCAGCCTCTGTTATTACTCATGCAAGAGATTTTAGAATCAGTTCAAATCCAGCTTATGTGGTTTGAGCGTTTGATCCTTTTCATTTCTTCTGCTGAAATGCGGGGATAATATACAAAGCGCCAGGGAAATAGCGAGACCTGCCATCATGAATCCGCCAAATACCAATGGGGATGGGCCATATGATTCTGCCATGGCGGTCCAGATGAGCGGACCGAAACCTGCAATGGCTGCCGCGACCTGATAACCGACGGATAATCCAGTATAACGGACCTTGGCTGGAAAGAGCTCCGAGAATAATGTCCCTTGTGTGGAAAAAATGGCTCCCCAGATGACACCGAGTACAACTGCCTGCATCATGTAGAACCAGCCAACCCCACGCCCAATCATTGTGAAATATGGGATGGCCAAGACGAAAAGGAGAGTCAGGCCCCCAAAATAGATGATTTTTCGATCAATGAAATCTGAAATGTAACCAATGACAGGAATGGTAATCAGCATTGTAGCGCAGCCAATCGTTAAACCGGTAAGAGCTGAATCTTGGGAATAACCAAAATACAGCGTAGTAAAGACGAGAACATAGGACATGATGAATACATTGAAGAAGCCGTCCCCAATTTTTAGTCCGATCACTTGCAGCACACTTCTCCAATCGTGTTTCAACGTTTCAATAATGGGAACTTTCGCAAGATCGCCGCTATCTTTCTGCGCTTTAAATTCCGGCGTTTCTTCAATGCCACTCCTTACCCAAATTGCCAACCCGATCAGTACACCGCTTAAAAGGAATGGAATCCGCCAACCCCAAGATAAAAATTGGGCATCGGTTGTCAAGGAGCTGATGAGGGTTAGGCTGAACGAGCCGGCAACCAAGCCGATGGGGACCCCTAGTTGGGGAATGGATCCATATAACCCACGAACACCTTTAGGAGCAGATTCCGTTGCCAATAGGATGGCTCCGCCCCATTCACCTCCCAAGGAAATTCCTTGAATCAACCTCAGCACCACCAAGATGGCGGGGGCGGCCAACCCAACCTGGGCATAAGTGGGCAGAACACCGATTAGCATTGAACTCCCTCCCATACCAATAAGGGTGAACATGAGTGCTGCCTTCCGTCCGATGCGATCACCCATATGCCCGAACAGGATGCTGCCGATTGGACGGGCTGCATAACCAGCCCCGAATGTGACAAAGGCGAGAAGAAGTGAAATCGCAGGATCATGATTGGGAAAGAATAGCGTCGTAAAAACCAGGCCCGTTGCTGTTCCGTATAAATAGAAATCGTACCACTCAATAACGGAACCCGCTAAACTTGCGAAAAGAACTCGACTTTTTTTCATGATAAATGCTCCTTTAATGCAAAGTTTTTCATCAAAATTGTTTTCAACGATAAATAAAGCCGAAATGAACAAAAATGATGGTAAATGAATATAAGTAAAAAACTGGATTATTTAGATTATTTTAGAGGGCCTATCCATACCGGTCAATATATTTCTGACTTTTCTGAAAAAATGAAGCAAATAACTTAGCTCCCTTCACCTGTAATGGCATATAATTAATTCTAAAGTAATGGAAATAAATGATCCGATCTTCCTGGGTAAAATGACTAAGTGGATAAAAAGAAAATATGTTACTGATTAGAAAACCGAATATTTAGAAATTTTGTGTATAGAAGAGTGGCAAAGTGGAAATCATGTGGATAAGGAAATGAAAAATGAAAAAGAGGAAAGGATAAGATTTTAATAAATAATAATAATCTCCAAGTTATTTAGTATAATAGAAAAAAGGTTAAGGAGTTGGTTTCGTATGGAGAAGCAATTGCCAGGAACATCGCTTGAACCTGAAGAGATGGCTGAAATGGTTTTAAAAAAGGCCCTTAGTGATTACCGGAAAGCACAAATCGAAAAAGAAATCGATGACTCATTAAGAAATCGTGATAAGGAAGAGTTCCTACGTTTAACTGAAATATTGAAGGGCATTTCCTGAAATTTTATTCTTTGTGAACAAGACAAGTAGTTAGGATATGGAATGTATACTGAATAGCCAGCAAAGCTGATAACCATAAATATGCCGATGAAAAAACTTCATTTACCTGGAACATACTAAGTAAATAGCAATCTATAGAATTATAATATTTTACATTGTAAGCGCTTTCTTATATAATCAAATAAAGAAACGATGGAGAGAAGAGTGTAAGTGCGCTAATGGCAGGATTCACAGGTATTAGTTGCTGAAAAGTTCATGCACCGGGATAAAAACTTAAAGGGGGAAAAGTTATGAAAAAGAATGGAGTGTCTTTAGTTGAATTTGTTCAGGAGGATCGATTCGAACTCAGCTCCTACATTACTTCTTTATTTAACAAACTGAATGACTATGTTCCCAAAAGTCTTAAAGATAAAAGGTGAGTGACAATAAAAAAAGGATCAGGAAGATATGCAAGACTTACTGATCCTTTTTTTATTTTGTTTTTGGTAATCAGAATTTTAAGTAGTGCACTTAAGTAAAAGTCTCATTAATTGACAATGAGAATCGTTATCGAATAAAATGATTCAATACAAGTATATCGATTGGAGTTGTTCATATTGTTCGTTCAGATGAGAAAAATGGTGGTAAAGGAAGGTAATGCAGAACAAGTAGTAAATCGGTTCAGCGGGGAAGGGATCATAGAAAAGCAGGAAGGATTCATCGATTTAAGTGTAATGGTGAAAAAAGTGCGACGCGGGGATGAAGAGGTCATCATTATGATAAATTGGGAGTCTGAGGCGCATTGGAAGCAGTGGGAAAAGAGTGAAGCCCATATCGCAGGCCATAAAGCAAACCTAGGGAAACCAAAGCCTGAATATATCGTCAGTTCGGAAGGATCATTATATGAAGTGAAGGCGATTAAAAAGGCAGTGAAATAACTGACCTTAAACTAGCCTGTTTTAAATTTCGTTCAAATAAATAACTGGGTGGAATATCGCATTTCTCAATCATCTTGTTAGCATAAGGATACGGAATGGTTAACATTCACATATAATAGCTTACCTTCACTAAAATTCAGGCTCCCATTATGGGTGCCTCTTTTTGTTGATGAAATGTCGGGATAGGTTATGTAATTCTAAGTCTGTTGATATAGTAAAATATCATTTATTTTCATTGAAATGGAGACATTCATGGAAATGTAAAGAAAAGGGGAGCAGGAAGGTAGTCTGAAAAGTTTACATATATGAAAAACTAGGGATATTATTGTTAGCTGGAATTCCTATGATAAAGTCAATTGAGTTTAGGAATATTAATATATCAAAATACCACTATCGATATCAATATAGTATTGGTCAGTTTTTAAAACCGCTGAAGATGTTTTTTTATTAAATAATTCAGCACATTTCCATATTTATCAATGTTTTGAAATGTGAAGAAGAGAGAATATTTCAAAAAATACAAAAAAAGTGTTTACAGGGAAAATTTTTCATTGTAGTATTTCCTTATAAAGTAAATGAAATCGATTTCATCCCGAATCAAGGTTATGTACAGGCTATAAATTAAGGGGGAGTGGTTTGGTCCTTACTTTTTCTTAAGGTAGACCCTAATAATAAATGAAATCGATTTCATTCGCAGAATATATTCTTGAATATTAGGATTGAGCTAGAAAATTTATTGATAAATCCTAAAAAAACATGGAAGGATTTCTTCCATAGTCAAATGAAATCGATTTCATTGACGGCGATGGTTATACTGGCTTGATGATCTAACAAAATACTTTATTTTAAGGAGGAAAAAACATGTCTTCAGTAACACATGAGGTGAAAAAATTAAAAAACTATATAAATGGTAAGTGGATTGAGTCCACTTCAAAGGAAACGGAAATTGTATTCAACCCTGCAACTGGTGAGGCAATTGCCGAGGTGCCACTTTCAACTAGGGAAGATGTGAATCGTGCGGTTGAAGTGGCGGATGAGGCTTTTAAAAAGTGGTCGCAGGTCGCTGTCCCGAAACGGGCTCGAATATTGTTCAAATATCAACAGCTCCTTGTGGAAAATTGGGAAGAACTTGCTAAGCTGGTCACTATCGAAAATGGTAAAAGCCTATCGGAATCGATGGGTGAAGTACAGCGGGGCATCGAGTGTGTCGAGTTTGCGGCGGGGGCACCTACGCTGATGATGGGCAAGCAACTTCCGGATATCGCGACAAACATTGAATCGGGTATGTACCGTTACCCAATCGGTGTAATCGGCGGCATCACCCCATTTAACTTTCCAATGATGGTTCCTTGCTGGATGTTCCCGCTTGCAATCGCATGTGGCAATACATTTGTGTTAAAGCCATCTGAACGTACACCTTTGCTTGCAGCACGCATTGTGGAACTGTTTGAGGAAGCAGGTCTTCCTAAAGGAGTACTGAACATCGTTAATGGAGCACATGACGTGGTTAATGGTCTTCTGGAGCATGAAGATGTGAAAGCTATCTCCTTCGTCGGTTCACAGCCAGTGGCAGAATATGTGTATAAAACAGGCACGGCTAACTTGAAGCGCGTCCAAGCTCTTGCGGGAGCGAAGAATCACTCGATTGTCTTGAAAGATGCCAATCTTGATATGACGGCCAAGGAAATAACAAGTGCGGCTTTTGGGTCGGCCGGTGAGCGTTGCATGGCCGCTGCGGTTGTTGTCGTAGAAGAAAGTATAGCGGACGAGTTAGTTGAAAAATTGAAACAGGCAGCTGATGCCATTACAATCGGGAATGGTCTGGATGACGGCGTTTTTCTAGGACCTGTGATCCGGGAAGGAGCTAAGAAGAAGACTATTGATTACATCGAATCAGGTATAGCTCAGGGCGCGACCCTAGTACGCGATGGCCGTAAAGATGAGGCAGCAAGCGGTAATGGATATTACCTAGGGGCTACGATTTTTGATCATGTGACACAGGAAATGAAAATCTGGCAAGATGAAATTTTTGCACCAGTGCTCTCCGTTGTCCGTGCCAAAGATTTAACGGAAGCCGTTGAGATAGCCAATGCTTCAGCACTGGCTAACGGGGCTTGCCTTTATACGGACAGTGCAGCTGATGTACGCCAATTCCGTGAAACGATACATGCCGGGATGTTGGGCATTAACGTGGGTGTTCCTGCACCGATGGCATTCTTCCCATTCTCTGGATATAAAGATTCATTCTATGGTGATCTTCATGCAAATGGAACCGACGGTGTGGAGTTCTATACACGTAAAAAAATGGTGACTGCACGCTACGTGAAATAAGTGAAACGAAAAAGCCTTGCAAGATGGCCCGTTTGGATACGGGCCGGATTTTTTGAAAACTAAGGAGGTACATATGAGTAAACTGCTTCAAAAACCGGTAAAAAAAGAGGTCGCTGAAGGTGTTACAGTCGTTCAAGCAGTAACGAAAGGAAATTCTCCTTTAGAATTTGTTGAATTCAAAATAGTGGAGTTGGCTCCTTGTGCTGAGTATACGGAATTGTTGAATAAAACGGAATGCTGCATTGTCGCTCTTACGGGAAAAATCAATGTGGCTGTTGGCGAAAATGTATACCATGATTTAGGCACACGCGATAGTGTATTTGATAAAGTGCCGACTGATAGCATTTACGTGTCAAATGATAGAGGCTTCAAATTGGAAGCGATAACCAAGGCCAGAGTGGCGCTGTGTTATTCGCCTTCTGATAAGCAACTTCCGACTAAATGGATTAAAGCGGGGGATGTTGACGTGGAACATAGGGGCATTTTGAGCAATAAGCGGATGGTGCATAATATATTACCGGATTCAGCTCCGTATGCGAATAGCCTTCTGGTGGTTGAAGTATATACAGAAAGCGGAAACTGGTCGAGCTATCCTCCGCATAAACATGATCAGGATAACTTACCAAATGAGTCGTTATTGGAAGAGTCCTATTATCATGAAATGAACCCGCCTCAAGGATTCGTTTTTCAGCGAGTATATACAGATGACCGTTCGATTGATGAGACCATGTCGGTTGAAAACGGCGATGTCGTACTTGTACCGGCCGGTTATCATCCGGTAGGCGTACCTGACGGTTATGAATCCTATTATTTGAATGTTATGGCCGGTCCGACAAGGACATGGAAATTTTTCAATGATCCCGATCACGAGTGGATCCTGAATCGTTAAAGGAAAGGAGCTGTTAACCGGATGAACTATACATTTAATATCGATAAGGAATTTGACTTGATTGCCATTGGCCGTGCCTGCATCGACTTGAATGCCAATGAATATAACCGTCCGATGGAAGAGACCATGACATTCACAAAATACGTGGGCGGTTCACCTGCCAATGTTGCCATCGGAAGTGCAAAATTAGGCTTGAAAGTCGGATTCATCGGTAAGCTTTCGGATGATCAGCACGGCCGTTTCATCGAGAGTTATATGCGTGGGGCAGGTGTTGATACATCGAATATGGTAATCGATCAAGAAGGGCATAAAACGGGACTGGCCTTCACGGAAATTAAAAGTCCTGAAGAATGCAGTATCCTGATGTATCGGGATGATGTAGCCGACCTTCATTTAGCACCTTCGGAAGTGCATGAAGAATATATCAAAAAATCAAAGATTCTATTGGTTTCAGGAACGGCTTTAGCAAAAAGTCCATCACGTGAGGCGGTTTTAAAAGCAGTCAGCCTTGCGAAAAGAAATGATGTAAAAGTCATATTTGAATTGGATTACCGTCCCTATACATGGAATTCCATTGAAGAAACCTCCGTTTACTATTCGTTAGTCGCAGAGCAATCAGACATTTTGATTGGCACACGTGATGAATATGATGTAATGGAAAATACCGAAAAAGGTACAAATGAAAGGACCGTCCGTTACTTGTTTGAACATTCCGCAGACCTGGTCGTCATCAAACACGGCGTCGAGGGTTCATATGCCTATGCCAAATCAGGAGAAGTATTTAAAGCGAAGTCCTATAAGACGAAAGTATTGAAAACATTCGGCGCAGGGGATTCATATGCTTCCGCTTTCTTATATGCGTTAGTTTGCGGCAAAGGGATTGAAAGCGCTTTGAAGTTTGGCAGTGCTTCCGCTTCCATAGTTGTAAGCAAGCACAGTTCATCTGAGGCGATGCCTGTTGCAGAAGAAATAGAGGATTTGATTGCCGAACGCGTGTAAGGAATGTATCTACATAGAGGGGTGAACAGAAGATGGGAACAGTGAGGTTGACTACAGCCCAGGCTTTGATCAAGTTTTTAAATCAGCAGTACATTCATGTTGATGGTGAAGAGTCTCCGTTTGTAGAAGGGATATTTAATGTATTCGGCCATGGGAATGTAGTTGGTATCGGTCAGGCACTCGAACAGGACGCTGGCCACTTGAAAGTGATTCAAGGAAAGAATGAGCAAGGGATGGCACACGCTGCAATCGCCTACAGCCGGGAAATGCTAAGAAGGAAAATTTATGCCGTCACTACATCTGCCGGGCCAGGCTCGGCAAACTTGATAGCGGCAGCGGGGACGGCACTCGCTAACAATATTCCTGTCCTCTTACTTCCTGCTGATACATTTGCGACACGTCAGCCGGATCCGGTTCTTCAGCAACTTGAGCATGAGCATAGTACGGCGATCACAACTAATGACGCTTTTCTGGCAGTATCAAGATATTGGGATCGCGTCACTCGCCCTGAGCAGCTCATGTCCAGTCTGATCCGGGCCTTCGAGGTCATGACCGATCCCGGGAAAGCCGGGCCAGCGACGATATGCATCTCACAGGACGTAGAAGGGGAAGCATTCGATTTCGATGAACATTTTTTTGAAAAACGCGTCCATTATTTAGATCGGAAAGTTCCGGTAGAACGTGAACTGCAAGGAGCTGCCGAGAGAATTAGAGCAAGTAAGAAGCCGATCATCATCGTCGGTGGCGGAGCAAGATATTCCGGGGCTCGGGATATTTTGATGAAGCTGGCAGAAAAGCATAACATTCCACTTGTGGAAACACAGGCAGGTAAATCGACGGTGGAATCATCTTTTCCTAAGAATTTGGGCGGTGTCGGCATTCTCGGTACGATGGCTGCCAATAAGGCTGCCCGCCAGGCAGATCTCGTAATTGGTGTCGGGACCCGCTATACGGACTTTACGACGTCTTCCAAAACTGCATTTGATTTTGAAAGGACAAAGTTCTTGAACATTAACGTCAGCCGCCTTCAAACCTATAAATTAGATGGATTTCAGGTCGTCGCTGATGCAAAAGTGGCGCTTGAGAACCTTGAAGCGTTACTAGTAGGCTATGAAACCGAATATGGGGAGATGCTTGGAGATTGGAAGGAGGAGTGGCTTTCCGAACGGACCCGTTTAAGTCAAGTCACTTTCAGCCGTGAAAATTTCATGCCTGAAATCAAAAGCCAGTTTTCACAGCAAGTCTTGAATGAATACTCGGATGCATTAAAAACTGAATTGGCACAATCCACTGCGATGATCGCAATAAACGATACGGTCGATCAGGAAAGTGTGGTGGTCGGTTCAGCCGGATCACTTCCGGGTGACTTGCAGCGCCTCTGGCATTCAAGCGTGCCAAATACGTACCATCTTGAATATGGATTCTCCTGCATGGGGTACGAAATTGCAGGAACTTTAGGAGCTAAGCTTGCCCATCCAGACCGGGAAGTCTATGCAATAGTAGGGGATGGCAGTTTTCTGATGCTCCATTCGGAATTGATTACAGCCATTCAATATAATCATAAAATCAACATTTTATTGTTTGATAATTCTGGATTTGGCTGCATCAATAATCTGCAAATGGAGAATGGCAGCGGAACATATTGCTGTGAGTTCAGAACACATGATAACCAAATCATGAATATTGATTACGCAAAAGTAGCCGAAGGGTATGGAGCCAAAACTTATCGGGCCAATACTGTCGATGAGCTGAAAGCTGCATTGGAGGATGCAAAGAAACAGTCGGCATCTACATTAATAGAAATGAAGGTTCTGCCGAAAACGATGACGGATGGGTATGACTCCTGGTGGAATGTTGGCGTGGCAGAGGTCTCTGAACGGAAAAGTATACAAAGGGCATATGAAGCGAGACAAGAAAAATTAAAAATGGCCAAGCAATATTAAAAGGGGGAAGTCGGAAAATGCAGGAGATTTCGTGGGGGATTGCCCCAATTGGCTGGCGTAATGATGACATACCGGAAATCGGAGCTGAAAACACCTTATCCCACCTTTTAAGCGATATTGTCGTGGCGGGATTTCAGGGGACCGAAGTAGGAGGTTTCTTCCCGGAACCGGAGGTCCTGAATAAAGAGCTGAAGCTTCGGAACTTAAAAATAGCCGGTCAGTGGTTCAGCAGTTTCATCATCCGTGATGGCATCGACAAAGCAGAACAGGATTTCCATGAACACTGCAAATATTTACAGGCTGTCGGTGGAGATGTAGCGGTAGTATCCGAACAGACTTACAGTATCCAAGGCGAAAGGTACGATGTATTTAAGGAAAAGCCCCGCTTTACTGAAGAAGAATGGGGAATATTGTGTACGGGCCTGAATCGGTTAGGGGATATTGCAGGACTTTACAACTTAAAACTGGTGTATCACCACCACATGGGGACGGGCGTCCAGACACTGAGTGAAATTGACCGCCTTATGGAAAATACCGAAAAGAAAGTGCAACTGTTATATGATACTGGACATATTTATGTATCGGATAACGATTGCATGTCCCTTCTGCAAAAGCATATCAACCGCATTGGGCACGTTCATTTCAAGGATGTGAGGCATAGCGTGCTGGAGCAGTGCAGAAAAGTTGGAAAATCATTTCAAGAATCTTTTTTAGCCGGAATGTTCACGGTGCCTGGTGACGGCTGCATTGACTTTGTAGAAGCTTACCATACATTACTGGAAAATCATTATAAAGGCTGGATTGTAGTAGAGGCGGAACAAGATCCGTCCGTTGCCCATCCATTGGAATACGCATTAATCGCTCGCAAGTATATAAATGAAAGGCTGCTCCTAGTTCAAGATTAAAAACGGGAAAGAAGTGATTAATTTGAATAATGATGGAAATCAAATGGCATTCTTACGCAAGATTATTATTATCTCGACGTTAGGCGGTCTTTTGTTCGGATATGATACAGGTGTCATTAATGGTGCCTTGCCCTTCATGTCCGAAGCGGATCAACTTAACCTCAATTCACTTACGCAAGGACTTGTTGCCAGTTCACTTCTTTTAGGCGCGGCACTTGGAGCTTTTCTGGGAGGCAGGCTTTCGGATTATGCGGGCCGCCGAAAAAACATTCTTTTTCTTTCGGTACTTTTTTTCTTTTCAACTGTTGGATGTACGTTTGCACCGAGTGTTACGGTCATGATTGCCTGCCGTTTTCTACTCGGCATTGCGGTAGGCGGTGCGTCAGTAACCGTTCCTACTTATTTGGCGGAAATGTCTCCAGCTGAACGACGCGGCCGGATCGTCACCCAAAATGAATTAATGATTGTTAGCGGACAGCTGCTTGCATTCATCTTCAATGCCATTCTTGGGACAACGATGGGTGACAGTTCACATGTTTGGCGTTACATGCTGGCAATAGCCTCACTTCCAGCCATACTTCTTTTCTTTGGCATGATCAGGTTGCCTGAAAGTCCAAGGTGGCTTGTGTCCAAGAACAAAAGTGAAGAGGCTCTGAAGGTTTTGAAAAGAATACGTAAAATGGATGAGGCAGAATCGGAATTTCAGGGAATCAAAGCGACATTCGATGAGGAAAACCATGTTAAAAAAGCGACATATAAGGATTTGACCGTCCCATGGATACGGAGAATCGTCTTTCTTGGAATCGGGATTGCCATCGTTCAGCAAATAACGGGCGTTAATTCCATCATGTACTATGGCACCCAAATTTTAAAAGATGCAGGGTTTGAGACAAAAGCTGCTTTGATCGGGAATATTGCAAACGGTATCATTTCCGTTTTGGCAACACTTTTAGGTATTTGGCTGCTTGGTAAAATCGGGCGCCGTCCAATGCTCTTAACCGGTTTGATAGGTACTACGACCACATTGCTATTGATTGGCGTCTTATCTTCCCTTCTTGAAGGGACGGCTGCACTTCCCTATATCATTTTGACCTTGACTGTCACTTTCCTTGCCTTTCAGCAGGGGGCCATTTCACCGGTTACCTGGTTGATGCTTTCAGAGATCTTCCCGCTTCAAGTTCGTGGGCTCGGTATGGGTGTCACCGTATTTTTCCTTTGGGTCGTGAACTTTCTAATCGGCTTAACATTCCCGGTTTTACTAGATAAAGTCGGATTGTCTACCACATTTTATATCTTTTTCGCTTTTGGCATCATGGCTATCACCTTTGTGAAAAAATGTTTACCTGAAACGAGAGGACTTACACTTGAACAGCTTGAACAGAACTTCCGCAATCATGGAAAAGAACCTGCAAAGGAAATGACAAAAATAATTTAAGAGTTATAGAGTAATGAACCAGATATGCATAAAAGGAGGAATATGATCATGACATTAAATTTTGGTGTAATAGGAACGGGTGCCATCGGCCGGGAGCATATTAAAAGAATCACAGACAAATTATCCGGAGGGAAAATTGTGGCTGTAACCGATGTGAATGAAGAGGCGGCAAGGCAGGTCGTAAAACAATATGGACTTGAGGCACTTGTATATCCGGATGACAAATCACTGGTAAACTCGGAAAATGTCGATGCAGTGCTTGTTACGAGTTGGGGGCCTGCCCATGAGCAAAATGTATTGAATGCGATTGAGGCTGGCAAATATGTGTTCTGTGAAAAGCCACTGGCGACAACGGCGGAAGGCTGCAGGAGAATTGCAGAAGCGGAAATGAAACACGGGAAGCGTTTGGTGCAGGTTGGTTTTATGCGACGTTATGATAGCGGTTACGTACAACTGAAAGAAGCCATTGATAGAAATGAAATTGGCGAGCCGCTTATGGTCCGCTGTGTACACCGAAATCCAGAAGTGGACGAAAAATATACGACGCAAATGGCGGTCGTTGATACATTGATTCATGAGATTGATGTATTACATTGGTTAATCAGCGATGATTACAAATCAGTTCAAGTCATTTACCCGAAGAAAGCAAGCCGCGCGCATGCTAACTTAAAAGATCCCCAACTTATCATAATGGAAACGAAGAGTGGAATTGTCATCCAAGCTGAAGTATTCGTGAATTGTAAATATGGATATGATATCCAATGTGAAGTCATTGGTGAGGACGGTGTTGCATATCTCCCTGAACCAGCGAGCATCGTGACAAGGAAAGGCGCTAAACGGAGCACGGATATCTTGGTAGATTGGAAGGACCGTTTTAGGGATGCATATGACATAGAATTACAGGATTTCATAGATTCTATTATAAAGACAGGTCAGCCGAATGGTCCGACTTCATGGGATGGATACATTGCTGCTGTAACAGCTGATGCTTGTGTAAAAGCACAGGAGTCCGGACAGAAAGAATCCGTTGACCTTGAAGAGAAGCCAGTTTTTTATACGGGAAAAATTACTGTTCAGTGAACGTAATTATGCAATGAACAAAAAAAATTATAGGGGGAAAGACCAATGAAACTAGCTTTGGATCCTACGATGTATGCCAATTTATCATTAAAAGAAATGGTCGATAAAACAGCGGAACTAGGCTATGAATATATCGAACTGTCACCGAGGGAAGATTTTTGTCCATTCTATAAATATCCTAAAGTGGATAAGGAACAGATTAAAAATTTGAAACGCTGGTGCAGTGACGCAGGTGTGAAGATATCATCCTTGCTTCCGCTTTACTACTGGGCCGGTCCTGATGAGGACCGGCGCCAGGCCGCAGTCCGTAATTGGAAACGCGCCATTGAAGTGGCAGTGGAATTGGATGTTAACTTGATGAATAGTGAATTTAACGGATCTAAATTCAATGAAGTTATCTGTGAAGAGAAATTCATTAAATCAATGGATGAACTCCTTCCGGTATTTGAAAGGGAAGGCGTTAAACTTAATTTGCAGGCACACCCATTCGATTTCATCGAAACGCATGAGGGAGCTATGGATATGATCCGTGCCCTTGATCGTCCGTGGATCAACCTAGTATATTCAACAGCACATACATTTTTCTATGATGATGGCAAAGGCGATATTGCCCCTATGTTCGATTCTGCCGGGGATCGCCTGCAACATGTCTTGTTTGCTGATACATTCAATCATAAAGCGTCCAACGGACTCCGTTATATCGTCAATCCTCCAGGTGTCGAGGCAACCGTCCATCAGCATTTGAACATCGGCGAAGCCGAAGTTGACTTTGATACGATCTTCAAAAAACTGAAAGAAATGAATTTTGACGGCATCGCGACAAATGCAGTATTTGCTTGGATCGACAAAGCAGACTGGTCAAGTAAGCTTATGCTTCAAAAAATGAGAGACGGATTGGGTTTAGCAGAAAGAATTGGAGGCTGACAGAATGAAACTTTGTTTCAACCAAGCGACCACACTTGAAAATTCCAACTTGGTCAAAGATCTCAAACACTGTGAAAAACACGGTTACGATTATATCGAAATCCGTACCATGGATAAATTGCCTGAGTATTTGGAAGAGCACACAATTGAAGAACTGGCCGGATTTTTTAATGCAAATCATATTAAGCCACTTGCCTTCAACGCGCTCGTATTCTTTAATAACCGCGATGAAGACGGCCATAAGGCGATAATAGCCGAATTTAAGAATATGATGATCATGGCGGAGAAATTGGGTGTGAAATATGTGGTGGCGGTTCCGCTTGTAACGGAAGCAAAAATATTGAAAGAAGATATTAAAAACAGCTGTGTGAAAGTATTGGCTGAGCTTTCCGAGATTGCTGAACCATTTGGCGTTAAAATTGCAGTGGAATTTGTCGGGCATCCGCAATGTACTGTGAATACATTCGGTCAGGCATACGATATCGTTGAAACAGTCAACCGTGATAATGTTGGTTTGGTGCTGGACTGTTTTCACTTCCATGCTATGGGTTCCAGTTTGGAAGACTTGAAGAAAGCGGATGGGGAGAAAATCTTCATTTTACACATTGATGATACAGAGGATTTTCCGATTGGTTTTTTGACGGATGAAGACCGAGTATGGCCTGGACATGGTTCCATAGATTTAGATAGCATATTATCCATCTTGAAGGGAATTGGTTATTCTGACGTCGCCTCTGTGGAATTGTTCCGTCCAGAATATTATGAACTAGATGCTGAAGAAGCCATTAAGACCGCAAAAGAGACGACAATTCAAGTTATTTCGAAGTACTTTGCACTACAGAATGTATGAGTGGATCTAAATAAACTCGGGAATAAGGGGGTGATGGAATAATGCCTTTAGTAGCAATGAGTGAGATGCTTTTAAAAGCAAAAGCAGAAAGGTATGCTGTGGGTCAATATAATATTAATGGTCTGGAATTCGCCCAGTCTTTTTTACAGGCTGCCAATGAGGAACGAGCGCCGATCATACTTGCGGCATCGGACAGGCTTGTTGATTATCTTGGCGGATTTAAAACGATTGCTGCTATGGTAAAAAGCCTTATGGAAGAAATGGACATTACGGTTCCGGTTGCCCTTCATCTTGATCATGGAATGGATGTGGAACGCTGCAAGAAAGCGATAGATGCGGGTTTTACATCAGTCATGATCGATGGTTCCCATCATCCAATAGATGTAAATATTGAAATCACCAAAAGGGTTGTCGACTATGCCCAAAAGATTGGCGTTTCCGTTGAGGCGGAAGTGGGGACAGTCGGTGGGACGGAAGATGGCCTTGTCGGCGGTATTCAATATGCAGATCCCCATGATTGCACGAGGATTGTAAAAGAAACAGAAATTGATGCACTAGCGGCTGCTTTGGGTTCCGTTCATGGCCCATATCAAGGAGAACCTAAACTCGGTTTTGAGGAAATGGAATTAATTTCGAACATGACGAATGTGCCTCTCGTCTTACATGGAGGCTCAGGTATACCGCTGCACCAAATCAAAAAAACAATTGAACTTGGACACGCTAAAATAAATGTCAATACCGAAAGCATACAAGTGTGGGCAAAAATCATTCGGGAAGTATTGGCCGTTGAAGGAACAGTATATGAGCCACGCGCCATTATCACACCAGCGAAAGAAGCTATCATCTCCGTCGTGAAGAGAAAAATGGCAGAGTTCAATACAAGTGGAAAGGCTTAAGAATGAAAAGGTGTTCCCGATTACGCTGCGGGCACCTTTTTGTACATTCACTTTTTTTCATGAGATGCCATTGCTGAAAGATAGTTCGCTGGTTAGGGGAAGTGTTGCAATGACTTTGTTACATAACGCACGTAATAGACTTTTATTTTTAGTGCTCTCATTTATTTTTTGGTTTTCTAATTTCATTTATATTCCCATTTTGTCTCCTTACCTTGAGACGATTGGAGGGGATTATACATATATCGGCATGGTATTAGGCAGTTATGGGCTAATGCAATTTCTCTTCAGGCTTCCGTTCGGAATCCTATCCGACCTAATAAAAGTAAGAAAACCTTTTATTATATTTGGAATGGTCGTAAGTACATTGAGCTCCGTGACATTTGCATGGGCCGATAGTTTAGGCTGGATCCTTTTGGCCCGCTCGTTAGCTGGAATTGCCGCCGCCACCTGGGTAGCCTTCACCATTTTATTTTCCAGCTATTTTTCAGAACGTGATCTTCACCGAGCGATGGGAAGTATCTCGTTAGCTGTGGTTCTGGCACAGCTGCTTGGAATGGTGGTCAGCGGGTACATTGTCGATCAATGGGGATGGCACGCACCTTTTTGGGGAGGCGGGATCATCGGTTTCGTTGGTATCGTCCTTTCGCTTTTTATTTACGAATCAAACGAGGATTTTCAGAAAGAGCCCATTCAATTGAAAGAACTGTTATCAGTCATGCTTGAACCAGGGCTTTTAAAAGTATCATTTCTATCCATTCTCGCACATGGCATCATCTTCTCGACAATGTTCGGGTTCACCCCGACATTTGCTTTAAAGCTTGGTCTCCAGACTGATGAGATCAGCATGGTCATCTTTTCATTCATGATTCCTCATGCTATTGCCACCATGCTTAGCGGGAAGTTATTCGTACCATTATTCGGACAATGGAAGTTACTGAAACTAGCTTTTGCTCTAACGGCCATTTTTACAGCATGTACGCCATTAGCAGAAACAAAAGAGCTGCTTTTTCTGATTCAAGGATTGAATGGATTCTCATTAGGCACTCTTTTTCCCTTGTTTTTAGGAATGGCGGTAGAGGCGATTTCCCTTGAAAAAAGGGCAACGGCCATGGGGGCGTATCAAGCAATCTACGCGATTGGTATGTTCGCTGGACCTTTCATTGCAGGAATATTGATCTTTCATTTAGGTATTTCTTCAGGATTTTATTTCGCGGGGTCATTAGGTTTAACCGCTTTATTATTTATGATTGTATGGAGTCACCTTGAAAGGAAAGCAATAAAACATAATTTGAAATTGAACTAAGCGATGTGAAAGCGATGCTAGTTTAATAGAGGAGGAGCACTTATGAAGGTTGGTTTAGTTACTGATATTTTAGGTTACATGCCATTTGAAGAGATGCTGGATTCGTGTGTGGATCAGGGAATAGAGACACTGGAGCTAGGATGCGGGAATTGGTCGAAGGCTCCACATCTCGATCTCGATGGACTTCTTGGCAATGCGGCAAAACGAAAGCAATTTTTAAATGAATTGAAAGTAAGGGGGATTAGCATTGCAGCGTTGAATTGTTCTGGCAATCAGCTTGATCCATCAGATGAAGGAGCCATGCATAAAGCCGTTGTTAATAAGACCTTTCAGCTAGCTGGGCTTTTAGGTGTTGAAACGGTTGTCATGATGTCGGGGTGTCCTGGCGGCGGACCAAGTGACAGGACGCCAAATTGGCTGACACATCCCATTTTGCCCTCACACTTTGAGATGCTTGATTGGCAGTGGAATGAAGTGGCATTCCCTTATTGGGAAAAAGCTGTGACAACGGCAAAACAAAACGGGGTTAGAAAGGTAGCCATCGAAAATCTAGGCTGCAATTTAGTTTACAATCCTGAAACACTCTTTTAATTGAGGCATGAAGTTGGTAATACGGTCGGAATGAATTTTGATCCGAGTCATTTATTTTGGATGGGCGGTGACCCCATCGCAGCATTAAGGAATTTAGGAAGCGCTGTTTATCATATTCATGCAAAGGATGTCCGCTTGGAAAGAGGGATATATGATGTCCAGGGATTGATTGATGTGAAACCGATGAACCAATATGCAGGTAGATCATGGAATTATGTTGCACTCGGGTATGGGCACGACAGTGGCTGGTGGAAGGAGTTTTTTACTATCGTTAAAATGATTGGTTATGAAGGGCCCATCGTTCTCGAAATGGAAGATTTGACAATGGAACCACTAACGGGCGTGAAAAAATCCATGAATGTTTTGAAAGAAACATTGCCTAGGGAATTCGATGTTTTAACATGAAGTCTAAATTACTTTATAATGGACTTAATGAAAATGACAAAAGAAATAGGCAGGTGGAGATAATAGTATGAAAATGAGCGATGTGGCGAAATTGGCCAACGTATCTCCTGCAACCGTTTCAAGAGTGCTCAGACAGCCGGATTTAGTCAGCGAGGAAACTAAACAAAAGGTGCTGCAGGTGATTGAAGAGATGAATTACAAGCCTCACATGATTGCCAGTCAGTTCAGGACTAAAGAGACAAAGATCATTCTGGTCGTCGTTCCGGATATCACAAGGCCCTTTTTTTCCGAAGTGCTTCGGGGCATTGAGCATACAGCTGTAGAAAATGGCTATCAGGTTATATTGGGAGATACGGAGAACGATATTGAACGGGAAAAGGAATATATCGATTTGCTTTACAAAAAGCAGGCAGATGGAGCGTTACTCCTTACTGCTAGAATGAATAGGGAAAGCCTGGAAAAACTATCAAATCAATTTCCGATTGTATTGGCATGTGAATACGTGGACGGACTGGACATTCCAACTGTTTCGATCGACAATGTAAGCAGTGCCAGAAAAATAACGGAACATTTAATCAAGCTTGGTTATAGACGGATTGCCCATATAACAGCGCCTATGAACATCATTCTTAGCCGGGATCGCCTAGGGGGGTTCCAGCAGGCAATGAAGAAGCATCACTTGAAAGTAAACCCGGAATACATCCAGGAAGGGGATTATGGCATTGACTCAGGTTATGACCAGATGGTGAAATTATTATCGCTTGAAAACAAGCCTGAAGCAGTGTTTGTATTTAATGATGAAATGGCGCTGGGAGCTGTAAAGGCAATCCAGGATCATGGGTTGAGCGTTCCCGAGGATATTGCTGTCGTAGGTTTTGATAATTTGAAAATAGCATCGATTTTTAATCCGCATATGACGACCATTGACCAGCCTAAGTACGAAATAGGGAAAAAGGCAACGAACTTATTGCTGACCTTAATGAAAGGCGGAACCATTGAAAAGAAAAAATTCGTTCTGGAAGATGAGTTGATCATCCGCGAATCTTGCGGTTCCAAATTGGAAAAAAGCTTGAATGTATAAAAATGTTTGGCAAGATTATTATGTTAGTAAATGGATGGCTTCCTTTTATGGGAGCTTTTTTACATGCAGACTAAGATGTGAATAAACCACATTTGTGGGGAAAACATACTAGGAGGATTTTTCACAGTATGAATTATTGAGTCTTTAAAGCAGGGAAACAACCGGAGCAACAGGATCGATAGGAATAACAGGTGAAACCGGTCCAACAGGAATAGTGGAGGCGACCGGTTTCCGCTTATAAGTAACCAAAATTCAAGGTCATTTACAGTGAATGGAGCCAACACTGTGTTTACCGTTCCTGTGAATGGTCGCTAACAGGTGTTGCAGGAGCTTCACTGACATCATTCGTTAAATTGATGTAAGCTTTAACCTTAATAATATGGAAACGTAAATGATATTTCTGAATCCAATTTGAATGTGGATTTTTTTTTCGATGGATTAATTCAGGGCTTATTTCATTGGACAAACAGCGCCCTTAGCTTGAACAGCATCTATGGCTAAAGGCTAAGGACCATTCATGGATTACAGGGGATATCAGTCTAGATGAATTACAAATACTGTTTGTATTTCTTTAATTTATAGATGACTGTTGGCTGGCTGATGCCTAAATGTTCTGCCATTTCGTATGTGGTTTTACATTTTTTCCATGCTTTTGCAATTAGTTGCCTTTCAACCTTTTCCAGTGCCTTTTTTAAATCGAAATTCTCTTCACAATCCTGTTCGATTGCAAGGAAGTTGGAGTCTTCAGGCTGTTCAATTTGCCCTGTGATGGATTGCGGAAGGTGTTCGGGAAATATAATTGGCTCTTCGATGGTCAGGATTAACCGTTCAATTAAGTTTTCTAATTCCCGTATATTTCCGGGCCAATGGTAATGGGTTAAAACTTCATATGTCGTTGGATGGATTTTTTTGTATTTCTGGTATTTATCATTAGTTTTTTCTAAGTAATGCTGAATTAGGAGAGGGATATCTTCTTTACGTTCATGCAATGCCGGAATTTGGATGGGAATCACATTCAAACGATAAAATAAGTCTAATCTAAACTTACCTTGACTTACCATCTCCTTCAAATCTTGATTAGTCGCTGCAACTAGGCGGAAGTTAATATGGTTTTCTTTTTTTCCACCGATGCGCTTTATCTTTTTCTCCTGTAGTACATTCAGTAATTTAGCTTGCATGGCAAGTGGGAGTTCCCCAATTTCATCCAAGAAAAGAGTACCGCTGTCAGCCTGCTCGATCAGGCCTTGCCTCCCTTGCTTATTTGCCCCTGTAAATGATCCCGGCTCATAGCCGAATATTTCTGATTCAAACAAACTTTCAGGTATGGTGCTGCAATTCGCTTCGATAAAGGGTTCTTTCTTTCGGTTGCTTTGGTCATGAACAGCACGGGCAAAAGTGCTTTTCCCTACGCCGGAAGGTCCTAATAAGAGAATCGTGGCATCGGTTTTTGAAACATTATGGATCGTTTTTAAAATATGCTTCGTTTCATTACTTCTGGCAATCAGATAATGGTTATCCAGTTCTTTTTCTCTTAAATCCTCAACTTCCGTTTGATAGCCTTTAACTTTTCGTTGTAATTGTTCAAATTGATCCTGCAATTGCAGGATCTCGGTTTGATCCTGACCATAGCTTATTACCCTAACGAGGTGTCCTTCCTTATTAAAAATGGGATAGCCAGTAGACATGACAACATGACCCGTTTTTGTTTCTTGCATTATGCGTTTCGCTTTCTTTTCCTTTAAAACAATCGCATTGATGGAAGGTGCAAGAAGGCCCTCGCTTTCTAATTGATAGACGGAGGTACCGATATAAGAGTCACTTTTCATACCATAAATCTCCCAAAGCTTTGGGTTGGAATATAAAATGATTCCATCTTGATCGGTAATGAGAATATTATTATTCGATGTTTCAATAATTTTATTTAGTTCTTCCTCCAGCATATCATCGTACATACGTTACGCTCCTTTGGGTTTTGGGATGCTGCTTAATTAAAATATAAATCAAAAAGTCTAAATAATCAAAATTTAAATCAGGAAATAAGAAAATGATTAAGTTTTTAATCATTTGATGAAACAAAATAATGAAAAGCCTTATATACCGCAGCGAAATAGTTGGCCTGAATCTTGCTTATGTAAAAGGTAAGAAGAGAATTTCCAAACAAGGGTGTTATGAATATCCATTCTATTAGAAAAGATGGAAGTTTGTATGACATCTGCAATTGCAATGGAGTGAAAAAATTAATAGTAGAATTAGAATTTAGGAGGATGTTACATGAAGAAGTATCAACCGAAAGACTCATTCAAATCACCCCGTTTTTGTGGAGTGCGTACGTTTATGCGGCTCCCATTTGTTGAACAGATAGATGAAAATATGGATTTTGTCATTACGGGAATTCCATTTGATTCCGGGCAATCATTTAGGACGGGTGCGAGATTCGGTCCAGAAGCCATTCGAGATTTTTCAATCCTTTTACGTCCTTATAATCCAGAACAAGATATTAATATTTTTGACTATATATCAGGAATTGATTATGGCGATGTTCCGATCATCCCGGGGTATATTTCGGAAACATATAAAAAGATCGAAGAAGAGCTTACTCCCGTCATTGAAAAAGGGATAATTCCGATTTCATTGGGAGGCGATCATTCCATTACACTAGGGGAGTTACGTGCAATCGTAAAAAAACATGGACCCGTTGCCCTGCTTCAGTTCGATGCTCACTCTGACACTTGGGATAGTTATTTTGATCAAAAGTATAATCACGGAACCGTTTTTCGCCGCGCAATAGAAGAGGGGCTCATCGATGTATCGCGATCTCTTCAAATTGGTATGAGGGGCGGTCTGTACGGACCCGAAGATCTTCAGGATGCCCGGGATTTAGGTTTGGGAGTTTACACGACAAACGATTATAAGCGTATCGGGGTCGAAAAGATGTTAAGGGTCATTCATGAGCGTGTTGCGAATGGTCCGGTGTTTTTATCTTTCGACATTGATTTTTTAGATCCGGTTTATGCTCCGGGTACGGGGACTCCAGAAGTTTCCGGTGCCAGCATTGATGATGCTTTAGCCTTGGTGAGAGGATTGACGAATATAGATTTTGTTGGATTCGATCTTGTGGAGGTTTTACCATCATACGATCACGGACAAATAACGGCTGCCGCTGCCGCTAATATTGTCTATGAATTCATCACACTCATCGCACTCGCAAAAAAAGGGAAAATGGAGAAGACAGAGAGAGTAGGAGATTTGGAAACGCAGTTTAATAATTAGTTTCCTCATTTAACTGTAGAGAAGGAAGGAAGCGGTAAAGTCCTTTCTTCCCTCTTTACAAAGCGATAAGAACAATACAAGCCCAAAAGGAGATGTATACATGCATATTTTGGATATATCGATCATGATTCTATATTTTTCTGTTTTAATCATTGTGGGAGTAATCGGATCCAAACGGGCAAAAACAGCAGATGATTTCATTGTGGCAGGACGCAATCTTGGTCATTTTATGTATTTATCCTGTTTAGCTGCTGTTATATTAGGGGGGGCTTCCACTCTAGGAACAGCAAAGTTAGGTTATCAGTTTGGGATATCCGGTATTTGGCTAGTGGTGATGATCGGGCTCGGCATTATCGCTATCGGGCTGTTTTTAACAAATAAGATATTTAATTTAAAAGTATTGACGATCAGTGAAATGCTTGAGAAGCGCTACAACTCTCAAACAAGATTGATCAGTGCCCTTGTCTCTGTTATCTATACATTCATGCTGACTGTAACGCAAGTGATCGGGATGGGGACAATTTTACATGTTTTGGCTGGCTGGAATTTAACGGTTTCCATGATAGTCGGGGGCGGGATCGTTTTATTTTATACAATATTAGGAGGTATGTGGTCAGTCACCATGACTGATGTCGTGCAATTCGTCATCATGACGATCGGTATTTTCTTTATCATGCTTCCGATGAGCATCTCTAAGGCAGGAGGGTGGGGCTCGCTTAAAGGAAATCTCCCGGCATCACATTTTGAGTTAGGAAATATTGGCGGAGAGACGATTTTTCAATATTTCCTATTATTTACCCTCGGGGTAGTTGTTGGCCAAGATATTTGGCAGCGTTTATTCACCGCACGAACCAAAGCTGTTTCTCGTGGCGGAACGATTGGAGCGGGGTTATATAGTGTTTTTTATGCGATTGCAATCAGTATCATTGGAATGTGCGCTTTTATTATCCTTCCTGATTTAGGCGATCCCCAAAATGCATTTACCAGTATAGCGATGGTAACTTTACCTGCTGGTCTATTGGGGGTTGTCATTGCAAGTGTGGTATCAGCCCTAATGTCCACTGCTTCAGGTACTTTGCTTGCTTCGTCCACTTTAGTTGTTAATGACATCATTAAAAAATATATTGGTCCAAAAATGAGTGAACGACAATTTTTAAAAACATCCCGAATTACAACTTTAACGATTGGTGTATTGACCATAATCGTTTCGATTTGGATTCAAGATATTTTAGTTGCATTGGATGTAGCTTACGCAATTTTGTCCGGAGCTGTGTTCTTTCCGATCATCCTTGGTTTCTTTTGGAAAAGGGTCACGGCTACAGCGGCATTTTACTCGATTCTCGCCAGCATGATCGTTATCATTGTCGGATTGGTGATTAATGGACCTTCCTCCACTCAACCAATTCTGTACGGGCTCGCTACTAGTTTTGTCGTCATTACTACGATCACTCTCCTAAGTTCCAATAATGATCATATAAATGAAAGTGAAGTAAAGCAAGATATAAAGGGCAAAGCTGACATGGATACCATGGCTAATTGATGTTTCAGCAAAAAAACGGAAAAAGATTCGAGGAGGAACGAAATATGACAAAGACAATTTCCCTGCAACCGGCAACATTCAATTCATTGGAAGAAGAACGCATTCACAGGAAGGAACGCTTGGCAGCTTCATTCCGCCTTTTTTCAAAGTTTGGTTTCGATGAAGGGATAGCAGGCCATATTACGGTCCGTGATCCTAAATATACAGACCATTTCTGGGTCAATCCGTTTGGGATGCATTTTAGTCAAATTTCCGTTTCGGATCTTATATTGGTTAATCATAAAGGTGATATTGTAGAGGGTGAACATTCTATTAATGGTGCTGCCTTTGCCATTCATTCTGAAATTCATAAAGCACGGCCGGATGCGATTGCAGCGGCACATGCTCATTCGGTCTATGGAAAAACATGGTCTTCCTTAGGGAGACTGTTAGATCCGATTACGCAAGATGCCTGCCAATTTTACAATGATCATGCATTATTTGATGATTTTACTGGTGTCGTTTATGCATCCGAAGAAGGTAGGCGCATTGCGAAGGCTTTAGGTCAATACAAAGCTGTCATCCTCCGCAATCATGGATTGTTAACGGTCGGCCAATCTGTAGATTCAGCTGCTTGGTGGTTCATAACGATGGAACGTTCATGCCAAGCACAGATAATGGCTGAATCTGTAGGTAAGCCGATTTTTATAGAAGAAGAGTATGCCAAATTGACTGCAGAACAAACGGGAACGGAATATGAGGGATGGCTGAGTTTCCAGCCTCTGTGGGAAAGGATTAGAAAAGAGCAACCAGATTTCTTGAAGTGAAGCACGGCATGGTATAATCCCAACGGATTGCCTTCCCGTAAAAGAGGGAAAAAGGAATCGTATGTTCTTGAGGAGGTTTTATAATGTCCGCTTCTAAGAAAGCAGCACCTTCACTTTATATCAGGGTCGATATACCGGAAAAATACATCAATCAGTTTAAGGAGATTTGTTCGGAAGTTGTTGTCGAGCCATGGGAATTCGGCGAACCCGAACCACAGCCAACGGTTGATTTAACAAAGTTTGATGTCCTATATACGCTGGGGCTTCATGATAATCTTAACATTATAAAAAAAGCTCCAAAGATTAAATGGGTCCATTCAGACAGTGCTGGAGTGGAGGCCATGCTGAATGAAGATATAAAAAACAGCGATGTCATCATCACCAATGTCAAAGGCTGCACATCTGTCCCGATAGCCGAGCATACAATTGCGATGCTATCTTCGTTAGCAAGAGGCGTACCGACAATGATCAGAAATCAAATAAACAAAACGTGGGTTGAAATTCCAGTGAAAGATCTTCAAAATGCAACAGTGGGGATAATAGGGTATGGTGATATTGGCCATGAGATAGCCAAGAGATGTAAAGCGCTGGGTATGACCGTTATTGGGTGCCGCCGGAATCCCACCAAGAGGAACACCGAATATGAACCTGCTGATTTGATAATGGGAATGGATCAAGTGGATGAGGTCCTTTCCATGTCCGACTTTGTCGTCTTGGCCCTTCCGTTTACAAAAGATACTTCATACTTTTTCAATAAAGAACGCTTAAATAAAATGAAAAAAGGCAGTTATGTAATTAATGTCGGCCGAGGTAATACGATTGTCGATGAAGATTTAATTCATTCCTTGAGCAATGGGCACATAGCAGGAGCGGCTCTGGATGTGTTTGAAGTAGAACCTTTACCTAAGGACCACCCATTTTGGCAGCTGGAAAACGTCATGGTATCCCCACATAATGCTTACAACTCTTCCAAGCACCTAGATCGTGTGATGGAATTATTCCTTAGAAATTTAAAGCTTTTTTCTGATGGTAAACCCCTAATGAACGTTGTAGAAAAAAAACTTGGTTATTAACAGCGATCGGTCTTTTGAAAAGAAATTCGAATGGAGTACAAGGGCAGACCCTGATTGGGTTTGCTTATTTTTGTTTAAAAGCCGCTGCTTCATCTTTTTCTTGTATAGGACAATCTCTGATCAGGAAAAGCTGGATATAAGGAGGCGATGTATGAATGGGTACTTTCGAAGTTATTTCCCTGATGCTAAGCTTTGGCATGTTTGTAATTGCTATTCTTGATTTCAAAAATCATGACAAAAATCCTTGAAGATATTGAGGCAGGCCGATGTGTTTGATTAATAATGGAAGCGTTTTAAAAAATTCCGGGTTATTTAAAGAAGGTATTGATTTTCTCGATTTTTTAAACTTGCAGGGAACACCATTATGAGGTGTTCTTTTTTGTTTTGTTTCCAATGAGTTTTAATCGATATTCCACGCATACATAAGTATCATCTTTGACAAAACAATGAGATACAAGTATAGTCTCTAATAGACCGGTTGATATAATTTCAAGGAGTGATCCAGCTATGGCAGAGAAACGAAACTCGAAAGACATTCTTATTGAAACTGCTTCCAGACTTTTTCGTATACGTGGATATTACGGTGTGGGGCTTAAGGACATTATTGAGGAAAGTGGTATCCCAAAAGGTTCGCTGTATCATTATTTTCCGAAAGGTAAAGAAGAATTGGCGATTGAGGCGATTATTCATACAAAGGAATTCGTGATAGATGAAATTAAACGGGGGTTTGATGAAATTGAAGACCCTATTAAAGCCATTCAGTCTCATATTTTTCATTTATCCGAGGTTTTTGGTCATAGTGAAAATCTATTAGGACTGCCAATCGGGACGATTGCAGCGGAAACATATACGACGAGTGAGCAGATAAGAATGGCCTGTCAAGAAGCGATGGAAGATTGGCAATCCATTTATGTGAAGAAATTACTCGAAGCGGACTTCAGTGAGAAACGGGCAAAAGAATTGAGTATCGTAATTAATGCTTTGATTGAAGGGGGTATCCTTTTATCCTTAACGGCGAAAAACGGGGAACCTCTTCAAGCCATTGCGGAACAGATACCATTATTGCTGATAAATAAATAAGTCATGCGGAAAAATTATCTTAAGCTTAGGTCGAACAGTTAGTAATTGGAGGAATTATTTTATGTCAGCAGATGCAACACAGCAACAAAACCCAGTCATTAGGACGACCCCTATATTAATTGCATTTTTAATTGCAGGGTTCATCGGGTTATTCAGCGAGACGGCATTAAACATGGCGCTGGGAGATCTAATTCAAGAATTCAATGTCAGTCCTTCAACCGTGCAATGGCTAACAACGGGTTACCTATTGACATTGGGGATATTGGTTCCCGTTTCGGGACTCTTGATTCAGTGGTTCAATACTCGTCAATTATTCATTGCCTCAATGGTGTTCTCCATCATTGGGACGCTCATTGCAGCAATTGCACCCGGGTTCGGCATCTTGATGCTAGCCCGTGTCATCCAGGCAATCGGAACGGGTCTTTTATTGCCTCTCATGTTCAATACCATTTTATTGATTTTCCCTATTCATAAAAGGGGAGCGACGATGGGATTGATGGGGCTGGTGATCATGTTTGCCCCAGCCATCGGGCCGACAGTTTCAGGCTTGATTATTGAAAATCTAAAATGGAATTACATTTTCTGGGTGTCTTTGCCGTTCTTTGTGATCGCTTTACTATTCGGTCTCAAGTATATGCAAAACGTTTCAATAATCACCAAACCTAAAATCGATGTACCATCCATTGTTTTATCGACCATTGGTTTTGGGGGAATTGTTTATGGCTTTAGTATTGTCGGAGAGCAAGGATGGAGCAATGCGATCGTTTTATCCTCGATCATTGTTGGACTTATAGCGTTATTCCTGTTTGCTGTGAGGCAATTCAATATGGATAAACCAATGATTGACTTGCGCGTTTTTAAATACCCGATGTTCACGTTAGGGTTAATAACCGTCTTCATCACCTTCATGATCATCATGTCATCCATGATTCTCTTACCGCTATACCTGCAAACAGGGCTTGCATTAGCTGCGTTTTCTGCTGGGCTGGTACTATTGCCGGGTGGGGTGCTTAATGGTATCATGTCTCCGGTTACGGGGCGCATTTTTGATAAGTTCGGTCCAAGAGGGTTAGTGGTTCCAGGCTTCATTATCATGATTGTCATGTTATGGACTTTGACGAACGTAACGACTGAAACGACGATCATAATGGTAATCGTCATGCACTCCCTCCTTATGATTGGTGTTTCGATGGTCATGATGCCGGCCCAGACAAATGGCCTGAATCAACTGCCAAAAAATCTTTATCCGGATGGAACGGCTCTAATGAATACATTGCAACAAGTATCGGGGGCCATCGGTACAACCGTTGCCATTACGATCATGTCAGCATCCCAAAAAAATTATATGGCAAATGCAGAAGATCCGTTCGATCCATCTGCCATTAGCGGTTCATTGACTGCAGGTGTTCAAGATGCCTTTATTTTTGGCCTTGTCCTTGCAATCATTGGTTTGATCGTATCGTTTTTTATCAGAACAGCACGAGACTAATAAGATAAATTAGCCAGCAGGGAATGGAGTTTCTCTGTCTGGCTTTTTTTTACTGGTCTTTATTACCATATTTCATCGAAAACGAAAAAAACAGAGTGAATTATTTGAAAACTAACCACTTATCGGATAATCTTACACAATGAAAGTTACTAAAATTCAGCTCAGGTAAAGCGGTTAACAGGAGGAACTCAAATGAAAACAATAAAAACCAAAATGTTTGAACCTGTAACAATAGGTGCATGGAACTTAAAAACAAGAACGGCAATGGCTCCTATGACTCGGTCGTTTGCCGATAACGAAACTGGTGTTGTGAATGACCTGACCGTAGAATATTACCGAAAACGGGCTCAAGATGGAATCGGACTTATCATTACTGAAGGTGTAGTGATTTCACCAAGAGCAAAGGGCAATCCTGGAGTTCCCGGTATATATACTCAAGAGCAAATCAACGGGTGGAAAAGAGTAACGGAAGCAGTACATGCTGAAGGCGGAACGATTATTGCGCAAATCTGGCATGTGGGCCGTGCAAGCCACCATGAAATTGCAGGAGGACTTCCTCCGCAGGCTCCGTCACCTATCGCTGCAGAAGGTAAGGTTTCACGATTCGGCAAACCTTTTGACACCCCTGAAGAAATGACAGAGACGGATATTGCAGAAGTTGTGAACCAATATAAACAAGCTGCAAAGAATGCAATGATTGCTGGTTTTGACGGCGTTGAAATTCATGGTGCACATGGCTACTTAATAGACCAGTTCAATTCTGACACCTCCAATAAAAGGACCGATCGGTACGGTGGTGATTTAAAACAGCGTCTGACATTTATGAAGGAAGTGCTAAAAGCAGTTATTGATGCGGTAGGAGCGGAACGTACCCTTATTCGTTTCTCGGCTTTGAAAATTGACCAGCCGTCTTATATGTGGGAAGACCCTGAAAAAGCGATCCAAACATTTATTGAAGCGTTCAATGAAACAGGAGTCAAAATGATACACCCATCCACGATGGAATTTACCAAACCGATTGCAAGAGGATTGACCATGCATGAATTGGTACGCAGCCACTGGGATGGAATCATAGTCGGTGTGGGCGGGCTTGATCCTGAAACAGCGGAAGCAGCACTGGAAAAAGGCATCATTGACGTTGCGGCGATTGGCCGTCCGCTTATAGCCAACCCGGATTATCTGGCACGAATTAAGAAAGATGAAAAACTTGTTGATTACGAGGTAAAGAAACATTTAGGGCATCTGATTTAATAGAGATAAAATGTAGGCTGGCTTGTTCTTTGACAGGACATCGCAGCAACCATACTTCATTTTCTAAAACTGATGCGATTCTTCTTCAAGAAGGGTCGCCTTTTCTTATGAACATAAAAGGGGAGAGTGGATGGTATATCGATGGAACGTATCATGGTTATCGGAGTGTCCGCGGGTGTCGGGAAATCTACTTTTGCAAGAAGACTTGGAGATCATTTGAATATCGAGGTATATCATTTGGATACATTCTACTGGAGGCCTGGCTGGGTGGAGGCTCCTTTAGAGGATTTTATTTCTGCTCAAAAGGAAGTAGTGAGTCATGACAAGTGGATCATGGAAGGCAATTATAGTCATTCTTTTAACCTGCGTTCGGAGCTAGCCGATACGATTATTTATTTAGAACTTCCTCTCCGTGTTTGCCTTTACCGTGTGATAAAACGCTGGTTGTCTAATCTAGGTAAAACAAGGACCGATATGGCTAAAGGCTGCCATGAAAAACTAGACTGGGAGTTTATCAAATTTATCATATCCACTTACTTTCCTCGCAAGAAAGAAATGAAAATCAAATTGGCAGATCTTCAAAAGAGTGACCCTGAAAAGGTGATAGTCATGTTAAAAAGTAAGCCCGATATTGAAGGATATTTGTTGAATATGAAGGGATAAGCTTCTTATCATTAATCTTTATGAATCTTAGAGATTTTCGAAACTGGGTCTTTCCTGATCTTAACAGCAGCTCATAAGCACAAATGGAAAAGGGATCTTCCAATCGAAGATCCCTGAGACTTTAGACAAATTCGAAGAAATCGAGTTTACCACAGTTTTTTTATGGCTTGTACAATTGGACGTAGATTTCCGCTCCAGGCACTCGCTTTCCGCGGGCGGTCCGCGAGCCTCCTCGGCTTGCGCCTTCGGGGTCTCCCTAGACGCGCTTTTCCCGCAGGAGTCTCGCACCTTTCTCTCCAATCAACTTTGTTCAAACATATAGATAGAAACCATACTTGAGGAATTGAAGGTGTTGGTTTTGGGAACATTTTTTGATGAAAGATATGTTTTCCAAACCCCTTTTTATACATCATAAGTTTCATGAATTAAATTACCATATAGCTACGGACAATTAACGATTAAGGCAACCCACTAACAACTAGTCTATCATCTTTTTACTAAAGGTTTTACATTTTGCGGGATAGGGGAGATATAGCTTTTTCCTTGTAATCGTTCTTTTAGTTCCGTTTTTGCCTTTTCAATTAATTCCGGATTTTGAAGTACTTCTACTGCAGTTGCCGCAATAACCTTGCCGGCATGAAGCATTCCTTTATGGGCAATGGATGTTGATCCCAGTGTAACCCACTGCCAGCTATGCAAAGGTGACCCAAGAACAAAACAAGCCGTTGTGCATTGGGCAGTAGGAACAATCCAGCTAACATCTCCCACATCCGATGAACCTGTTAATGGCGCTTGTAGGCCCTCAATGGGTTCTAACCAATTTGACAGTGCACCATCTTGATTATCTTTAAATGGATTGATTGTACTGTTCCTTTCTTGTTCGGTTAAGGTGGCGCGGATTTCTTTGGCAAGCTGTTTTTCATCATCATCGTGTTGTGGAATGCCTAATTCTTGGAAATTTTTATGCATGACGGAATCTAACACAGTGTTTTGGATAACATTGGAACAGGCTTTGTCAAAAACGATTTCCAATTCAGTTCCTGTCATCAGGGCAGCACCTTTAGCAATATTACAAACTCTTAAGTAAATATCTTGAACTTGTGAAACTTCTGGAGCTCGTAATAAATAAAGAACTTCAGCATCTTGTTGGACAACATTAGGAGATAATCCACCTGAATTCGTTATTGCATAATGGACTCTTGCTTCCTGGATAATATGCTCTCTTAAATAGTTCACGCCAACATTCATAAGTTCTACGGCATCTAAAGCACTCCGTCCCAAATGTGGTGATGCTGCTGCATGGGAGCTTTTGCCTTTAAACTTATAATACACTTGGAAATTGGAAAGTGAATCCATCGACAAGACGCCGTTAACATCCAGTGGATGCCAACAAAATGCAAAATCAACGTCATCGAACAAACCTTCTCTGACCATGAAGGTTTTGCCTGATCCGCCTTCTTCTCCAGGACATCCATAATAACGAACTGTCCCATTTATATGATTCTCTTCCATATAATCCTTCACTGCAACAGCTGCAGCTAAAGATCCCGTACCAAGTAAATTGTGACCGCAGCCATGGCCATTTTCACCTTGTACTAGTGGCTCCTGTTTAGCCGTAGCCGCTTTTTGACTCATACCTGACAATGCATCGAACTCTCCCATGATTGCCACAATAGGTTTACCGGTTCCAAAGCTGCCGATGAATGCCGTTTCTATGTTTCCAACACCTTTTTCAACAGAAAATCCTTCGCTTTCTAATGTTTTGCATAGCAATTCGGCCGATTGATATTCTTCGAAACGTGTTTCTGCAAAATTCCAAATACAGTCACTGACTTCAATGAATTTTTCTTTTTTTTGTTCAATGATTTCCGATAGTCTATTTACATATGTCATTTTTCACTCTTTCCTTCCTATATATATACTGAAAAACTATTTTAAAAGCCGTCTAGCAATAAGATTCAAAAGTTCTACACTCCTTGGTAATACCTCTTCTTGAATATCAAATTTAGGGTGGTGATGTGGTGCAGGAATATCAGTCCCAATAATCATATATGTCCCTTTCCCGCCATTATCCTGTACTCTTCGAATCATGAAACTTGCATCTTCGCTTCCCGCAGAACCGGATTTTCTGCATGCTTCGATTGTTGAAAAACCATCTATATTCCTGGCTTCTTCCATGGCCAGTTCGACAAGTTCTTGATCACAGCGAATCGTAATTGCTTGTCCTATAATTTCAATTTCATGTTCAAGCTCATGCATACCTGCACTATGAGCCACGATATTTCGAACACGTTTCTCCATTTCAGCATTTGCTTCTTCGGTTACAGATCGGGTTTCAATGATCATTTTTGCATGCGCTGGAATAATATTAGCGGCTGTTCCTCCATTAAGAACACCTACGTTCACACGGGTCGAGCCTGAACTGAATCTAGGAATGGCATGAATATTTAACAATGCGGTTGCTGCTCCCAATAATGCATTTTTACCTTTTTCAGGAGAAGCACCTGCATGAGAAGATACCCCATGAAAATGTGCAGCCATTTTCGTACTTGCTAAAAATCCGGAAGACCCACCGTGAAATTCTCCTAGAGGGACATCTGTGCCAAGGTGCAGACAATATATATGATCCACATCATCCAAAATTCCTTTTTGTACAATTGAATAGGCACCGCGTACGCCCTCTTCAGCTGGTTGAAAAATAAGCTTTACGGTTCCTGCGAAATCGCCATCCGCTAATTTTTCAGCAAGTCCTAAGCCAATGGCTGTATGGCCATCGTGTGCACAGGCATGCATATTTCCTTCATATTTTGAACGAAAACCGTTTATTTGCGGGAAGTGGTCAGAATCAGTACTTTCCGTAACAGGCAATGCATCCATATCAAAGCGGAAAGCAACGGTTGGGCCAGCCTTTTTTCCTTTTAATACACCAATGACGGCAGTATATCCACCCTCCATTTCTTGGAGGATCTTTGGATTGGCACCATCTTTTAATGCTCTATTAAATGTTTCCTCTAATACTTCGATAGGGGGGACTCCACGGCGAGAATCACCATCTAAAGCGTCTTTTCCAAATATCACGTTATACTTCAGGGAAGTTAGTGCTTCCACTACCTTTGAAGCAGTACGAAATTCCGTAAAGCCAACTTCCGGGTGTTGATGAAGATCACGTCTTAAAGAAATAATATCCAATTCGTTTCACTCCTAATTTTATTTGATGATAATTCGTATCATACAATTTAGTGTCTATATCAAGCGGCCCAGCCCCTCAAGTCGCTTAAGGGACATACGGGGCGCTTGGGACTTTTCAAATTACGGTAATTTCGGATATACTCCGGGACCAATTGGGAGGCCAAGGAAATACCAAACCACAACCAATAATGTCCAAATGATGAAGATGATAATCGGATAAGGCAAAATAAGAGAATAATAAGTTCCTAGTTTTGCATCTTTTCGATACTCTTGTAAGAAACTTAAGAATAGTGGGACAAATGGAGATACAGGTGCCAATGGCAGTACAGATGAATCTGCTACCCTGAACAACATTTGGGCGAAGGCAGGATGATAGCCTAATACCATGAACATTGGGACAAAAACGGGTGCCAATATAGACCATATTGCCGATCCGCTGGCAATGAACATGGAAAGAAGTCCAGATAAGAACATTAGCCCTATTAGGACAGGTGCACCTTCTATGTTTAGCTGTTCCAACAGATCTGTGATGGATAAAGCCAAAAACTTACCCATATTACTCCAGTTAAAGCAAGCGACAAACTGGGAAAGCGGGAAAACCATAATAATGAATCCGGCCATGCCTTTAATTGGGTCTACCAATAATTCCGGAATGTCATTTTGTTTCTTGATTGCTCCCACCTTAACTCCATAAGTAATGGAAACTGTAAAAAAGAAGAGTAAGATGATTGCGACAATTCCGGACATGAATGGAGAAGGGAGGATGGCTCCGGTTTCTGGATTTCGCAATAGGGCTCCTTCTGGAACGACTAGAATGGCCATAACAGCTATAAAAATCAATGCTGAAATACCTGTAGCCAGGAGTGCTTTGTTTTGTTGCTTCGTTAATTGCTCCAATTTTTTATGTTTACCGCCACCTTCATACTTTCCTAAACGCGGCTCAACAAATTTATCTGTAATCAAGGATATAACTACCGTGAGTACGAGAACGGAAGTCGCCATAAAGAACCAGTTATCCGTAACATTAACGGTCAAATTTGCATTCATGCCTTTCGCTACTTCCGAACTGATTCCTGAAAGCAAGACATCTGTTGTGACGATTAATAAGTTGGCAGTGAAACCTGAACCAACCCCAGCAATGGCAGCGAGCAAGCCTGCAACAGGGTGCCGTCCCACAGCAAGGAAAATCAAAGCTCCAAGGGGAGGCATGATGACAAGCGCAGCATCAGAAGAAACATGACTGAAGAAGGCAACAAATACAACTAAATAACTTGCGTATTTCCCTGAGACCTTTAACGACATTTTCCGAATCAAAACTTCTAACAATCCGACCTTTTCAGCGAGTCCCACTCCCAGCATTAGGGCTAAAATAGATCCCAATGGTAAAAACCCTGAAAAGTTTTTAATCATATTCGGCAAAATCCATTGGATGCCTTCACGGCTTAAAAGGTTTTGAACTTCCACTTTCTCTCCACTAATGGGGTCCGATGCCGAAACATGGAAAACGGATAAGAGAGCGGTTACAACAAATAAAAAGGCAATCATATAAATAAATAAGATAAAGGGGTGGGGGATTTTGTTTCCTATTCTCTCTACTCTATTGAAAAAACCACCCGTTTTCTGATTTTGAAGATTAGTTGTATCTTTGATTACTTTTTGTTCCATTACATTCTCCTCCTAAACCTTCTTCCATTTGTAGTTTGTGCGTTTTGCACCATTCCATTTATAAACTTTTCTCTAAACCTGCCTTAAACTCAAATTAGCGTCTTTCATCCTTTGTGAACTTTCATTAATCTCTTCCAAATATACTGCTTTTTATTTAACGAATATTTAGCGCTATTTTCGTTAAATGTATTATATAATTAAGAATAATCTATTTCAATAAAATTTTCTGAATAAAGGGAAATTATTTTCTGGTAATTGTTGTGAAGTAAACAATGGAATGCGAAATCATTGAATGATTAAATCCTGCCATTCTTGAACTTGCGATAGATAAGTAAACCATATTAAGCAGCACCGTTTATTCATGTCAAACGGTGCTTTACCATGCTTGTATTTTTAGATATCATTTTTATTCCCTGTTAGGGTTGGTTATTTTGATATAATAAAACGAATAGTATGATGTAGGGGTGAAATAAACTTGTATAAAATTGGGGTTGTGGGTCCACTTTCATCTTTAAAGAAAATTCGGGATGTCACTAATGAATTTGAACATGAAATAGATTTTATTGATTTTCCATATGAAGATGCACGTGAGGTAACGGATATTATAAAAAAACATCAAAGTACAGTAAATGGTTGGTTTTTCTCTGGACCGGTACCCTATAGAATAGCAAAAGGAATGTTGGATTCAGAGGCTAATTTTACATATTGTCCCCCTGTAGGATCTAGTTTATATCGATGTTTATTACAAATGTCTGCAGATCAAAAACATTTTTTCGATAAGTTGTCCATCGATATGATTCGATTGGAAGACTTTTTTCTTCATGAGTCGCTGCAAGAGCTGGGGATCTCCACTGAACATATTTATGTAAAAACATTTGATGAACAATATGATTATCAAGAAATTGTCCAATTTCATCTTCAGTTGTGGAGGGAAGGGGAGGTACATGGTGTCCTTACCGTTTTACAATCTGTTTATGAGGCCTTGAAGAAGGAAAGTGTTCCTGTCTACAAAATTAATATGACCAAAATGGAAATTCGGCAAGCGGTCAAGATTTTAATTGAAAAGGCAAAAAGTACTTATTTCAAGGATAGCCAGATAGGTGTCGAAATCATTGAAATTGATCAGTTTGATCAATTTGTTGACGAGGTTAATATTCGTTACCATCTGCAGCATTTGGAGCTTAAGATTAAACAAACATTGCTTACATTTTGCGAAAAATTAGATGGATCCCTCATCGAAAATGGAAACGGACGCTATCAAATATTTAGTTCACGAAAGGCCATTGAACGGGAAATTGGCAGCTTGCGAAGTACTGTTCAACAACTGGCCCTTGAGATGGATGTTTCTGTTGCAGTCGGCATTGGTTTTGGTGAAACGGCAGCATCGGCAGAAATCAATGCCCGCAAGGCGATCCGTCATTCAAAAAAGAAAGAAAGTTCTGGAATTGTTGTTATCCAGGAAGATGGTGTAATGATCGAATCCGTAGGTCAAGAAGAACAATTGGCATACACCTTCCGTTCCAATGATAAAGAACTGCTGGATAAATTGAATCAGGCTAACATTAGTGTGAAAACGTATAAAAAGATAGAAGCATTGATCGATCGTATGGGCTGGGATGGCTTCACTTCCTCGGATTTAGCTTCCCATTTATCCATGACCGTTCGAAATGCCCAGAGAATCATGAGTGGTTTGAGTGAAAGCGGTTTAGTGGAGTATAAAGGAGAAGAACTTCAATCACCTCGGGGAAGACCTCGTAAAATTTATATGTTAAAGAAGTAACACCTTGACGTTCTTCGTATTCACGTAAATGAAATTCGGTTTCCGGTGAGATTATTGTGCCAATATCCTAATTAGAACATAAAGTAAAGGAACCCATTTAATTAATTCCTCCTTAAAAAAAGAAGGAGATGTTTCTATTGTCAAATTGTGATTCTGATAACGGTGTTGGTGGATTTGGTGGAGGTTTCGCTTTTATAGTCGTATTGTTTATACTCTTAATCATTGTTGGAGCTACTTGTTATGGTAGCGGTAATGGAGCGGTCCAAGGATATGGCGGTTTCTGCTAAAAGCTCACCCGCTGTAACGAACAGAGTAAATAAGGCTAGTTTAAGGAGGATGATCTTTGTTTAAAAGGGGTCATTCTTTTTAATTCCATTGATATCTGTATTGATTGTGGTATATTTCACGTTTTAGATCCCCAGTGGCAAAGAAACTTCGTGATTCTTTTGGTTGATTTACAAACTTGCAGGTGCATAACAGGATCGATGGGTATTTTCCTAAGTTTCAAACACCGAAATATCTATTTCTATTTCTATACCAAGGCAAAAACTGTACTGCAGGAAAGGGATGGATACCTGAATGATAGCCCTTTCGCCACCCATCTTCCTGCATAAAAAAATTAAGCCCGATAGATTGTGAGGGAGGTAATTGCTTGGGTGAAAAAAAAGGATCAAACGCCTCTTCCAATAACCATTCTCACTGTTTTGAACCATTTATAAGCCCCAACCCCATTACTTCATTAAATCCTGTTCAATGCTTTCCTAAAATTGATAAAACAGCATTTGTCAGTCAGTTTTCCAGTGTCATAGGTGATGTTACCATTCGTAACAATGTCTATGTAGCGCCTAATGTAAGTATACGTGCGGATGAAGGAACTCCTTTTTATATAGGATCCAATTCAAATATACAGGACGGAGTAATTTTACATGGATTATTCAATAAAAGGATTTTAGTTGGGACAAATGGCTATTCAATATTCATTGGAAATGAAGTGACCATTGCTCATGGTGCGATTGTCCATGGGCCTTGTTATATTGCAGATAAGGTATTTGTTAGTTTTAAATCCATTGTTTATACGGCAATTGTAGGAAGAGGCGCATTTATTTCTTATAATGCAGTAGTAACAAATGGCGTTCGTATACCGCCTGGTAGGTTTGTACCGCCAGGAGCTAATATTGATTCACAAGAAAAAGCGGATGCACTTTCAACAGTACCTAAAGATAGTAAGGAATTTGCACATGAAGTTCAACGGGTCAATCATGAATTCCCCGCATCTTACCACCTGTTATTTGGGAAAAATCGTTGCTCCTGCGGATTTGCCTATGACCAGTAATAAGTATGGCTGGATTGGGTCATTCGTAGAGGATTCCAGAAATGCGAAGCTGTCATTGAGGCAGCTTTTTTATTGTTATGGGCGGACGTTATAATCATACCTAAGAGGAGATGTTCCGAATAAAAGTTGTTTGCAATTTAAAGAGATGGAGCATTTGCCGGGATTATAACAGGAGGAGTGCTAGTTTCCATCATGGAACTGGAGAATATAAAAATTGGTCAACTGTTTCCTAAATCTTCCTCAGGCAATAAAATTCACATCCGGTTTAAATATGTAAAACGAATTCCTTCCAATTAAAACTTTTCTGTGGTCAGTTTTACCAGCACTCCATTTACAGTTTGGAACGCTTTTAATGAATTGGGCTTTTTGGAATCAAAGTTGGTCCAGTGTACACAGGATAATTCAATGATCGCTAGAAGGGGATCTTTTGAGAATTGTTCTTTTTAACAATGAATAGTGCCTGCAATGAAACAAACCGGTCTGAATATGACCGGTTTGTTTCATTAGTTACTCTGATTTAGAGCTCTGATCTTTATTTCTTTTATTTCCTTTGCTGTTGTCCCCACTAACAGGGGTTTGTCCGTGTAATTGCGGCGAATTTTGGTTACCGCTGCCTTTATTGAATTTTTTTGTCATGTCTCACATCTCCTTTCTTTTTTCAAATACAGTTTGTCCTTTTTTGGAGAACTTATGTTTCTCACTTGAAAGGAACAACTTTGTAATATTTATGATTCACGGCTAGTAAGGTAGCTCAGTAGGGAGGATAGGTAGAATAATCATTACCTGTTGAAAAAAGCTCAGCCCTATGGAGTTACAGAGGACTGAGTTAATGTCTTAAAACGCTTGTCGGGCATCCAGTTTATCAATCTGGAACCGTAAGGAGAATTGCCATTTCGCCTTTGAGGGATCTTGCACAGACAAGGCGTACAAATTGGCTGTTATGACGGTTGAAAGTGCTAATAATGAAGATGAAATACTCGTAAGGGAATGTTCGTAGGATCTTTTAGCATAGTTCATTCAAGAGGTTTTAATTACATGATTCTTACTTTATTTTTAAAAAGCTTGCAGTAGTAGTTTGTAGCTCTGAAAAAAAGAACAGTATATACAGATAACTGATTTCAAGGGTACATGTGGCATTCTTTTTTAAAGCATGCATGAGTGATCTTTCCTTTCTTATTGTAATTTCATCAATTATACTAATGGATTTATACAAAATCTTCCTCTTTGTTAGATTACCTGCCATTGTTTTTCTGGATGTACGATTTTGTTGAAACAGGATCGTTCACCATGGTCAACTGATGCCATGTATATGGAGGAGGCTATTTTACGTGTCTCAATAAACACTTGCTATTTTGGTAAGGGGCATCATTCTTTAACCCTAAATACGGAATATGACATAGGTGATTACTTTTATCCACTCAAAATGACAGTCCATAAGTTCCTGTTCCATTTACGGTGATTAAATTAGGTAGAAAGTCGCAACGTTGCTTTTCTGATCTCAGGGTTTTAGGATCATTACTCGATCAGGTCAATAGAGGAATGCGACTTACTCTTCATTACTTACATATATTCAAAAAATGAAGAAAAATTCGATGCCCGGTTGATTTAGATGCCCTGACTTAATGACATATAAGCTTGGGCATTTTCTTGTATTTCTCAACTGTTATCAACCAGGCAGTCCATCACCATAAATCAGGTTATAAAACACCAAAATCCTCCTTTTGATCTCATGTAACACTGCCTTGCAGGTGTTCAGAAAATGACGAATCATGACATTGCCATTTTAAGAATGAAAGCTCTAATGTGAGTGGTAATGAGCAAGAAGTTGTATTTTTTTAACATTCGTTGAATTCTGAAAACTATCGTGTTAAAATTTGGTAGCACCAGCAATCATATTACGTATTTACATATTAATAGGGCCCTATTATTCAGAAGATTGCTAGATTTTTTCACATCTAGACTTTAGTGATTTACTGCGTAAAAATAAAATCAATAGAATTGGAGCTAAGTTAATGGGTGTAGATACTAATGCAAGTACGAAGAATAAATTAAAAGTTGATTATGTGTTTACAGATGCAGAGAATCAACTTCTTACAAATAAATTTTTGGAGTTAAAATGTAATCCTTATGAAGATTACACTTCCTTTCGTTCAGAAATCGAAAACATTGTCGAAAACGATGTTGAAATAAAAGATATTGTGGAAAAAATAAAAGCTTCCGGTAATAGGATTTGGAAGGAAGAACCTTACTTATATCTACAAAACTGCCCTATAGATAAAGATGTTCCTATTTTTGACCATGAATCACCAGTTCAATCAAAAAGAGAGCTTAAAAAAACATATGTTGGGGAAGGTTTTCTTCAATTCTATGCTCAAGTCATGGAAATGCCAGCTATTGGATATATAAATGTAAATGATGGCGATGTCTTTCAAGATATCTATCCCATGAAATCTTTATCAGAAACACAATCACAAAAAGCACTGGTGGCTTTAGGATTCCATAAAGATTTAGCAAATCATTTCGTTCGGCCTGATTTTGTGAATATGTTATCAATGAGGGCCTATGAAGGAAATCAAATCTTTACAACATTCGTCAAAAATATTGATTTAATTCAGAAACTTGATCCTTCTGATTTAAATTTGATGCGTCAAGAACTCTTCTATACACCTTTTGATGATTTATCGACATATGGTAATCGTACTGAATTAGGGCGTGCAAAAAATCACGCCATCCTATTGAATGAAGAAGAATTTGATATTGCATATTTTGAAAATCGGACAGTGGGTCTTACGGAAGAAGCCCAGGGAGTTGTAGATAAAATAAAAGTTTTACTACATGAATTAAAGGCTCCGCACCTACTAAAGGCGGGTGAATTCATTTCCTTATCAAACAATCATTCTATTCATGGTAAGGATGTTGAAGAAATTACGGATGTGGAAAAGCAAAGAACTCGTTGGATAATGAAAACCGTTAATTTGTGGAGTTTAGAAGAACATAAAGAGCATTATGTAGATGGTACAGATTGCATTGTAAACGGATAAATAATAAATCTGTCGGGAGTTAGTTCCCGACAGGTTTGTTTCCTCTAATAGTTTTGAATTTTATAATACATACTAAGTTGCCCAAAGGAGGACAGCGTTATTGATTTGCCAATACGCTAAATTATTATGAATAATAGGTTTCTTCAAAATGCTTTTGAACTTATGGTAACTATATATCCCAATAACATTGCAATAAAAGATAAAGATATGGTTATAACATATAAGGAATTGGATACTTGGGCAAATGCTCTCGCCCATTTGCTTGCAAAAAAGGGTATTAACGAAGGAGACCGGGTAGCCATTGCAGCAGAAAGATCCATTTCATTAATAGCTGCCATGCTTGCAACGCTAAAAGCGGGTGCTGCTTACGTACCACTTGACCCTTCTTATCCATTAGACAGACTAAGGTATTGTATTGAAAAAGCAGAAGTCAATGTATTAATGACTGACGGTTCCGTTAAGGATTTAGCCTTTAATCGGAATTCAATAGATTTAAGGGAGCATTCTAAAATTAGGACGGAAGATCCTCCAATGGTTCTGATTAATAATGAAACAC
Source organism: Peribacillus sp. AS_2 (assembly GCF_026891895.1). Taxonomy (NCBI): domain Bacteria; kingdom Bacillati; phylum Bacillota; class Bacilli; order Caryophanales; family Bacillaceae; genus Peribacillus; species Peribacillus sp. AS_2. The sequence continues at coordinate 108,330 of NZ_JAPTGA010000003.1, forward strand.
CTGCCTATATCATTTTCACATCGGGCTCTACAGGACGACCAAAAGGTGTAGTTATTCCGCATCGTGCCATTGTCAATCATATGCAATGGATGCAAAAAGAATTTTCTTGGACTGAAGATGATATATTTTTACAAAAAACTGCATCGGGATTCGATGCTTCTGTTTGGGAGATATTTGCACCACTATCGTCTGGTGGTACTATGGTTATCGGTTCATCCAACCCATTTGATATTGCAACGGATATCAAAAGGCATAAAGTAACAGTTGTACAGTTTGTACCAACTGTACTTAAATTACTGTCAGAACAGGAGTCATTATCCAATTTCACATCCTTGCGCCTATTGTTTTGCGGTGGTGAGTCATTGCAAACATCATTAGTAAATAAAATCCAAACGAATTTACCAATACCGATTATAAATCTATATGGTCCTACTGAAGCAGCTATTGATACTACTTATAGAGTTTGTTTGCCAGGTGAAAATCACCTTTTTAGAGAAATCGATTTGGGACAGCCAATCGATAATGCCTCAGTACATGTTGTGGATGAAGAGTTGAATTTATTAGGTACTGGATGCGAAGGGGAACTACTGATTTCCGGTGAGGGTCTAGCCTTGGGTTATTTTGGTCTTCCCGATGCTACAAAAGAAAAGTTTGTTATATGTCCTTCTACAGGTCAATTGTCTTACCTCTCTGGAGATCTTGTTCATATTAGAGAAGATGGTCATTACGAATTTCGAGGTCGTAAAGATTTACAAATAAAGTTAAGAGGACTTCGTATTGAACTTGGTGAAATTGAAGAAACCATACGAGAAGTATCCTTCGTTAAAGACATAGTAGTAGAGGTTCGTGAAGAAGTCGAAGAACAATGGCTTGTAGCTTATATACGTTGTGATACTGAGACTTGGGATGAGATTGGGTTGAGAAGCTATATTGAAAAACGTTTGCCTTCCTATATGATTCCTAATTTTTTTGTCCAGATGGATCGTTTCCCTTATTTAGAGAATGGGAAAATGAATCGACGGCAATTATCTTTAGTACCTTTTAGAAGTAATAATGATTTTAGCGGAATTCATGATAAATGGGAGCAAGTCATTGCGAATATTTGGGAAGATGTCTTAGGAGAAAAAGTTCGTTCTGCTACAACTGCATTTGCCTCAGCGGGAGGGCATTCTTTACTGGCAATTCGACTCGCAAACCTTCTTTCCGCGGAGTTTCAACTTTCGTTAACACATGGATTTGTCTTCTTGTATCCAACAGTTCGAAAACAAGCAGATTATCTGAAAAAGCATATTTCAAAGAATGGCAAGAATACTGTAGAACCTAAGAAATTGGAAAAGATAAACCAAAAATTTGATGCTAATCTTGAAGCCCCATTATCGTTGGGACAACAGGGAATACTATTCTTTGAACAAGAAAAAGGAGCATCTCAATATCATATAGCGTTTCTGTTAAACTTTGAAAAAGGTAAAACCACAAAAATAAAAAAAGCAATTTCCTATTTACGAAGAAGACATCCGATTTTATCATCACGAATTATATTAACTAACAATGGTGAATATATACAGAAATATGACAGTACGCTGAATTCCGAAATAAGTGAACGTTCAGTTGAGGAAACGGGCTTAAGAGAAGAAATTCAAACTGAAGCAGAAAGGAAGTTTGAATTAAATAAGGGAGGATTTCGTGCCTCATTATTTATTACTGACAAGGCGGAATATTTATTATTAACTTTCCATCATCTAATAGTTGATGGCTGGTCCTCTCAGTTATTTGTAGATGAGTTGCATGAACTTATTGGAACCGATCTAGTGGAAAATACGGAAATGAATGCTGCATTCTTCCAATTTGCACATCATCAAAACTCAATGGACTTTAGTGAGGGTCTTAAATTTTGGAAGGAGTATCTAGAACAGATTCCAAATCAATCAAGATTCTCAACAAGTATGATGAAGGGGAGTACCCAAACAATAAATGGTAATCATATAAAGTTTTCGCTGCCAAAAGAACTAGAGCAAAAGATACTTTCTTTTTGTCAGAATACATCAATTACAGAATTCTCCATTCATTTAGCAATGGCAGCTTATGTCCTTGCCAGAATGAGTGGTCAACGGGATATTTGCATGGGTGTACCAGTAGCAAATAGAACCTACGAACAGGATTTTGAAGCGATTGGGAATTATGTTAATGTTGTTCCGTTTAGAATAAACTTTACTGAGGATGCTACATTAAAAAGTATTTCCGAAAAAATTGGACAGGATTATGCCGAGATAATAAAGTACGAGCATATTCCCATTGAAAAAATTATTCCTGCTGTTCTGAAGAGTAGAAGTAGTGACTATCGGCCCCTATTTCAAGTTATGTTTGTATATAATAGATTTTTGAAAAAACAACCCTATACTCAATTTAAGATGGAATCGGTTTTAAGTGATACTTCCAAATGCGATCTTAGTTTCATCATAGAACATGATGGAGAGAATTCAACATTCACAATAGAATACTGTAACGATTTGTTTACGGATCATGTAATCTCGGAAGTGAAGCAAGAATGGATCTCTCAAATGCAAAGAATAGCTGATGAAACCACTAAATTTGAAATCCAGGAAAATAGTATTGAAGCTACAACATTGAAAAATGACAAAAACTATCATGCGGATAAAGAAACATTGATGAAAGTTCAGAACATATGGAAGGATATCTTCAGAAACTCAGACGACAATATAAATAGTAACTTTTTTGAAATAGGTGGACATTCGTTATTGGCCATGAAATTTATTGCTCTACTAAATAAACAATTCGAGCTAACTTTGCCAGTATCAATTGTATTTGATTATCCCACTATACAAGGAATAGCTCATGTTATAACAAATTCCATTAAACCTAATGGCGTAGTACACGTCTCACCAGCTGAGAACCGTCAAAAAATATGGTTTATTCACCCAGCTGGCGGAGCACTTTGGTGTTATAAAGAAATGGCTGCGGAATTAAATGAAATGTTTGACGTCTGGGGAATTGAAAGTGCGGAGATTCCTGAAAGTGATAAATATGAAGATGATTTATTAAATATGGCTAAACGATACGCTTCTTATATTCTATCTGTTCAACATGAAGGGCCATATTATATTACGGGCTATTCGTTCGGTGGTAATGTGGCTTATGAAATAGCTCGTTCCTTTGAGGCTGAAGGAAGAGACGTTGGTTTATTAACATTATTAGACTGTCATTTCAGTAAAGCCCGTGATTTCGACAAAATGGAGTTTGTTAAATCATATGCATTAAAGTTTACAAATGGAGTTAATGATAAGTTTAATCCGGATGAGTTAACCCATATGGACAAAGGGGAACTATTGGAATTCCTTTTAAACTTAGGAAAAGATGGCGGTCATCTCCATATGGACGCAGAAGTTGAGGATGTTAAGAGCGGCTTGGGAATTTGGGAAGCAAATAATGTCGCTATTCATCGTTACAATATATCAGGAGCTTTTTATGGAAAAGTTCTGTTTATACGAGCTGAAGAAAATGAGCAGGATACCACTGTGGGTTGGGAAAATTACTTGGCTGGGGAACTAACAGTGCGTTCAGTTCCAGCTCAACATTTTACGATCTATAAATCTCCAAATGCTGAAAATGTTGCTAAGATTATTATGGAACAAGTTGCATCTATAAGGTATGTATAAATCTAAGGAAAAAGGGTTTTTAGTATGAAAAAAAATCATATGCGTTGGAGATTTTTTGCTGAGGGTATTCAAAACACTTTATTTTATATGCTATTTCCATTTATTGTTTTATATTTAAACGATGCCTGGAACCCTTACCTAGCATCTTTTGCTTTAGCCATAATTTCAGTATTGGGTGTAATATCAGGTATTTGGGGTGGGATCTTTGCAGATAGGATAGGAAGAAAACCTATGATGATATCTTCAAGTATAGGTTTTCTGGTTGCGACTATATTATTTATCATTGGAAGAATAGCTGGAAGCAATATAATGGTGTTTGGCAGCTTCGGTTTAATGAGTATAGCTTATTCTTCATATATACCCGCAGGAAGAGCTTATATATCTGATTGGCTCGATGAAAAGGAACAAAAAAAAGCTTATGTATTCACCTACCAGATATTTAATGTTGCGGTGACGCTTGGTCCACTTATAGGAAGTTTTATATTTGATTCCATGCCTATTTGGTTTATTGGAACATCCTTGGTATCTGTACTGACTTTAGTATATATATCACTATGGAAAACTCCGGAATTTCAGGATGATAGAAAATTAGGTAATGAAGAAAGAATGAATGCGAATGGTAAGTTTACAAAAGCAGTAGTGCTTATAGGAAAAGATAAACGTCTTTTAATTTTTGTTGTTGCCAGTGTATTTGCAGCTCAAGCTTTCATGCAGTTAGAAATATTGCTTCCGTCAACTTTACTAGATCGATTATCTGAAAGTACATCAATATTCGGTTTTACGATTAATGCTTCTCAGAACTATGCTTCTTTGTTAATGACGAATGGGATTTTGGTCATTATTTTAGGCAGCATGGCGGCTAGACTTTCTTCAAAGTATAGCACCCGTTTTGGGTTTGTAGGTTCCAGTATTTTGTATGCTTTCTCCATGGTTATCTTTGGTTTCTCTCAAAACTATATAGGTTTTTTTATAGGAGTCTTAATCCTTACAGTCGCGGAATTACTTGTTGTTAGTACACAGGATTCTTACATTGCTGGCATTGCGCCTGCTAACCAAAAAGCACAGTACTTTGCTGCGGCAAATATACGCTATTCAATAAGTCGAATATTTGCTCCACAGTTACTAGCATTTGTACCATTGATTCGGCATGAGGGAGCTTTTCTGGTCGCTGCTTTTTCTTCCTTAATAAGCGCTTTCCTATTTTTCATGCTCTTTCAAAAAAGTATATTAGCTTATAATTCAAAAGTTGGACAGAGTATATCGGAGAAAATATAAAAAAAGGCAGAAATATTCTGCCTTCGGAATGTAGACAAACTCGATGAAATTTGAGTTTGTCTACATTTTTTTCGGTTGCACATTTTGAACTTTGATTTCCACTCCAGGCACTCGCTTTTCCCGCAGGCGTCTCGCACCTTACGTTCCACTCAACATTGTTTTACCATCTAGATAGAATTGCCTAAAGTCTTCATTTTTTTTAAATAGAATGAATAAAGCTTGAGGTGATGAAGATGCTTTATTAATATGATTCCATTCAGCGAGGCGTAAAAAAAATGAAGAAGTTGAAAACAACTAGGGCTTACCGTTTGTTCTTAGGCAATGGTTACCATGATAAAGTGCCTCATTTCTCAGCTTCAGGGAAAATCATGAACGACGCTTTAAAACTTCTATATAGTAATATAAAGTTATTCAAAGTTATTCAAAGTGCTTTCAACCCATTCATTAAACTATTCAATTCTATAATATCGATATTATCAGGGAATTCGAAATGATTTTCATTTCCGTTATTAATACAAACACTTATGGGATACCCAGGTCCAAGATGATACAACTTAAAACGATAGTCATACGTATTTCCAATTTTTAAACCTAGTGATTTTATTTTTGAAAATTCCTCAGGTGGTATTTCTAAACTATAACGATTCCTTCTATTCAAGATTGAAAAAGTATTTGGAGGAACCAAAAAACCTGAACCTATACATTTTAACCAGCTTTCCTTCAGCGTCCACATTTTAAAGAAAATTTCGATTTGATTAGCTTTGGGTGATTTAATTAAATACATTAGTTCTTCACTGCTAAAAGTACTTTTGGCAATTTCATAGATGTTGAAATCTTTGACCTCTTCTATATCAACGCCTATGGAATCATTATGAATGCCAACAACAACCCAATCACCTGAATGGGAAATATTAAAGTGAATTCTTCCTCCTGCTAGATGGGGTTTCCCATTTTCACCTAAGACAAATTGGATATTTTGAAATGGATCTTTTAAACTGTCACTTATGCACCACTTAGCTAATAGCTCCCCAAATAAAGAACGGTATTTATCCTTTATCTTTTGTAATTTGTGTATGTTCAATTGTCTTTGTCGAGAACACAAATTGAGCATTTCTTCATAAGTATTTTCATTCAAATCATTTGGTAATTTTAAAGCGATAATCTTCAATTTTGATCTCCTTATTTACCTTAATATTGTAGGCACGAGAATCATTTGAGTGATCTTTGCAAACCCGGGGGAGACACAATTCTCAATTTCTGGTGATGTCATTTTTGTTTAAAAATTCAATGATTCCACTCACCAATCCAGAGGATAATGGTAGTTCAGGATTTGTATAGGTTGCTAAATTTCCTGCTCGATCTGCAGGGGCTTCTTTCAATACATGATTCATCTTTTCGATTATAAGTAATTCTGAATCGCCTTTTTCCTCATGTAAAGCTTTTGCATTAGTTGCCGGCACTTGAATGTCTCTATTGCCGTTTACGATTAGAACAGGAATATTCAGTTCCTTTACTGATTCTAGCGGGTTATATTGAATCCAAGAAATCATGTAAGGCTGAACAGAGGGGCGGAATACACTTTGCAGATCAGCACTGACAGTCTCGACTTGTTTTCCTTGTTTTAGCTTTTCCAGAATATCTTTGGATTCCGTTAATAACGCCGGTGCAAGCTGCTCTTCAAGCTGTTTGATGAGAACTTGGTCAATAGGTTCACCTGCACCCGCCAATGAAATGAATATGTCTGTTTCTGTTTTCTTTGCGGCTGCCATTCCAATTAACGAGCCTTCGCTATGGCCGATGATGCCGACTTTGGAAAAACGGCCATCCTTTTTGGCAAATTGGACCCAGGCAGCTGCATCATCAATATACTGTTCAAATCTCAGGTCCTCTTCTTTTCCTGCCAATTGCATATTTTCACCAATTCCGCGCTTATCATACCGGATGCTTGCACTCCCTTTTTCAGCAAGACTTTCGGCTAACATTTTCAAACTATTATTTTTTCCGGGATTTGCAATGGTGTTACCATCTTTATCGGTCGGCCCGGAACCCGCAATTATAATCATCACAGGAAAAGGCCCTTCATGTTTTGGTGTTTCTAAAAGGCCTTTAATGGTTCCGTTCTTTAAGTCGGCCTGCACGATTTCACCTGATTCTTTTTCTTCAACTGCCTGATTGGATTTCTTGAGCAATTGAAAGGGGAAGGCTTGCCCTTTTTGAACGAATGTTCCTGAAATCTTATCCTGATTTACTTTCCCATCAAACGTAATTTGCTGGTTTTGGATTTTCATATCAAAAAACAAGTCTGATTCACTTAACATTACCCTTGTTAAGGGGAATTCATTCAACCCTTGTACAGGAATACTTATCGTTCCATCTTTCTTCGTAAAATGAACAATGATTGGAAGCGGTTGATTTGGGATCTTAATATCTCCTTCCCATCTGCCTTCAATAGCATTCAATGAGCTCACTTCCTTCGATTTCTCTTCCACCTGTACCTCGTCCTTGGTTCTGCAACCAGCCATTAATAAAGCAGCACTTACGATAATACATATAATCGACAAAATTTTTTTCATTTGAGCCGGTTCCTTTCTTAAAATAATTAGACTCAGTCATTGGATATCCGTCTTCATTATAAATAAGTTTCAATATGTAATTCCAATATTTTCCCTTGTAGTTGCATGTATTTCTCCGTTGTATCCTTTTAAATAGGGTGGCAATTGTGGCTGTTAAGAGGAATTCTTAAAAAATATCGAAGGGACATTCAATCAGGCATAATAACCGGGAGAGCAAAAGTCGGTGTTTTTTTCAGGTAACTTTTTTGGGGATGGATATCAGGTCAAAATTAGAATTATTTGAATTAACCATTGACATCTAAATGAAACTCTTTTAGAGTGGATGTGTAAATTAAATATCCTCGTTAGGTGAGGCTCCTGTGTAGGAGATACGCTACTGCCCAAAAATGTCGAAAGACGCCAATGGGTCAACAGAAACCATCGACATAAGGTGGTTTTTAATGTAGCTGGCTTTGTCCTATGCCACACAGTGCTAAAGCTCTACGAATGGAGGAGCTGGATTTATGCTTGTATTTGTCATTCAGTCATATACGGCTGTTTGTATTTGTCATCCAGACAATGTACGCATATATACCGTATTTAACACCTTCATTTGTAATGGAGGTGTTTTTGTTTTTTTCCTGGAGGTGAGGGATTTGGATAACTATTCACGACGATATACTCGTGAATGGAAACAAGATTTTGGAAGGGGAATAATAATATTTTTTTTACTTTTAATATTTAAGGGAAATATTTTTTGGCTCCCCTAAAAAGGAGTGAGAGATAAGATGATAAAAGTCCTGACGGAAGATCAAATGACTTTACAGATCATAAAGGTATTAAAAGAAGGAAAAAAGAAAGAATTTCAAGCGATATTGGATGAACTCCAACCATATGACATTGCGCGTATTTTTGAGGGGCTCCCAGAAAAACATCATACACGCTTCTTGTTGTTACTCGATTCAGAACAAATCGCTGAACTGATTCAAGAAGTTGAGAAAGTCCATCAATTAAAAATCCTTAGTAAATTGGGAATAGAAAAATCCGGTCATGTAATGGATTTAATGGATAATGATGATCTAGCTTCATTGTTAGAGGACCTATCCCCTGGAAAAATCGAAGAACTTCTTTCTGGCATGAAACAAGAAGAATCAAAAATCGTTCAAAATATCATGAATTATCCCCCTGAAACGGCAGGGAGAATCATGACAAACCGTTTTGTATGGATCCCCCAACATTATTCGGTCCGTGAATCAGTTGAAAAACTGAAAATCTTTGCGGAGTTTTCGGAAACGATCAACTATCTTTATGTAATAGATAATGATAAAAAATTAGTAGGTGTTGTCTCATATCGGGATTTAATAATAAATGATGAATCTGAAAAAATTCAAGATATTATGTACAGCCGGGTTATCTCCGTATCTGCAGATGAAGACCAAGAAGAGGTGGCTCGTGTTATCGAGCGGTATGATTTTTTAGCAATTCCAGTAGTTGAAAAAAATAATGAGTTATTAGGAATTGTAACCGTCGATGATATTATTGATGTTGTCATTAAGGAAGCGAATGAAGATATTGAAAAATTATCGGCATCCGGTAAAGCTATAGACTTTGACACGAAGGCGCATGTGGCCGCATATCGTCGGCTGCCCTGGCTTATTTTACTTTTATTCATCGGATTAGTGTCCGGAACCATTATAAGCGGTTTTGAAGAAACCTTGTCCAAAGTTGTTGCACTTGCCTTCTTTATGCCGATGATCGCAGGGATGACTGGAAATACAGGCACTCAATCTTTAGCTGTTGTTGTAAGAGGCCTAATCACTAGTGATACGGATAAAGGAGTCGTGATCAGGCTCATTATACGGGAACTGAAAGTTGGCTTGATAATAGGCATCACCTGCGGAATATTAATTTCCATCATAGCTTATGTTTGGCAGGGAAATCCCGTTTTGGGATTAGTGGTTGGAAGTTCATTGGTGATGACCCTGATTATCGGGACTTTAGCTGGGACCATTATTCCTTTGATCTTATATAAATTCAACATCGATCCCGCAGTTGCGTCTGGTCCGCTGATTACAACACTGAATGATATACTCTCGTTACTAATTTACTTTGGAATTGCAACGATGTTCATTTCAAAATTGATGTAGACTATCCATGAATTAGTTCATAAGAAGATGGGGCAGTAGCCCTGTAACGGAAAATAAAAAAAGAGTATTTCAAGCTACGGCCTTTTCCCGGTATCCAATCGGGGAAAGGCCGTTAAATTTTTCTGGTGAGCGAAACGTTTATTAAAATGAAAAACATGGGACATAATAGGCTGTAGCAAGTTTGAGGTTTTCAGGAAAGGATACATAAATAGTGTTATGGAAGCAATAGCCAATCATATTCTTTGACCTATGAACTTCATCAGTGATACGCTTCTTTTCGAAATTACGTATTCAAACCAAGGAGGAACAATGATGACACAAAACAAACAACAAATAATCACCCTGGCAAATCGTCCGAAAGGTATGCCTTCGAAAGGGGATTTTAACTTTGTTGAGAGTGAAGTTCCCACACCGAAGGAGAATGAGATTTTAGTACGTACACTATATTTATCTGTCGATCCATACATGCGTGGCAGAATGCAAGATACCAAATCATATATAGCTCCATTTGAATTGAATAAGGTCATCACGGGGGGCGTTGTTGCTGAAGTTGTTGAGTCGAAATCGAATTCCTTCAAACAAGGGGATGTCGTTGTTGGGAATATTGACTGGGCAGAATACACAGTTGTCACTGAAAAGGAAATCCGTGTGATTGATCCCAAGGTGGCTCCGGTCACAACTCATTTGGGGATTCTTGGAATGACCGGTTTAACTGCTTATTTTGGTTTGCTTGATATTGGTAAACCTCAAGAAGGTGAAACGGTAGTCGTTTCAGGAGCAGCTGGAGCAGTTGGTTCAGTAGTCGGACAAATTGCTAAGATTAAAGGTGCGAAGGTTGTTGGCATCGCTGGTTCGGATGAAAAACTTGAGTACTTAACGAAAGAGCTCGGGTTTGATGGAGCCGTAAATTATAAAAGTGATAGTTTTGCGACAGATTTAGCCAATGCTGTTCCTGATGGAGTCGATGTTTATTTCGATAATGTGGGCGGCGAGGTGTCCGATGCTGTTTTTACACTTTTGAATGCGAATGCCCGAATTCCATTATGTGGGGCGATTTCCTCATATAACGCGGAAGGAAAAGATCTAGGACCGCGTCTGCAATCGGCAATGATCAAAACCAGTGCACTAATGAAAGGTTTCACAGTTGGAAATTATGCTGCTAGATTCCAGGAGGGTGCTACGGAATTAGGTAAGTGGCTTCAAGAAGGAAAGCTGAAGTATGAAGAAACGATTATTGAAGGGTTCGAAAACACACCGGATGCATTTTTAGGTCTGTTTAAAGGAACGAACCTCGGAAAACAGCTTGTAAAAGTTGCGGAACCCGAATTCGCTCAACTATAAGTTTCATGGAAATATAGCTGAGGAAGGTTCTTCGATGTGATTTTTAAGCAGCTATAACAAAAGCGGCCTTTTTTCGATATTCAATCGGGAAAAGGCCGTTTTCCTTTCAAGTAAAATATATTAGTGGTATCTCTTAAACCATTTGAAGGATAAGCCATCGATAGCGGCAGATAAAGGTCGACTACTTACGAATAAAGAAGTTCCTGACATGGAAGGATACTCAAAAAACCGCCAGGTAATTTTGGACCTGCAAGTAGCACTTCAGTTTTGCGGAGAAGCAACTGGATAATCAATCCAGGAAGGGAGTTCATATATGACTCCCTTCCTTTTAAGGTCGCCCCTGTTAAAAGGAGGAAATTGGCAGGATAATAGAAAAGTCTGTAAAAATGCTTGTTTTCATTATAAAATGGACTTATAAACAGAAAGGTGATGAACCATGTCAAACGTTGCTAAATTTCGTGATTTTTTAACTAGTGAGAAAATCTATATGAATGAGTTGAATGAAGATGGCACCACCTTTTTTAGAGCCGAGCAAAAGTTAAAGGACGGGTGGAAGGTCCTTTTAGTATTTGCTTTCAATCAAGATGAAAATGTGGCGGACTTATTTTGCTTTAATGTCGCCGAGTTGAAGAACCCCGAAAAGAAACAGGATGTACATACACTGTTGAATGAATTTAATGCTAATTTCAGGTATTCCAAGCTGTATGAAGAAAATGGGACCATTTCGATTCGTTATTCATACTCCATTGAGGGGGATATCGTACCGGATCTGGCGTTCAGGAAGTTAATCATGCTGCTTGAAACGGCACAGGAAGTTTATCCGCGTTTAATGGAAGTCATTTGGTCTTAAATCATCATATAGGATGAAAAAAGTTCTCTGAATCAGAGGACTTTTTAACATACTTACTAGAGTGAATGAATATATTAACGTTACAATACGCTAATTATTAATTTTTTTTAAAAAACCTATTGCATTTTTTCACATTAAACTATATAATTAATTTTGTTGATTGGTAATTCGACAAACTTCTACAAGAATATGCGGGTGTAGTTTAGTGGTAAAACCTCAGCCTTCCAAGCTGATGATGAGGGTTCGATTCCCTTCACCCGCTCCAATACATACTCATAACGTAGGGTTTCGTTACCTGGAGAACGAAGCTTTGCGTTTAAATATTATTACAAGAATTCTACTGTTTACAGTGGGATTTTTTTATTGTCCAAATTCCCTGCATTTCATCGAAGCGGTAATACAGTAGTCATACCATTCATCCTTCATCCGGGAGTGTGGGGATTTCGATGCAGCACAAACTTAGTCAATATGATTAACTACGTTAGTAGAATCAGTTTGAATAGGTTTGTGCTTTTTTTGTTAAAGGGGAAGAGAAAGGCGTACCAGGCTTATGTAGCATCGATGATTATCAATCGAAAGGCAGAAAGTAACCATTGCAAATCGGCTGCCGGGACCTCGGAGACGTTTGCTTTGATGAGGCTTCGCAGACAGTCGGAGGGAAGGGAGCGGGTTTCTGGGGTAAAACGGAAAGTGTTTTTGAGGGTTAGCAAATCTGATCGTTGATTTCCACTACAGGCACTCGCTTTCCGCGGGCGGGCGGGAGCCTCCTCGGCGCGCCTGCGGGGTCTCACATGCCACGCTTTTCCCGCAGGAGTCTCGTACCTTACGTTCCAATCAACTTTGTGTTTTAAAAGAAAAAACTGCAGGCCGGTTTCATCACGAACCATGTTTAAGACTAATTTATCTTTCGTATTTTTTTCCAGTACTCCTTAATTGGATGGAAGAAATATGTGACACTCCTGCCGAGTAACTGGCTAGCCGAGATCCCGGAGACGTTTACGTCGAGGAGACTTGGCAGACAGTCGGTGGAAAGGGAGCGGATTTCTGGGATCGACTGGAATGAAATATTAAGAAAAATCCGTAGGCTGGACATCCCGAACCAAGTTTAAGACGAGGTGATCCTTGAGTTTTTTTCCAGTACTCCTTAATTGGATGGAAGAAATATGTGACACTCCTGCCGAGTAACTGGCTAGCCGAGACCCCGGAGGTGTTTACGTCAAGGAGGCTTGGCAGACAGTCGGTGAAAAGGGAGCGGATTTCTGGAATCGACTGGAATGAAATATTAAGTAAAAATCCGTAGGCTGGACATCCCGAACCAAGTTTAAGACGAGGTGATCCTTGAGGTTTTTTACATTAATCCTAAAAAGATGGAAGAAATATGCGACACTCCTGCCGAGTAACTGGCTAGCCAAGACCCCGGAGACGTTAACTCGAGGAGGCTTGGCAGACAGTCGGCGGAAAGGGAGCGGATTTCTGGAATCGACTGGAATGAAATATTAAGAAAAAACCGTAGGCTGGACATCCCGAACCAAGTTAAGACGATGTGATCCTTGAGGTTTTTTACATTAATCCTTAAAGGATGGAAGAAATATGTGACACTCCTGCCGAGTAACTGGCTAGCCGAGACCCCGGAGACGTTTACGTCGAGGAGGCTTGGCAGACAGTCGGCGGAAAGGGAGCGGATTTCTGGAATCGACTGAAAAGAAAATTTTAAGGTATGGATCGATCTGTTAACTGGTTTTATTAAGTGGAACAATAATGAAAAAACCCCTTCCGATTGTGGAAAGGGTTTATTTCCGTAATTATCCTTCCATAATCGAGTAAGTCCCTTCACCACCGTGGATTTCAAGGAACATATCCATCAAGGATTTCGTTAGCTGATTTGCTTCCGTGGTTGAAGTATTGGGTTGTAAATAAATGATTTGGATGGCTTTTTTCGTTTCCTTAGTGACTTTCGTGCGTTCTGAATCAACGTAGGGACTTCCGAATGCGCCAGCATGATCGGCTGAGGTAATCATATTTTCCATGGAATTGAAGCGGCCGTTCAAACCGTCATACCCATCTGCCCCCTCGCCAATCTTGATCGAGATGTCTCCCGTTAATTTTTCAGCATCATAAATGCCGATCGGAACTTCATATAACAATGAGAAGAAGTTATTCAAATCGATGGCCGAATGGATGGGCGTCAAGTAATTCTGTTTTTTCACGCGGCGGTATAGGGCTTCCGCGGAGGGACGATACCGTGATGGGTTTGTTCCTGTAGCCTTGAAAATTTCCCGCCACACTTTAATGCCGGAAAAGTCGGTCAATTCCTTTTCTTCAAGGTCGAAGAAAAGAGCTTCCTGAAATAGTTGAAGTCTTCCTTTCACCATTTGCGGGGAGGGACCGACTTCGATGTTTTCATATGTAATGACCCCGACTTTGAATTCAGGGATTTTACTGCTAAGATTAGCTGATACGGTAATTTCCAACCGTTTCACCTCCAAAAATGATTGCAATTAGTTTATCATAGATAGCAATGGTTTGAAATGGATTCAAGCTTCAATGGGAATACTGAATGAACGTAGGTGATTAATATGGATATGAACTCATTCAAGCAAGAAGTGATTTTATATAGTAAGGAAATCGGCATCGATAAAATCGGCTTTACTTCGGCTACGGCTTTCACCGAACTGAAAGGTCGGCTGATACGTCAACAGGAACTGGATTACCAGTCAGGGTTTGAAGAAGCCGATATAGAAAAAAGGGTAAGGCCTGAATTGATATTCGATAAACCGCAATCCATCATTTCGATTGCGCTTGCTTATCCTTCGAAATTGAAGGATGCTCCGCAAAGTACAAAAAGTGAACGCCGCGGGATCTTTTGCCGGGCGTCTTGGGGAACAGATTATCATACCGTTCTTCGTAATAAATTGCAGTTACTTGAGAATTTCATTAAAGATAAAGTGTCCGGGGCAATGATGAAGTCCATGGTTGATACGGGTGAGTTATCAGATAGGGCAGTGGCTGAGCGTGCAGGTATTGGCTGGAGTGCAAAAAACAGCATGATCATCACACCGGAGTTCGGGTCTTATGTATACTTGGGAGATATGATCACCAACCTGCCGTTTGAACCGGATCAACCGATGGAAGATCAATGCGGGACATGCAATAAATGTGTCGATGTTTGCCCGACTGGAGCGCTCGTTCAGGGCGGGCAGCTAAATTCCAAGCGTTGCATTGCGTTCTTGACACAGACAAAAGGTTTCCTTCCGGATGAGTTTAGGACGAAAATAGGCAATCGTTTGTATGGATGTGATACATGCCAGACCGTTTGTCCGAAAAACAAAGGAATGGATTTTCATTTTCATGAAGAAATGGAACCCGATCCCGAGCTGGCGAAACCGCTGTTAAAACCCCTGCTTACGATTTCAAATCGGGACTTCAAAGAGACATACGGCCATGTATCTGGCTCTTGGCGCGGTAAAAAACCAATCCAACGAAATGCCATTTTAGCATTGGCCCATTTCAAAGATGAAACGGCATTGCCTCTATTGATACAGGTCATGAAGAATGATCCGCGACCTGTCATCAGGGGGACGGCAGCCTGGGCAGTTGGGAAAATTGGCCGGGAGCAGGCTGTTTCCGCATTGGAAGAAGCACGAATGAAGGAAAAGGATGAAGAGGTATTGGCGGAAATTGAGAAAGGACTGCAGTTTACCTTGGAAACAAAATAATATTTAAAATGCAGCCGCCTCGTAAATATAACGGGGCGGCTTTTTTGCTTAGGCTCTTTTCGTAAAGATTGGTTGTTTTTAAAACGAAACTATTTAAGGTTGATTGGAGCGGAAGTGCGAGACTCCTGCGGGAGCAGCGGGACAGGTGAGACCCCACAGGCGTTTACGCCGAGGATGCTCACCGCCCGCACCAAGGAAAGCGAGCATCTGGAGGGGAAATCAACCACACCGCACTACTTGGTAAATAGCAACAAAGTATGTGAAAACAGCCTTTGCTTAAGATATTCCGGTTCCTTCAAGGAAAATCTTTATAAAAAGTTTCATTATGGTTAAGGATTGAAACTCCCACATTTATGAAGTTGTGTTTTTGTCCATGCCCTCGTACATACACATTAGCATAGATGGTAAGAAGGAGGGCATGAACTTGAGGGAACAATTGCAACGCCTTTTACAAGAAAGAGTGGAGTTTTATACTACAGATGATCTGGAACGGGGTGAAAGGAAGTTACATTTGAAGAAGAAAATGTTGAGGAACCGCGCCGCCGAAATTGTTCGGGTGAATGCGGCAGGCAAGGTACATTCGAAGAGAAAGGAAGACAGGGATACAGTCCTGACCTATCATGTCCATCTGCAATATTTATTAAAACAGGAAGATTCATTTTATATAGAAGAAGAAATGGAAGAAAGGGAGGCACGGTTTCGAAATGGGTATATAGTGGATGAAAATGAGTTGATTCCCAGCTTTGAAACCGAAGAGGCACCGCCAAAATGTGATCCAGGCGCAGATCGTCTCGCATATAGGTATGATCGAATGAAGGCCGTTCAATATGCCGAGCGTTGGTGGAATGAATTCAATCCGGCTTATCATAAATTCACTGATGATTGTACGAATTTCATTTCACAATGTTTACATGCAGGGGGAATACCGATGTGGGGGGCGCCAAATAAAAATAAGGGCTGGTGGATAAGGGGGAAAAGCTGGAGTTATACATGGACGACAGCTCATTCTTTATATCATCTGCTTAAAGCCGGGAATGCCATCAGGACAAAGCAGGTGGAGTCGGCCAAGGAATTGAATTTGGGCGATATCCTCTGCATAGATTTCGAAGGGGACGGACGGTTTGACCATAACTTGATTGTAACGGCGAAGGATCAGGACGGGATGCCGCTTGTGAATGCACATACGATGAACAGCCGTCACCGATATTGGACGTATGAGGATTCAACCAGATATACACCGAACATCGTTTATAAATTCTTTGTGATTTTGGATGGAGGGTGATAGGTTTTTAGTCTTTTTTGTTTAATGCTATAATTAAGGTGAAGTTCAAACTAGAGGTGAAAATGAAGTGTCAATACATGTAGTTTTATATCAACCACAGATTCCAGCAAATACAGGAAATATCGCAAGAACATGTGCAGGGACGGATACGTCTTTACATCTCATTCGCCCGCTCGGTTTCTCGACGGATGACAAACAGCTCAAACGGGCCGGGCTCGATTACTGGGAGAATGTAAAGATCCATTATTATGATTCGTTAGAAGAGTTTTTTGAAAGAAACGCCGGCGGCGAATTTTATTACTTGACGAAATTTGGGGAGCAGCCGCATTCCAGCTTCGATTACAGTGATCAAGAAAGTGAGATATTCTTCATTTTTGGCCGTGAAACGACGGGTCTCCCGAAAGATCTGATCCAAGAAAATATGGATCGGTGCCTGCGGATTCCAATGACGGATAAAGTACGTTCCCTTAATCTGTCGAATACGGCAGCCATCTTGGTTTATGAAGCACTTAGACAGCAAAATTACCGTGAATTGGATTTAAAAACAAAAGGTTAAGTTTCATCAATACTGTCATCGGGGGCATTTTAGCCCCGATGATGGATACTTTACATATTCTTTAGGGGTGGGAGCATTGAATAACATTATTGAGAAGATTTTAGATCACCGTTCCATTCGTTCCTTTGAGGACAAGTTATTGTCTGGGGAGCAAATCAATACGATTGTGGAATGTGCCCAAGCTGCATCGACTTCAAGTTATATTCAAGCGTATTCAATCATAGGGGTAACCGACCCGGAAAAGAAAGCCAAGCTTGCCGAACTTGCCGGACCACAGTCATATGTAGAGAAGAATGGACATCTATTCGTCTTTTGTGCCGATTTATATCGTCAGGATATGGTTTCCGAAATGGAAAACACGGACCTGTCCGAATCGATTGAAAGTACCGAGAAATTCATGGTTGCCTGTATTGACGCGGCACTAGCGGCCCAAAATGCAGCATTGGCGGCAGAATCGATGGATTTAGGCATTTGCTATATAGGCGGGATCCGCAATAATCTCCCGGAAGTGTCAGCGATTTTGAATATACCGCATCGTGTTATACCATTATTCGCTCTAGCGGTCGGATATCCGAAAAACCGTTCGGATAAAAAGCCGCGTTTGCCGTTGTCCAACATTTATCATGAAAATGGATATCAGGAGGATAAGCAAGAGTTCATCGGACAACTTGAAGAGTATAATGAAACGATTTCCAGTTATTATGAGCTTCGGACTAAAGGTAAACGAAAAGACACCTGGACCGGGCAAATGGCAGGAATGCTTGGAAAGAAAAGCAGGCTGTACATGAAAGATTATGTTGAGAAGCAAGGATTTAAGAAACATTGATTAATGAATACGGCCTATTAGGAATATTCTTGCCAAAGTCCTGAGTATGAGGCAAACAGTAAAGATCCCGGGAACGTCTCCGGGATCTTTGTTTTCATTGTCAGTCGGTAATACAGACCGGCCCCAAACTTCTTATATGACCATGAAATTACCATTGACAATATATTTAGATAGAATTATAGTAATTAAGTAGTGGATAATGATAATCATTTTCATTTGAGTTTTTACTTACCTATTTTTTTCAGTAATTGGAGGTTAAAAAATGGTTCGCCTATATACAGAGAATTTGAATATTGGTTATGGTGAACGTTTAATTGTAAAAGATCTCAGTGTGGAAATACCAGATAAAAAAATCACAACGATCATCGGTTCAAATGGATGTGGGAAATCGACACTTTTGAAAGCGATCACCAGAATCATTCCAAATCAATCAGGTACGGTTGTTTTAGATGGGGTTAATATCTCAAAAGAAAGCACTAAGATCCTTGCAAGAAAAATGGCTATACTTCCGCAGACACCTGAGAGTGCAAGCGGATTGACGGTTGGGGAGCTCGTATCATATGGGCGCTTTCCCTATCAAAAAGGTTTTGGGCGCCTGACCCAAAAAGACTATGATGTAATTGATTGGGCACTTGAAGTGACCGGCACGAAAGACTTCAAGTTCCGTCCCGTGGATGCTCTTTCAGGAGGTCAGCGCCAGCGTGTTTGGATTGCGATGGCCCTTGCCCAGGAAACGGAAATCATCTTCCTTGATGAGCCGACCACCTATTTGGATATGGCCCATCAGCTGGAGGTTCTGGAATTATTACAGAGGCTGAATGTAGAACAGGGACGTACAATTGTCATGGTTCTTCATGATTTAAACCAAGCTGCTCGCTTTGCCGACTACATCATTGCCTTAAAGGACGGGGAAATAGTCAAAGCAGGAGATTGTGAAGAAGTCATCACTCATGAAGTTCTTAAGGAAGTATTCCATATTGATGCGGTAATCGGACGAGATCAACGAACGAACAAACCAATGTGCAGCACATACAACTTACTAAAAGGAGATTTGACAACAAATGAAAAAGATAATGTTTCCGTTTATACTGCTGTTAGTGTTAATTATTAGTGCTTGTGGTAACGAGTCAGCCGAAAAAGAAAAAAGCTCCGCTTCCAAAAAGGAAAAATCAGGTACCATCACCTATCAATCTGAAAATGGTCCTGTTGAAGTTCCGGCTAATCCTCAGCGTGTTTTAGTACTATCATCTTTCGCAGGTAACGTAATGGCTTTGGATGTTAACCTTGTAGGGGTTGATTCCTGGTCTAAAATGAACCCGAATTTTAAAGAGTTAAAAGATGTGGAAGAAGTGACGGACGAAAACCTGGAAAAGATCATCGAGTTGAATCCGGATTTAATCATTGGTTTATCGACGATTAAAAATGTCGATAAATTAAAGGAAATTGCTCCAACCGTAACTTATACATACGGAAAAGTTGACTATTTAACACAACATGTAGAAATCGGTAAACTTTTGAATAAAGAAAAAGAAGCTCAAGCATGGGTGGATGATTTCAAAAAACGGGCAAAAACAACTGGTGATGAAATTAAAGCCAAAATTGGAGAAGATGCTACCGTTTCCGTTTTCGAAAAGTTTGACAAACAGTTCTATGTATACGGTGATAATTGGGGACGTGGAACGGAAATCCTTTATCAAGAAATGAAATTGGGTATGCCTGAAAAGGTAAAAGAAGTGGCACTGAAAGATGGTTACTTTGCCTTATCATTAGAAGTCCTTAAAGACTATGCAGGTGATTATGTGATTTTGAGCAATAACAAAGATCAGGACAATTCATTCCAACAAACTGAAACGTTTAAAAGCATACCTGCCGTTAAAAACAATAAACTGTATGAAGCTGATGCAAAAAAATTCTACTTCAATGATCCAATCACATTAGATTACCAATTAGACTTCTTTTCCAAAAGTTTTCTTGGAAAATAATACAGCGAGGGAGAGGGATTCCAATTCCTCTCCTTTTATTCTATAAAAAAAGAAATGAGAGAGACAGATGACTAATGAAAATCAACGTTTCATCCCATTTATAAGTAAACTGATCATAGCGATCGTCGCCTTTATAGGCATGTTCATTATTTCAATGGCATTTGGTGCGGCTGATGTTACCGTTAAAGACGTCTGGCAAGCACTGACATCAAATGCTGTTGGTGAAAAGATTTCAATCATTCGGGAAATCCGCTTCCCTCGTGAAGTGGGGGCAATCTTTGTGGGTGCAGCCCTTGCCGTTTCTGGGGCCATCATGCAGGGAATGACAAGAAATCCACTTGCCGATCCCGGGTTGCTTGGATTGACGGCAGGAGCCAATGCAGGTCTCGCCATCACTTTGGCATTCATTCCAAATGCTAATAATTTAGGGATCATGATTGCGTGTTTTATAGGTTCCGCTGTCGGGGCAACCATGGTTTTCGGAATCGGTGCGATGAAAAAGGGAGGATTTTCACCATTAAGGATCGTATTGGCTGGTGCTGCAGTCTCTGCATTCCTATTTGCCGTTTCGCAAGGGGTCGGCATATATTTCAAGGTATCAAAAGATGTATCGATGTGGACAGCTGGCGGGAATATCGGAACTTCATGGGAGCAGCTTCGTGTAATCGTTCCGTTCATTCTAATAGGAATCCTGATTTCCCTTATCTTTTCCAGACAGCTCACCATACTTAGCTTAAGTGAAGAAGTGGCCGTAGGCTTAGGACAAAAGACAACACAAATAAAGGCGGTTCTCTTCGTGGTCATCATTCTCCTGGCAGGGGCTGCCGTTGCGCTTGTCGGAAATATGGTTTTCATCGGGTTAATGGTCCCACATATCGTTCGGGCTATCGTGGGTACGGATTATCGATTCATCCTCCCTATGTCTGCGATTTTGGGAGCCACCTTCATGCTGCTTGCCGATACGATCGGCCGTACGATCAATTCTCCATATGAAACACCTGTGGTAGCGGTTGTTGCGATGATAGGTTTACCTTTCTTCCTCCTAATCGTGCGTAAAGGAGGTAAAGCATTTTCATGATCCAGTCAGCTTTAGTCAAAAAACAGCGTTGGATAATAGGTGCATTGAGTGCACTCATCATCATTACGATCATTATAGGGACGTGTTCGGGCTATTCCAATCTTTCTATAGGACGACTGTTTCCAACGCTCTTCGGGCAAGGGACGTTTAAAGAGGAATTCATATTATTTTCCGTCCGCTTACCGCGTATCATCATCACCCTTTTAGCAGGCATGGCCCTTGCACTGTCGGGAGCCATTCTACAAGGGATCACACGTAATGATTTAGCCGATCCCGGAATCATCGGGATCAACTCAGGAGCAGGTGTTGCCATTGCCGCATTCTTTCTGTTTTTCCCGCTTGACGCTGGTTCTTTTGTTTATATGGTTCCGCTTGTTGGTTTTATCGGAGCGTTACTGACGGCCTGTTTAATATATATCCTCTCATACAAGAGGAAGAGTGGACTTGAACCCGTCCGGTTAGTGTTGATCGGCGTAGGTTTTTCAATGGCGCTTTCAGGCCTGATGATTGTCCTCATTTCGTCAGCGGAACGAGCGAAGGTCGATTTCATCGCAAAATGGTTGGCAGGAAATATATGGGGCACGGATTGGCCTTTCATTTGGGCAATCATTCCATGGTTAGTCATCCTCATTCCATTCACCTTATATAAAGCAAATCGTTTGAATCTGCTTGGTTTAAGTGAACCGGTCGCAATTGGGGTCGGTGTATCGATAGAAAAGGAACGGATCGTACTGCTGATCACGGCTGTGGCACTGGCAGCGGCTGCCGTTTCTGTTACAGGCGGAATTGCATTCATTGGACTTATGTCCCCGCATATAGCAAAATCCTTGGTAGGACCTCGAAATCAACTATTCATTCCGGTTGCCATTTTAATCGGTGGATGGCTATTGCTGCTTGCCGATACGATAGGACGAAATATAATTGAACCCGAGGGGATTCCCGCAGGTATCATGGTTGCATTGATCGGTGCACCTTATTTCATGTATTTATTGTTGAAAAAATAAGATATTGTTAAAATCCCTTGAAATCATTCAGGGGATTTTATGTTTTTTGGTTCTTCCGTAATTTTTCGTATTTAATCATGTATTATCTATATCTATTTATTTCATCAGGATTCAATCGTTTCGCTTCGAAATAAAATACTTGAATAAACTTTTTTGTATTTACCCGGGTAGGTGTAAGAACGATTTTTGAATCATTTTGCAGTTCTTTCATCTTTTGGCGAACGACAGTGAAATCAAAAAATTTGGAAGCGTAATTTTCAAACTTCGGATTCGAAAAATCCGTTAAACCTAGCGAAGCGAAATGATTTAACGAATGGTTAATCGTTCTGCGTATTCTCTGTTCGGCAGCTTTTATTTCCCGATTGATATCAACCGGCAAAGCTGCTGTTCCGAGCTTTTTTTTGGTGATTTCTACAAAGATTTCTTTAAGGGTGGGGAATTGCTTTCCAAAAGTAAAAGTCCGTTCATACATAAATAAATACTGAAGCATTTCCATTAAATCTTTTGCGCCATTTTCTCCAACGACCCCTAATTCCGATAAAAGGAATTCACCCACCTCTCTTATACTTTTTTCATTAAAACTATTGGAATTATCAACTTTTGGCTGTTCAAAGTTCAATACACTATTTAAAGAGGCTTGGATATTAGTGATCGATCTTTCTAAATGGATGCGTTCCATGACTTTTCGAATGACTGTCAATATCTCAATCCGATTGATTGGTTTAGTAATATAATAATCAATTCCGAGCGAGTAAGCCTCGCCAATCAACTCTTTGGATTCAACCTGCGAAATCATTATTATTTTCCCGTTAAATGTACTTTTTATATGACGAAGTGTCTCAATGCCATCCCGGATGGGCATTAATAAATCAATAAATAATATATCAATTTGTTTTAAATTCAAAATATGTCCTTCCAATAGACTGCCATCTTCCGCTTCCTCCACCACTTCACCTAAATCTTCGTTTTCTATAATTTGGCTTAAGTTTGAACGTATGGCACAATCATCATCTGTTATAAAAAAACGCATGGAATCACCCTTTCTGAGTCAACTTCTGGATTGGTAACTTTATTGAAAAAACAGCGCCATTAAAACTATTCTCAAATAGGATTTCCCCTCCCAGTTCTTTCACGACTTCTTTAACATATGAGAGTCCAATCCCTGTTGAAGGTGTCCCGAACTGATCATACTTTGATGTAAAACCAGGTTTGAATATGACAGTCTGGTATTTTTGAGGAATTCCAGGTCCGGTATCAGCAACTTTAAATTCTACATTGTCACTAATTTCAAACAAACTTAAACGGACGGTTCCCTTTTCTTTAATTGCTTCCACTGCATTGGCGACTAAATTATTGAAAAGAGATAACACGGTATATACATGATAAGGTGAATCGTTTTTTCCTTCCAATGAGTATTCAAATTGAATGTCCTTTCCTAATGATAAGGCATATTTTTCATTAATTCGGATAATTAAATAAAAAAGTTCAGCAGCATTCATATAATCTTTAAAACTCTCATTGGAGATCAATTTGGAGAGACCAGCAAAAATCCGCTGATTATCTTTCTTGACTTCATGCATTTCACCCGCGATGCGTAATGCTTTTTGACTATATGGCTCTGTAAGATCATGAAGTAGCTTTTCCCTTTTTTCCAATGCTTTTAATTCACGATACAAATCATATGATTTCTTTGTAATATTCTCAGCATTTTTTAATGTTTTTTTTAAATGAATCGTTTCCTCGTATAAATTGGAAATGAGCATCAGCATATGTTCATTTTGTTTTCTGATTTGCCTTTCCCTTGATTGTGCTTCATAAAGTTTCATCATATTAAAAAAGCTCAAAACGATAAAACTGTGGCCGAATGCGATCACGATCATCTCATTTAGTGAACCAAACGTAATCGTTGTTTCCAACACAATATATTGAAAGATTAATTCTACGGAGTCGGACAATATTTCGATAATGAGACCAATAAATCCAATAATCAAAGTTCGGCTTTGAAAGCGGTTGATTTTCGCAAAATAGAATAGAACGGAATAGGTAAAATAAAAGAAAAAACTAGGATAATGAGCGTGAAATGCGGAAATCCAGGAGAAATTATCCTGCATGAAAAAGTCGATTAGAATGCGAAATATCACAACCATTGTTCCTGTCAAGATGCCCGAAAATATGGCAGGCGTTTTTTGTAATAATAGTAAAAAGAAGAAAAATGCAGGCACACCAAAACTTACCCGAAACGTTTCATTGAAAGGATAAAAACTCAATTCGCCTGCTAATGGCACAGTTAACAACATCAAAGCAAGGACATAGACCTCTTTTTTCATTAACGTACTGAGATACAAGTCGTCACCTCCTAATTTGTTTAAAAAATCAGTATACAGTTTCATCGGCTTCAATACAACGCTTACTTTTTCCTGAATAGAACGGCTTATAATCAATTATGGCAAAACCAAATTGTTTTTCTATCCACAAAAAATGGTAACGGGACATGTGAGATGATCACGTTTTTTTAGTGGATTTTTATTTTTTAGATTTTGTAGGTTTTTGTATGATTATGTAGTTCCTAATTTAAAATTAAGCAGAAAGAAATTTTTGAAAGCGCTTAACAATTTTTAGAATATTCATTATTTTTTCATCGAATCTAGTAATGGCATTCGGTAAAACGCTCATATTGAAAATATAATGATACAACAACTGAAGAGGTGGAAGAATGTGATTGAAGAATTGTCAAAAGAGTATGACATTCACGTTAATAGTCAAAGAAAATCCGACTTAGATGAATGGGTAGCATATTACAGATCCTTTGCTATTGAAGGACAAACCGCTAATTATATACCGGCATTGAGAAATGCACATTTATCGCAATTGGGCATTACCATACTGGAGCCGGGTGGAACAATGATCAAGTCAGGGGATTGGGAAGTTCCTTTCACGCTGCAGAGTATTTCAAAAGTGCTTAGCTTTATAGCCGCATGTTTGGGTCGCGGCATTTCTTATGTGTTAGAGAGGGTCGATGTGGAACCGACTGGTGATGCTTTCAATTCAATTATTCGTTTAGAAATGCATAAGCCGGGAAAGCCGTTCAATCCTATGATAAATGCAGGGGCGATTACAGTAGCTTCGCTTCTCCCAGGGGATTCTTCACAAAATAAATTGGAATTTCTCTATGAGCTATTTGAAAATTTGTTAGGGAAGCGCCCGACAATCAATGAGGAAGTGTATCAATCTGAGTGGTTAACCTCTCATAGAAATAGAGCTTTGGCTCACTATTTGAAAGAGACGAATTATTTGGAATCGGAAGTAGAGGAAGCTTTAGAGGTTTACCTCATGCAATGTTCCATAGAAGTGACCACAGAAGACATAGCCCTCCTTGGACTGATTCTTGCTCAAGATGGTTACCATCCCGTTCGTAAAGAACAAGTAATCCCTAAAAAATTGGCTAAGCTTGCCAAAGCATTAATGCTTACTTGCGGTATGTACAATGCTTCGGGGAAATTTGCGGCTTTTATTGGGGTGCCGGCCAAAAGCGGAGTATCTGGCGGGATTATGGCACTAGTTCCTCCAAGTGCCAGAAGCGAAATGCCTTTTCAAGATGGATGTGGCATTGGTATTTATGGACCAGCCATCGATGAATATGGGAATAGCGTAGCAGGTAGTCTGTTATTGAAACAAATGGCACAAGAATGGGATTTAAGCATTTTCTGAAATGCAGAAAAATTTGGCTCCGGTGTAATTAATAGAAGCAATAAGGGGAGATCCTTAAGGTTTCCTCATCAATTTTCAAACTTTTACAAGAGGTGATGTAAATGCAGCAATTACTTTAAGATGTAATTGGGCGCACTACACGAATCATTAAACCAGTTACTTTTAAACGTAAAGAATAATTTTAGAAAGCATGGTGAAAAATGTATGAATAATATGCAGCGAAAGATGGGAACATTTTCGTTAATGATGGTGGGACTCGGGTCAATTATTGGCTCAGGTTGGTTATTCGGAGCTTGGAGAGCGGCACAGATTGCAGGACCCGCTGCCATTATCTCTTGGATTATCGGGATGGTTGTTATTTTATTTATCGCACTATCTTACAGTGAATTAGGGTCTATGTTTCCTGAAGCTGGGGGAATGGTAAAATACACGCAGTACTCTCATGGTTCTTTTTTAGGGTTTATTGCAGGCTGGGCAAACTGGATTGCAATCGTTTCCGTAATTCCAGTTGAAGCGATTGCTTCTGTTCAATATATGAGCTCATGGCCATGGGAATGGGCACGGTGGACACATGGATTAGTAGAAAATGGAAGTCTTACTGGGGGAGGCTTGGCAATTGCCTCTGTATTGCTGATTGTCTACTTTTTATTAAATTACTGGACAGTCAGTTTGTTTTCGAAAGCTAATTCATTCATTACAGTCTTTAAGGTTATTATTCCTGGACTTACGATTGGCTCACTTTTATTTGCCGGATTTCATGCATCCAATTTTACATCTGCAGGAAGTATCGCTCCTAATGGATGGGCAAGTGTACTTACTGCTGTAGCAACTTCTGGTATCATCTTTGCATTTAACGGTTTTCAAAGTCCAATTAACATGGCAGGTGAGGCAAAGAATCCTGGACGTTCGATCCCAATTGCAGTAATTGGCTCCATTTTAATTGCAACGGTCATCTACGTTCTATTACAGGTTGCATTTATTGGAGCCGTTGACCCGTCCATGATTGTGAATGGATGGCAACATTTGAATTTCAATTCACCGTTTGCTGACTTAGCAATTGTTTTAGGCATAAACTGGTTGGTTATTTTACTATACGTAGATGCTTTTATTTCTCCTTCGGGGACAGGAATAACATACACGGCGACAACGTCACGAATGCTTTATGGAATGGAAAAGAATAAATATTTACCAAGCGTGTTTGGAAAACTGCATCCTCTTTATGGTATCCCGCGTCAAGCCATGTTTTTTAATCTAGGCGTATCTTTCTTATTTTTATTCATGTTTAGAGGCTGGGGCGTATTGGCAGAGGTTATTTCAGTTGCGACTTTAGTCTCTTATATTACAGGTCCAGTTACTGTAATGACATTAAGACGCACAGGTCAGAACTTGTACAGACCATTACGTTTAAAAGGATTAAGCATCATTGCACCACTGGGCTTTGTTTTTGCTTCTTTGGTTCTATATTGGGCAAGATGGCCGCTTACAGGTCAAGTATTATTTATCATTATGGCTGGTCTTCCCGTTTATTTCTATTATCAATCAAAAATAAAATGGAAGGGATTCCGCCAAAACTTTTCAGCAGGGCTTTGGATGGTTGTTTACTTACTCTGTATGATGACCATTTCATACTTAGGCAGTGAAAAGTTTGGTGGACTAAATATAATCCCATTTGGTTTGGATATGGTCATCATTACATGTTTATCACTAATGTTTTATAGTTGGGCATTAAAGAGTGGTTTCCAAACGGAATATTTGGAACAAGGACAAAAAGTAAATGAAGACTTGAGATCGATGGAGAACAACGTTTCAGCTCAAACTGATAAAAAGAACGCTGTATAAATGATGAAGCTTATTCGTTTGGCATGCTCAATAAGCCATTCGTGAATGACTGCGAAAGTGCTTCTATATTTATATAGATGAGGAATAAAAAAAGGGACGGCAAATTTAATTTGCTGTCCCTTTTTTTGGAGTTTTGGAAAAGGCTGTTATTTTTTATTTCACACCTGGTTTATCGTCATACCCGGCAGTGAAGATAGCGGCTAAAAATGTTAAAGCAACTCCAACGATAATAACTGTGCCCATGTTGTGACCTCCCTTTACCCATATTGTCCCACTTAAGTATAGGCTTAGTATACCCTAATTTTTAGCAGGAGTGCACACAAATTTTCTTGCCAGCATATTTGTCATCAATTCTCAATGATTAAGCCCTTTTCGATACATGGAGAGTCAAGGGGGATTCGAAACAATGCCCGTCCACTTTTTAAAGTCTGACATGTTTGTCAGACTTGGAGCATAGATTTAAGTATTCTCTGAAAGTGACAGGGGGAGGTTCCTTAATGGATATTTTAAAGAAAATCGAAAAATTTAGAGAAGATGAACAGAAGCTGAAGTGGGAAGGCACCTTCGCAGAGTACTTAGAAATATTGAAAGAAACGCCTTTAGTTGCTCAATCTGCTCATTCACGTGTATACAACATGATCAGAGATGCAGGGATAGAAGAAGTAAATGGGACAAAGAAATACAATTTTTTCAGCGGTCAGTTATTTGGCCTTGAAGATTCACTGGAAAGGCTCATCGAGGAATATTTCCATCCGGCAGCAAAACGGCTCGATGTCCGTAAGCGGATATTGCTTCTCATGGGTCCGGTGTCAGGTGGGAAGTCCACACTCGTTTCTTTACTGAAGCGTGGACTTGAAAATTATTCGTTAAAAGACTCTGGTGCGATTTATGCAATAAAAGGATGCCCGATGCATGAAGATCCACTGCATCTCATCCCGCAGTATTTACGGGATGATTTCTTTGAAGAATATGGCATCAGGATTGAAGGAAATCTTTCGCCGCTGAATGTAATGAGGTTAGAACAGGAGTATGGAAGCAGGATTGAAGATGTTATGGTCGAACGTATTTTCCTTTCGGAGGATAAGCGTGTTGGAATTGGAACATTCAGTCCTTCTGATCCTAAGTCACAGGATATTGCTGATTTGACGGGCAGCATCGATTTTTCGACCATTGCCGAATACGGTTCTGAATCAGATCCGCGAGCCTATCGCTTTGATGGCGAGCTGAACAAGGCGAACCGCGGGATGATGGAGTTCCAGGAGATGCTGAAATGTGATGAGAAATTCTTATGGCATTTGCTATCATTGACACAAGAGGGGAATTTTAAAGCTGGCCGTTTTGCATTGATCAGTGCAGATGAACTCATTGTGGCTCATACGAATGAAACGGAGTATAAAGCGTTCATTTCCAACAAGAAAAATGAAGCATTGCATTCCCGTATCATTGTCATGCCTATTCCATATAACTTGAAGGTTACCGAGGAAGAGAAGATTTATGAAAAAATGATTCGTGAAAGTGATGTCTCGGATGTTCATATAGCCCCGCATACATTGAGGGTGGCGGCTATCTTCAGCATCATGACCCGCCTGAAAGATCCCAAAAAGGGCGATATCGATTTAGTGAAAAAGATGAGGCTTTATGATGGGGAAAATGTTGAAGGATTTAATTCCGCAGACATCAATGAATTGAAAAAAGAATATCAGGACGAAGGCATGAGCGGAATTGACCCGCGTTACGTAATTAACAGGATTTCCTCTACGATCATACGTAAGGAGAATCCGTCCATTAATGCATTGGATGTACTTATGTCATTAAAAGCAGGTCTTGACCAGCATCCGTCCATTACGAACGAACTCCGGGAGCGGTATTTAAATTTCATTTCACTGGCACGTAAAGAATACGATGCCATTGCAAAAAATGAAGTGCAAAAAGCTTTTGTATATTCATATGAAGAGTCGGCGAAAATCCTCATGGATAATTATCTGGATAATGTCGAAGCATACTGCAATAAATCAAGGCTGCGCGATCCATTGACTGGAGAAGAAATCAACCCAGATGAAAAATTGATGCGCTCGATAGAAGAGCAAATTGGAATTTCCGAGAATGCAAAAAAAGCATTCCGCGAAGAAATATTGATTCGAATTTCAGCATATGCCCGTAAAGGGAAGCGATTTGATTATAATTCCCACGATCGTTTACGGGAAGCGATCCAGAAAAAACTATTCGCTGATTTGAAGGATGTCGTTAAGATCACCACTTCAACGAAGACACCAGACGAAAGGCAACTGAAGAAAGTGAACGAGGTCATCACGAGACTTATAGACGAGCACGGATATAATTCGACTTCAGCCAATGATTTGCTGCGCTATGTGGGCAGCTTGTTAAATCGGTAATCCATAGTTTTTTTGCTCCTGCCCCCTCATCGGGCAGGGGTTTATTACCGTTTACGGTAGGTTGGATGGATGAAAGGTGGATTAGAGGAAATCCAGAATTTATTGAAATCATGAATCTTTTGAAAACGGTGATTATAGTAGGCATGGGAGATTATAACTCAACAAAGCATCGGGCCCTTCTGAACGAAGGAAACCCGGTGCTATTGATTTCTATTTAGTTACATTCAAGCCATACTGTTCAATAAGTGTAATAAGTTGATTCGGTGAGAGTTTTTCTTCGCTATGGTCGATTTTAATTTCCCCATCATCAACATCGATGATCGCACGTTCCACACCTTCCGTTTTCAAAAGTATGGACTCCAGATTTAAAATAGGGCCTTCTGACGTTGCTTCCTTTACATAAAGGGTTGTTGTTTGCATAGATCTTGCACCTCCTTACATTTGCTCATAATGTTTTATCTATACCCCATATTTCCATTAGATATGTTACGTTTCGGATTTGGTAATATTGGGTATCAATAAGTAGAGGTGATGGCAAATGAGCAAAGAGGAACTGAAAAAAGAACATGTACCGGAAAATAGCTCCATGGCTAAGGATTATGAAGAGATGAAAGAACTTGGAAAGCAGATGGAAAATCAAAGGACGAATGAAGAATTGAAAGAGTGGGATAAACGCCCAGGTACAGTTCAACATGAAATAGAGGAAGAGAAGGATTGACGAATACCACAACCAGAATCATTCTATCTGTGTAAAAGGGGTGTCCAGAAAAACTGCTGGGACACCCTTTTTGTTGTGTTCCATTGCTTTTTTTTAATGTCCTTGGAAGTCTTTTGCTGCTCCATTACTTCTGGCTTAAAGCGATCCTATTACGAATGAATGAAAAAACGAACAGACCTGAAAATCATCAGGTCTGTTCGTTTTGTTATATTCCTTATTTAGAAATAACCTTAAAGGGCTTTAACGCCCCTGTCAGGACTTGTCTAGTTCATGGGCAAACATCCATTATTAATTTTGTTGTAAATTATCCTGCGTCGCTGCATAAGATAGAGTAATACTTTTCTTTTCATCCGTTTTTTCGCACTGTATTTTTCAATGGAAAACCGGAATGATGTGGGCATTCCCACACTAACTTATTATATGAAGGAATGATGAAAAGCGTGCAAACATTTTTAAGGGGGGAAGAGAATGTCGGAAGAGAATAATCAACAGTATGTAATCTCACAGGAAAATTGGACCCTCCATCGGAAAGGCTATGATGATCAACAACGTCATCAGGAAAAGGTGCAGGAAGCGATCAAGAATAATTTGCCTGATCTAATTTCAGAAGAAAGCATCGTAATGTCCAATGGCCGGGATGTCATCAAGATCCCCATTCGCTCCTTGGATGAATACAAAATTCGTTATAACTATGATAAGAACAAACATGTAGGGCAAGGCGATGGAGACAGTAAAGTGGGGGATGTAGTCGCAAGGGATGGCTCACCGTCCGATGCCGGAGCCGGTAAGGGTCAAGGTGCAGGTGACAAGGCCGGCGAGGATTATTATGAAGCCGAAGTGTCGATGATGGAATTGGAGGAGGCCCTGTTCAGTCAACTGGAACTCCCTAATCTTCAGAAGAAAGAACATGCGGAGCACACTCTTGAACATATTGAATTCAACGACATCCGCAAGACAGGCCTGATGGGAAATATCGATAAAAAGAAAACGATGATATCCGCTTTCAAACGGAACGCCTTAAGGGGGCACCCCGGTTTTCACCCTATTTATAAGGAAGACTTTAAATTCAAAACCTGGAATGAGGTTCAGAAACCTGATTCCAAAGCAGTTGTACTGGCAATGATGGATACTTCCGGAAGTATGGGGTTATGGGAAAAATATATGGCTCGAAGCTTTTTCTTTTGGATGAACCGTTTCTTGCGGACAAAATATGAAACCGTGGAAATCGAGTTCATTGCCCATCATACAGAAGCGAAAGTCGTTCCGGAAGAGGATTTCTTTTCAAAAGGGGAAAGCGGCGGTACGATTTGTTCGTCCGTATACCGAAAAGCATTAGAACTTATTGATCATAAATATGACCCTGCGAAGTTTAATATCTATCCGTTTCACTTTTCCGATGGTGATAACCTAACATCCGATAACGTCAGATGCGTTAAGCTTGTTGAAGAACTCATGAAGGTTTCCAATATGTTCGGATACGGGGAAGTCAATCAATACAATCGCCATTCGACATTGATGACAGCTTATAAGAACATCGATAATGAAAAATTCAGGTACTATATCCTTAAGCAAAAGGCTGATGTTTTCCATGCAATGAAGAGCTTTTTTAAAGATGAGGAAAGTAAGAAGTATGCTTAAAATAGGAAGAGTGGAGAGTAATTTTTTTTCAATTCAATATAGTTGAAGGTAAAAAGGCGTGCGGTTCACATCGGACGCCCTTTTCGGAATATTCGGTTTTATTTCGTATTAAGGAAATACACAAAGGCCATTGCTCAACACTAAGCAATGGCTTTTTCGCATGCACATCATTCGGATATTGAGCGAGGATCCGAAGAATGTAAATGAGTTATCGGAATCACTTTGTACTTTAACCCAATGATAATGAACCATAATATGCAGCAACCTCCTCTAAGTATAGGGCATTTCTTTTTCTCCAAATGGAGAAGGTGAAACTTTCTTATCTGACAGAGTTTGAGGTTGATAATTTTTACTAAAGATAAGGGAGCCGCGAAATGACCGAAACGAGAAGCGAGAACGCCATATATTCCTTCTCTATTTAAACCAAAGACCACTCTCTACTTATTCGAAATTAAAATCACGGAATAGGAACCTGTCGTACCGCTATCAGTGGCTGGTATGTAAATGGCCCCGGTACAATACCGGGGCCATTGCCGTTTAGAACCTTTTATACCTTTACTGGCTTTATTGAGTCGTTACATATTCATTATTTCCTGCACGCATTCCAACAATGAAAATAAGTGCCGATATAGCGGCCAACATCAGTAAGGGAAGAGTCCAGCTGTGTGTAATGTCATGAAGCAGCCCGAATAATACCGGTCCAATGGCAGCTAAAAGGTACCCGAATGATTGTGCCATTCCTGATAATTCCGTCGCTTCATGGGTGCTTTGTGTTCGAAGACTAAAGAACATCATCGATAAACTGAATATGGTTCCGACTCCAATCCCAATCAATATCATGCATACTGGGATGAAGAGAGTGCTTCCGAATAATATTCCGAATATCCCTGATATAAGGAAGATGACAGGCGGGACCACTAACAGACGCTGACTTTGTAAGCGCCCTGCTAAAATTGGCACAAGGAATGTTATGGGAATGACTGCAAGCTGCATGATGGAAAGCATCCAGCCAGCTTCATCAGCATTCAGGCCTTTTTGCTCCAGGATTTCAGGCATCCAGGTAATTACTGTATAGAAAATAAACGATTGCAAACCCATGAAAAATGTAATTTGCCAGGCTAAACCAGAACGCCATAAGTTAATCTTTTTATCCTTTTGCGCCGTTTGTACATCCTTACCTGAGTTGAATGGCCGTCTTAATTGCGGCATCCATAAGAAAACTGTAATAAGTGATAAAATCCCCCAACATCCAAGGGCACCAGCCCATCCCAATCCGGATGAAGAAGCAAGGGGAATGCTGATCCCAGAACCTATTGCGCCGCATAAATTCATGGAAACAGCATAGGTTCCTGTCATCAAACCGATGTTCCTGGCAAAGTTATGTTTAATCAGACTGGGTAACAAAACATTGCCTATTGCAATGGCTAACCCGATTAAAATGGTCCCTATGAACAATGTCGGCACTCCGCCAACTGAGCGTATCCCAATTCCGATCGTTAATAATACCAAGGAAAGGAAAAGTGTGAGCTCCATTCCAAAACGCCGTGCTATCCTAGGTGCAAACGGTGATAATAAAGCGAAGGAAAGCAAAGGCAATGTCGTTAATGAACCTGATAATGTATTGGAAATCCCCAAGTTATCACGGATCGAAGTGACAAGGGGTCCAACCGATGTTAAGGGAGCCCTCAGATTTGCCCCTAGAAGAATGATTCCGATGATGAGCAGTCCTAATCTGGGTTTAATATCCACTTTTCTTTGTTCTAGTTGATTTGCCGCTTGATGAATGCCCATAATCTCCTCCTTACTTACTCTAAAGATTTTTTGAATTGTGCAATGTATTCATTCACTGTTTCGATTGCCCGGTTCATATCTTGTTCGATGATGGCATCCACAAGTTTGCAATGAATGTTCAAATGAAAGTTCACATCAGAACTCATCACCACTATCTGATGGATGGATTCATGCAGGGAGTGTTCCATATGTTCGTACAAATCAATCAATAAATCATTATGTGATGAAACCATAATCGATTTATGTAACTGTATATCCGCTTCTTCGTAGGCCTTGATATCCTTTGCTTCGGCAGCTCTACTGCAGGCTGATATATGAAACCGCAATTGTTCTATATCTTCTTGATTACGTCTTAATGCCGCCAACTGGGCTCCTTCTCTTTCAAGGGCATGACGGACCTCTAACGTTTCTAATATACTTGACTGCTGGATCCTTCTTTCAAATGCTGCCCCCAAGGCACTTGAGGACCTTACGAATGTCCCCTTTCCTTGTTTCGTTACTAAAAGCCCTGCATAAACAAGTGATCGTACAGCTTCCCTTAATGTATTTCTGCTTACATCGAACTGTTGGATCAAATCCATTTCAGGGGGAATTTGATTTCCTATTTTCCATTCACCTGATTCGATTAACGATTCGATTTGGGAAACCACCTGCTCTACAAGTGATAAGCGATTTGTTTTAGATATGGTCAAGATACACACCTCAAATTTGTAGGATGATTGGTTCATTGGTTATTTTAACATATGTATGTTGAAAATGGGTATATTCTTGGAAAAATTGCAGTTGATTTCAGAAATCCGCTCCCTTTCCGCCGACAGTCTGCCAAGCCTCCTCGACGCAAGCGTCTGTGGGGTCTCGGCTAGCCAGTTATTCGGCAGGAGTGTCGCAAATTTCTTCAATCCAATAAGGATTACAGGAAAAAGCATGAAGGATAAATTAATCTTAAACATGCTTCGGGATGAGACTAACTCTCAGTTTTTCTTTGAAAAAATTGCAGTTGATTTCAGAAATCCGTTTCCTTTCCATCGTCGGTGTTAGAGTATTCCGATTCTCCTTTATTATTAGTTTGTAGACAAAAGGTGTTATTTCTTTTAAAACAAAGTTGATTGGAGCGGGTGTTCGAGACTCCTTCGGTAAAAGCGAGTCCATGGAGACCCCACAGGCGCAAAAGCGCCGAGGGCGGACCGAGTTTCTTGAGTGGAAATCGACGTCCAATTTGTACTGACACTAAAAAGACTGAAGGCAAACCCGATTTTCATCGAGTTTGCTTTCAGTCTGAAATCCCTAATAAAATTCAGGGGGATAATATTTCTATTTTTTTTGTTTGACAATAAATGAGAGAAGGATGAATATCACTAACGTGACAAGACATACTGTAGTCCCGATGATGTTTTGCTTATTAAAGAGAAATGCCAAAAAGATAATGCTTAAAGCCGTGATGGCTAATATAGTTGTATATGGATACCATTTTACCCGGAATCCTGGTTTGCCAGTGTATTGCTTACGCAGTTTCAATTGCGCGGAACAAATACTGATCCACAATAATAAAACCGTGAATCCAGGAATGGCCATAAGGTAGCTTAAAATCAGGTCAGGATACAAATAGGATAAAAACACACCAGCCAAGATGCATAATGTAGTTAAAAATATACCATTAAGCGGAATACCCTTTTTCGTTGTTTTTAAAAATGCCTTGGGCGCTTCCCCGTTCTGGGAAAGAGTGAACAGCGTTCTTGAGGTAGCGTATATACCTGAATTTGCAGCTGATAAGACAGCGGTTAACAGAACGAAATTCATGATATCGGCGGCTCCGGGAAGACCCGATAAGCTGAAAACCTGAACGAAAGGACTTACTTCGGTGCTTACTTGGTTCCAAGGTATTACTCCACAAATGATAAGTATCGGCAAGACATAGAAAAGAATCACCCGCCATACTGTTCCTTTTATGATTTTTGGTATGACTCGCTGACTATCTTTTGTTTCCGTGACGGCTACACCAATTAATTCTGCACCCCCGTATGAAAACATGACCACTAAAAGTGCACTTAACATTCCGTCAATTCCTTTTGGAAAAAAACCGCCATGTTCCGTGTAATTAGAAAATGAAGCCGAACTAGGAAAAAGTCCTAGCATGATCAAAGCTCCTAAAATGATAAAAGCAATTAAGGTTATTATTTTAATTCCTGCGAACCAAAATTCGAGTTCTCCATAGTATTTTACTTGAAACAAATTAATTCCTATTATTACTGAAGAGCAAAGTATGCTTAACAGCCATAATGGTACTGTAGGAAACCAATATTGTAGAAAACTGCCGGCTGCAACTATTTCTACAATGATTACGATAATCCAATTGAACCAATAGAGCCATCCGACAATGAAGGATAGTTGAAACCCAAAAGCTTTATTAATGAGATGTTGGACGTTCATATTAGGAAAAGCGGTTGCCATCTCCCCTAGTGCGGCCATTACAATGAATAACAATAGCCCCCCTATTAAATAGGCTATTACAACACTTGGGCCTGCCATATTTAATGTATCGGAACTCCCCTTAAAAATCCCCGTTCCTATCATTCCGGCTAAAGCAATGAACTGGACATGCCTCGGCAATAGGCCCTTTTTTAGATCTTGATGAGTCTTCTCCATTATATTCATGCCTTTCTTTCACAATTTTAATAAAATAGCCTATCAGTAAAACTTAAAAGTTTCTTCTACTATTGAACGCTTTCACGTACTAAAGTACTATATTAATATATCATGAATCGGAAAAAAGTCAATTTAGGCCGGTGAACGGGAATGGATTTCCAACCGGCGAAAAAAGGTTATCTGAAAATATTGAATTTTATGAAATGAATCAAAGTAAAAAACTGCTAGGTGATTTTTTAAGGGATGAATTAACAATTCTTCATTCTTTAAAATACATATTGAAAAGAGAGAAATATAATCCTGTTTAATTGCATTATTACTGTCATTTGTTTCGTAGTAAATAAGTTGATGGAATCAGTTTCAGTCCTTAATAGTCGAAGTCGCTTAGTTTTCCTATCAGGTTTGTCGCAGCCAGCATTTGGGGCTGCGGGGGCCAGGGTTATGGAACATACTGCAGAATTACAAAAAACCGACCTTTCAAGGTCGGTTTTTCTTTAATAATAGGTACGAAGCGGGAAACTATCCGTTCCCATTTGAAAAGGGGAGCGGCGCCTGTAGGTACTCGGTTTCTTGTTTCGGTTCAATTTCGCTTAAAAATTGCAGATAACCGGTATATACCTGTGAAGCCATTCCTAAATAGTGCAATTCAGTGTGGATGATTCCCTTTGAATGGAGCAAATACATTTTTTCATCCCTCCTTTTAAAAGGGTAGGCCAGTTAGTACAACGATATTTATTAGGGAAAAAACCCCTATTACTAAAAATTGGATGCACCAGGTTCAAAGGCTTCTGCAGCTCTTTCTTCTAACACCATGCGCAGTCCATTCTTGGGTCTGAGTGTAAGGGAGGGAAGGGGAGTTACATCATGATGGTCAGGTGCAAGCTTTATCCTATATCTCTTTGCAATGCAGGCCAGGACAAACACCGCTTCCATCATGGCAAAGTGATTGCCAATACAAACCCGCGGCCCTCCGCCAAATGGAAAATAAGCGAACGCAGGCAGGCTTTTCATAAAGTTATTTTCAAATCGCTCAGGGATAAATGATTCCGGTTGATCAAAATACTCTGGATTATGCTGCATCACATAAGAACTTATTAGTATCATATCGCCTTTTTTAAAGCGATATCCTCCTATTGTGACATCCTCCGTCACATCACGGGATATGATATACAGTGGCGGGTAAAAGC
Organism: Peribacillus sp. AS_2; assembly: GCF_026891895.1. Classification (NCBI taxonomy): domain Bacteria; kingdom Bacillati; phylum Bacillota; class Bacilli; order Caryophanales; family Bacillaceae; genus Peribacillus; species Peribacillus sp. AS_2. The sequence continues at coordinate 146,530 of NZ_JAPTGA010000003.1, forward strand.
GAAGTGTTTCATGAATGATATTTTGAGTGTATTGTAATTTCATGAAATCTTCAGGCTTGGGTGTCCGTTGACCGATTATGCTATTGACTTCATTGAAAAGCTTGACTTGAATTTCCGGATGCTTCGAAATTGCATACAATGCCCAGGAAAGAGCATTTGCTGTCGTTTCATGACCGGCAAGAAAAATAGTCATTAATTCATCACGGACCTGATGGCTTGACATGCCTAACCCGTCGTCGGCATCACGGGCGTCCATCAAGACCCCTAGCATGTCTTCATGTTTTACTGTGTCGTTCTTCCGTTTTTCAATAATGCCGTATATCACTTTATCAAGCCTTTGTATCGCCTTTTTATATTCACGGTTGATTTTAGTCGGTAACCATAATGGCATACGGAAAATCTTTCTCATCCTTTTGACTGTTATTCTCAATGCAGTTTCCAGAGGTTTCCCAACGATTTCATATCCATCCTTGAATTCCATGCTGAACATGGTCTTGCTGATTATCCCGAGAGTGATGTTCATCATATCCTTCGTTATACTCCGTTCATCATCATGTTGCCAAGTTGATATATAATCCATTGTGACATCAATCATATCCTTGGCATATTGGCTAATATGAGTCTTTTTGAAAGAGGGTTGGATAAGCCTTCTCTGTCGCATATGAAAGTCTTTTTCGCTTGTAAGCAGACCTTCACCGATAAGCGGTTTTAATAGATTGAAGTCACTGGATTTGACGAAAGATTGTTGTTTTGTTACAAGTATTTGTTTGATTAAATCAGGATTTAAAACGTGATAAACAGTTTGTAATGGTCCTAAACGGAATTTAGCGACTTCCCCATATTCCTTGGACAATCGGGTCAGGAACCCAATCGGATCTGTTTGGAACTCTTTTGTATGTCCGGAAACCAGCCTTCCTTTTGGAACCATTTGAGAAGTGCGGAAGACATCATCAGCGTGGCTCAATGAAGTTTTTCCCCTTTCTTTAAAATACTTACATGTAATCATTGTATGAGGATAAGCTAAATTGGTTTGGACAAGTCGTTAAAGAAAGGGCTGATAACTCTATTGAAGAAATAAAGTTACAGCGAAAAAACCCTGGATGAATATAGCCAGAGTTTTTCATGAGAGCTTTAGATTAATGAAGGGGGATTCAATTCAACTTCTTTCATCATCGCCCCTATGTTGGAAACGATCATTTTTTTCATTGATGGGCCCGCCAAATTGTGCATTGATCTCCTTAACCACTTTTTCTAAAAATTCATCAGATATTATTGGATTATTTGCTTTATTGTGCATGTGTTTCTCTACAATCCTTTCTGGATATCGTGTGTTTGGAACAATCATGAAGGATATGTTATCAACATAACCTCACTTATAGAAAACTATTCTTTCTCTGTTCAACTTTTTCTGCTGTAACATTTTACGGAAGCATAAACAGTTATATTTTACTTGGATGATTATGGTAAGTGGATCATTTTACAACCAAAGGGGTCAATCCGATGTGGAAATGGCCCAATCACCTCTTCTTGGTAATTGGGCATGGTCTATATTAACTTCATTAAGGAAACAACTGACTTAAATATTTTATTAGCTGATCACGAAGTTCAGGTCGTTTCATGGCGAAATCTATTGAAGCTTGAAGGAAGCCGAATTTATCGCCGACGTCATAACGATTTCCCTCGATGATATACGAATATAATGGTTCCTTTTCTAACAAAAGGTCTAAAGCTTCGGTAAGCTGGATCTCCCCCTTACGATCAGGCTGTAAGTTTTCAAGGATTTCAAAAATCGTAGGTGATAAAATATATCGGCCAATTATCGCCTGTGTTGATGGTGCATCCTCCACTTTTGGCTTTTCCACCAAGCTTCTTACCAGAAATAAATCCTCATATCGTTCTTGGAAGTTTACGATCCCATACTTGGAGACTTCGGCTGGTGATACTTCCTTACATCCGATAATGCTCGCTCGAACCTTGTTATACCGCTCCATTAACTGCTTCAAGGCTGGAACCTGGCTATCCACGATATCATCCCCTAACAGGACGGCAAAAGGTTCGTCTCCGATAAAAGTTTTGGCACATAAAACTGCATGACCCAGACCTAAAGGTTCCTTTTGCCTTACATAGTGGATATCGACCATGTTGGAAATGTTCTCCACGATCTTAAGCAGATCATTTTGACCTTTCATTTGCAGAAGCATTTCAAGCTCAATCGATTTATCGAAATGATCTTCGATGGCACGTTTGTTTTTACCCGTAACGATGATAATATCCGTAATCCCTGATTGTACCGCTTCTTCGATAATATATTGAATGGTCGGCTTATCGACAATCGGCAGCATTTCCTTTGGTTGAGCTTTCGTAGCAGGCAAAAATCGTGTTCCTAAACCGGCTGCTGGAATCACCGCTTTCCTTATCATAGCCCAGCCCCTTTTTAAGGTTCTTTTATATGCTTATTGCATTTTATGTGGTCATTGGTTGACCTATATCAAAATAGGTTAAAATAAATCCCTAAAAAAGAATAGATTTACCTCCGAAGCCAAATATTATGGATATATGAATTTAATCAAGAGGTGGATATTTTGCCAATTGAAAATAAAGAGAGAAAACAAATCCTTTTTGCCTTACTCGTCATTGTTTTATATCTTTCGCCCTTAATCATCCTTGGAGAAAATGCGCATATTCGCGTACATGATAATTTGGATTCCAACCTTGCCTGGTATAAAGTCCTTTCAGAAAGCGGTGAGTTATTCGGTGCAATTGACGCCAGAATTCCTCAGATTATGAATGGGCTGCCCCGTAATGCTTTTGGCAGTGAGTTCAGTATTATCGTGTGGCTTCATGCTCTTTTTCCGACAATGGTCGCATATGCAATAAGCCAGGCATTAACAAGGTTTATTGCATTCTTTGGTATGTATATCTTATTGAAGGAACATTTGGTTACAGGAAGACAATCAGGTTGGATTAGGGTTGGAACATCCTTAGCCTTTGCCCTTACCCCATTTTGGCCATCGGGAATGCTCAGTACACTTGGGATGCCTTTAGCCCTTTGGGCTTTTTTGAATATCCGCAGCAAGGATCATTCTTGGAAGAATTATTTGGTCCTTACACTTCTACCGCTTTATTCAAGCATCGTGCTTGGCTTTTTCTTTTTCCTTGTTGCAATGGGCTTTCTTTGGCTAACGGATGTAATCAGGGGAAAAGGATGGAATATAACGTTTCTTCTTTCAATCGTTTATATGACCGTCATTTTTGGTTTGGTGGAGTATCGTTTGGTCGCTTCATTCATTTTTGATTCGGAGCCAAACAGCAGAGATGAATATTTTCACGCAAGGCTGCCGCTCGATTGGGTCATTAAGCTTACTTTCAAAAATTTCGTTCTTGGACATACGCATGTCATGACTGTACATGCGCTTATCATCCTGCCGATTACAGTCTTTGCCCTTTATATTATTCTGACAAAAAAATTGTGGAGACAGGAAAAGGTATATGTTTTTTTATTCGGCTTGAATTTCATGCTCTCAGCGTGGTACGCATTTTGGTTTTATAAAGGCTGGCTTCCTTTAACGGAAAGGTTCCATACCCTGGATACTTTTAACTTTGCCAGATTTCACTTTTTAAGGCCGATGATCATTTACTTGGGGTTTGCCCTTGCGATAAAAATCATTTGGGAATACAGCGACTATGCTAAGAAAACCCTTTCTATTTTCATCGCCGTTCAAATACTGATTTTAATCGGTTTCAATGAGGAAATCACTCACAATGAAAAGCCAACTTTTAAAGAGTTCTATTCAGAAAGCCTTTTTCAGGAAATAAAAGATCATATTGACCGTCCACAAGAAGAATATCGTGTTGCCAGCATTGGGCTGCATCCCGCAATCGCTCAATATAATGGATTTTACACGCTCGATAGCTATAACAATTTTTATCCGCTTTCTTACAAACATCAATTTCGTCAAATAATTGAAAACGAATTGGCTAAGAATAAAAACATCAGAATCTATTTTGATGAATGGGGAGGACGTTGTTACCTATTTACCGATGAGCTTGGGAAGCATTATATGTTCAAGAAAGGCTCGAAGAAAGAGCTGAAAAATTTGGACCTCAACATGGATGCGTTTAAAGGATTAGGCGGAACGTATATATTTTCTGCCATCCCAATCAACAACTCGAAGGAAAACGGATTGGTGCTGGATAGGGTTTTCACTAAAAAAGGAAGCGTATGGAAAATTCATTTATACAGAGTCATGTGAAAAGGGGGGAATAGAATGAATTCACCGATTGTAACGATTGTTGTACCTTGTTATAACGAAGAAAGCGTTTTGCAGGAAACCATTTCCCAGCTTTGTGGATTGATGAGGGGGTTGGTCGATGAAAACGTTGTTTCCGGTCAAAGTAAAATTTTGTTTGTCGATGATGGGAGCAAAGATCAAACTTGGAAGATCATTTACAAAGAAACGATTAATAATGAATATGTTCGCGGGCTAAAGCTTTCCCGGAATGCTGGACATCAAAATGCACTTCTGGCTGGGTTGTTTACAGCCAAGGAAGCCTCAGATTGTGTGATTTCCATTGATGCAGATTTACAGGATGATATTCAAGTCATCCCGGAATTCATTCGTAAATTCAATGAAGGATGTGAAATCGTATATGGTGTCCGCCAGAAAAGGGACCTTGATTCATTCTTTAAACGAACATCTGCAACAGGTTTTTATAAATTGATGAACAAGATGGGGGTTAACCTTGTCTATAATCATGCCGATTTCCGGCTAATGAGCAAAAGGGCGATCATGGAGTTGGAACGCTTTAATGAAACGAATCTTTTTTTACGGGGGATTGTACCGCTCATTGGGTTTAAGACGGACTCTGTTTATTATGACCGTAAAGAAAGATTGGCCGGGGAAACGAAATATCCATTTAAGAAGATGGTTGCTTTTGCACTTGATGGCATTACTTCCTTTTCAGTTACACCGATCCGGCTTGTATTATGGCTAGGATGTCTTTCCTTTTTTATTAGCTTACTCTTTGGGTCTTACTTTTTATGGTTGAAATTTTATGGGCAGACCGAAACTGGCTGGACCTCATTGATCACCTCCATATGGTTGATCGGTGGACTACAGTTGATTGCTGTCGGGTTGATTGGGGAGTATATCGGAAAAATCTATAATGAATCCAAACGCCGGCCTAAATATATTGTTGATCTTGATCTATTTAATCCGCTCGATTTTAAAAAACGGGAGCAATTAGAAAATGAACGGAACAGTATTGAAAAACTATCTAAAACAAACTAACTCCTTTATCCGCTTTTTATTGGTTGGAATAGTCAATACAGCGGTTGGACTTTCCATCATGCTTTTTCTCATGAATGCTCTTGAATTATCTTACTGGATCTCCACCTTTATCGGCAATGGTACGGGAGCTGTAACGAGTTTTCTTTTGAACAGGACTTTTACCTTTAAAAGCGATATAGAATGGCGGCGAGGAGTTGCCCGTTTCTTTTGCGTCATCCTGATTTGTTATTCCGCCGCTTATTCTATAGGCCAAGCCATTTCAGAATCACTGGAAGGAACCGTTCATTTATCCATACAACAAAATTTGGCTGTTCTGATAGGAACAATCTTTTATACAGTGCTTAACTATCTTGGTCAGAAATACTTTGTCTTTAAAAAAAGCAATTTGAGGCCAATTCAAGAAGGAAGGAACTAATTGGCATAGATCAGTGGAATAATGCCCCCGAATGGACGGGAATTAAAAATGGAATCGGAAAGCGAAATTCTGATTTTATGACTATCCAAGCTGGGGCAGATCTGTTTTACTTAATCCATCAAGTTACTTCATTTTTCCTTTTGGGGAATCTATCTTTTGTTCATTGTCTTCTTGAATATCTTCCTTTCAGACGTTTACTTTCCTCCTTTCCTACCATCGAATCATGTGTTTGCATGACTTTTGTTATATAAGTCAAGAATAAAACCTCGCTTATAAATAATAATTCTATTTCTGTGCAAAATTTTCATTTACTTTTCCATTTCACGGGAGTATGATAATCAACAGTTTCATATTTCTAAATCGCTTAAACCTTATGGTGCGGGGGACCCGTTATTGGGATTGTCTTTAACAATCCAAGGGGTGAATCCTTTAAAAGGTAGGGCTACTCTTAGGTCCGAATCCGACAGCTAACCTCGTAAGCGTTATATGAGAAGGAAGGTGGAGCTTGTTAGACAAAAAAATTGATGTCTACAGGTCTATTTAGCTATGACTTGTAGGCATTTTTGTGTTTCGTCTCGTTTTTTTGCTACAGCTGGGAAACATAAACTTAAATTAAACTGGTGGTGAATTCTTGATGTTATCTTCTATAAAAAGGTTCTTGATCGGGAGACCTTTAAAATCAAATGCACTTGGTGAACAAAAGCTTAACAAAACAAAGGCGTTGGCGATATTATCTTCAGATGCATTGTCTTCGGTTGCATATGGGCCGGAGCAAATATTGATTGTCCTGATCACGGTCGGTGCTGCGGCATTCTGGTATTCAATCCCTATCGCGATTGGAGTATTGATCCTGTTAACCGCTTTGATTTTGTCCTACAGACAAATCATTTTCGCTTATCCACATGGCGGGGGAGCCTATGTGGTTTCAAAAAACAATTTAGGTGTCAATCCAGGGTTGATAGCTGGAGGATCCTTATTGGTCGATTATATATTAACTGTCGCGGTAAGTGTTTCCGCTGGTACGGATGCCATCACGTCCGCTTTTCCCGGCCTGCATGATTATAATGTCCTCATAGCCATTATTTTCGTCATCCTACTTACTATCTTGAACCTTAGGGGGGTTACGGAATCGGCATCTGTCTTGGCCTATCCGGTGTACCTATTCGTTTTAGCCTTGTTCATCTTGATTGGGGTTGGAATTTACAAAATTCTGACGGGAGGAGTCTCACCGGAATTGCATGCGTCAATCGGGACTCCGGTAGCCGGCATCAGTTTATTTATATTGCTAAGAGCATTTGCATCAGGAAGCTCCGCATTGACAGGAGTCGAAGCGATTTCCAATGCAATCCCGAACTTTAAAGATCCAGCACCGAATAATGCTGCGAAAACATTAATAGCGATGGGTTCCTTACTAGCTGTTTTGTTTTCGGGAATCGTATACTTAGCCTATTATTTAAGCATTGTTCCTAGCGCAGAGGTAACGGTCGTCTCCCAGATTGCTGAAGAGATCTTTGGACGGAATTTCATGTATTTCTTCATTCAAGGTACAACTGCATTGATCTTGATACTTGCGGCAAATACTGGATATTCGGCTTTCCCTTTGCTTGCGGTAAATCTGGCGAAGGATAAATTCATACCAAGGGCGTTTACGATCAGAGGGGACCGTTTAGGGTATTCCAATGGAATTATCATACTTGGACTTGCATCCATCATCTTGATAGTCGCAGTTGAAGGACATACGGAAAATCTCATTCCGCTTTATGCGGTTGGTGTATTCATCCCATTTACGTTATCCCAGACCGGGATGATTGTTAAATGGATTCGCGAAAAGCCAAAAGGCTGGATGATGAAATTAACCATTAATTCAATTGGTGCCATAATTAGCTTTATCGTCACGATGATATTCTTTTTAACCAAATTTATTCAGGTTTGGCCTGTTTTGATTTTTTTACCTATCATCATTTTAATTTTTCATCGAATCAGAAAGCATTATGAAGCAGTTGGAGACCAACTAAGGATTACAACATGTGAGCCGATCTTACCAATCGAAGGAAATATCATCATTGTACCTGTTGCGGGTATAACTCATGTGGTTGAGAACTCTTTAAATTATGCAAAATCTCTATCTGCACATCAGGTCATTGCCGTTTATGTCGCTTTTGAAAGAGAAGATGAAAAGAAATTCGAAGAAAAATGGAAAAAGTGGCAGCCGGATGTAAGGCTCGTTACACTGAATTCGTATTACAGAAGTATCATTCAGCCACTAACTAAATTTGTGGATACAGTAGAACATAAGGCTAGTGAATCCAACTATAAAGTTACGGTGATCATCCCCCAATTCATTCCGAAGAAGGGCTGGCACAATATACTTCATAACCAATCAAGTTTACTGATTAAGGCCTACTTGCTTTATAGAAGAAATGTGGTTGTTACGACAGTGCCCTATCATTTGAAGAAGTAAGATCCATTATCTAAGAAAAGAAGCAGACCTACATAAGGTTTGCTTTTTTTCTTATCTTTACAAAAAATTCAGCAATAACTTACGCTTCCGATATGTGAGTATGAACATTCATTACTCACAGTAACTATGAAGCCCGTACAATAAAAAGGATTTGCAGTAAGATGTGGGGATACTTCCTCTTTTAAAGCTTTAATTAATGTTAATATAAAACCTTCTCCATCATCATTATCCGATTGACTGCTGTTTGGGAAAGTTATTATTTCAAAGTCACTGATAATACGGAAATGGACATGCGACATCATCAACGGTGGATGGCATCAATCAGTATCATTAAAAAGGGCGTGCGTCTGCAGCCCTTTTGTGTTGAACACTACTTTAGGGGAAACACTTCATAAAATTACCAAGGGTCAATTCAAATAATGCGAACATATTAAGAAGACAAAATGAAATTTCCTGCTTAGTTTTGTACTTACATATATGGGGGTTGAAAATGGATATACTATTAGCTCTCTTGCCGGCATTATTCTGGGGAAGCATCGTTTTATTTAATGTGAAACTCGGGGGTGGACCCTATAGTCAAACACTAGGTACAACGATTGGAGCCTTGATTTTTTCAATTGGTGTTTATATTTTTGCCGATATTAAGCTGTCACTTTTGGTGTTTGGTGTCGGAGTCGTATCTGGATTGTTTTGGGCCGTTGGACAAGCTAATCAGCTTAAGAGCATTGATTTAATGGGAGTTTCTAAAACAATGCCGATTTCAACAGGATTGCAGCTCATTTCAACCACTTTATTCGGGGTCATAGTTTTTAACGAATGGTCTACAATGAAGGCGATTATTTTAGGCGTATTGGCATTGATCTTCATTATTATAGGAATCATCTTGACCTCCTTGGAAGATAAAGAATCGAAAGAGGGAAAGTCGGGAAACTTGAAGAAAGGAATTGTTATTCTCCTCATCTCGACATTCGGTTATTTGGTTTATGTGGTCGTGGCCCGTCTTTTTGATGTTGACGGGTGGTCAGCGTTGTTCCCTCAAGCGATTGGGATGGTAATAGGCGGTCTGTTATTGACTTTTAAGCATAAACCGTTTAACAAATATACGATTCGTAATATCATTCCGGGATTGATATGGGCTGCAGGGAACATGTTTTTATTCATTTCCCAGCCACGTGTGGGAGTGGCCACCAGTTTTTCACTTTCGCAGATGGGCATAGTCATCTCAACCCTTGGCGGGATCTTCATTTTACGTGAAAAGAAAACGAAGCGCCAACTAATTGGAATCGTAATTGGGATTATCTTGATCATCATAGCTGGGATTATGCTGGGATTGGCAAAAAGTTAATTGGAGGATGATTACATGTATACAGATTTAGAAGGTAAGGTAGTTGTTATTACCGGATCATCCACTGGTTTAGGAAAAGCGATGGCCATTCGCTTTGCTAAGGAAAAGGCAAAGGTCGTGGTTAATTATCGCACTAAATCAGAGGAAGCGGATAGTGTAATGGAAGAAATCAAAACGAATGGCGGGGAAGCCATTGCAGTAAAAGGCGATGTCACCGTTGAAGAAGATGTTATTAACCTTGTTCAATCAGCGATAAAGAACTTCGGGAAACTCGACATATTCATCAATAATGCAGGGATTGAAAATCCGGTTCCATCTCACGAGATGCCGTTAAGCGATTGGAATAGGGTAATCAATACTAACTTAACGGGGAATTTCTTAGGCTGCCGCGAAGCTATCAAGTATTTTGTCGAGAACGATATTAAAGGGAATGTTATAAACATGTCCAGTGTACATGAGATGATTCCCTGGCCTTTATTCGTTCACTATGCAGCTAGCAAGGGCGGGGTGAAGCTGCTTACGGAAACCCTGGCTCTTGAATATGCACCAAAAGGGATCCGTGTGAACAGCATTGGTCCTGGAGCCATCGCCACGCCAATAAATGCCGACAAGCTTGAAGATCCCGAAAAGAAAAAGGACCTTGAAAGCATGATTCCGATGGGGTATATCGGAAAGCCTGAAGAAATTGCTGCGGTTGCTGCATGGCTGGCATCTTCAGAATCCAGTTATGTAACGGGCATCACTCTATTCGCTGACGGGGGAATGACAAAATACCCTGCATTCCAAGCGGGAAGAGGATGAAATGAGTTTAATTCCTCTTTTATGATGCAACAAGAATCCCAGCAGGATCATTCCTGCTGGGATTCTTGTGTAAAGCATTAACGAGTATGATGATTATACCAGCTAATGAAATTATCGACGACCGTATCGATAAACTGGACAGTTGACTCATGTGTAAGCCTGCCTTCGTTATCGATTTTGTCATGCACTGCACCAACATATACTTCATTCCCAGGAAGGAGTGGGGAGGAGATGCCTATTGCGAATAAGATTTCACGCAAATGCAATTGAGCTTTTACCGTCCCTAATTGCCCCATTGACGCACCCATGATCCATGATGGTTTGCCGATCAAGACTTTATCGACACGTGATAACCAATCAATTGCATTGCCCAATACACCTGGAATCGTCCCGTTGTATTCAGGTGTTACCCACAAGACTGCATCTGCTTCGGCCACTTTGCTTTTAAATTCTTTTACAACCAATGGAGGATCATTTTCAATATCTTGATCATAAAAAGGTAAATCCCGAATGTTCAAGATTTCGAAATCAAAACGATCTTGATATTTAGTTTGAATATATTTGGCTAGCTTAAGGTTGTATGACTCTTTACGGATACTTCCCACTATGGCAACAACTTTCATCTGCAATACCCCCAATGATTTTATAATGGATAATCATGTAAATATGTTCCACTTCCCTATTATAATTGGAATGTAATTGAAAGGGAAAAAGGATGCTTGGGAAATAATCATTCGGCGGATGGCCCTTCAATCACACCACGATGAAAATGTCTTTCCATGACATACCCAAAAAAGGAGGCAAGCATTTGTTGAAACAGCATGCCAAGTACAACGGGTACCGCAACGGCAGCAGGGAAATAGGTGGTTGCCAGAACGGCTCCAGCACTGATGTTTCGCATACCGCCTGTAAATGTCAAGGTGATGATATCCGCCTTTTCCCATCTTAAACATGCACCGACCATCCAAGAAAGGGCATAACCTGAAGCGGCTATGAACAAAACCAAGAAGGCCATGATCATTATTTTCTTATCGAAATGGGTTAAGAAAGGCGCTATTTTTGAACTGTTCAATATGACTACGATTCCAACGCTTATCTTGGAGAATGGAGCTAATCGGGGAGATAGTGAATATTGTATCTTTCCTTTTGTAGCCTGATTCAAGAACATGGCAAGCATGGAGGGCAGAACGACCATTCCGATTAATCCTTTCACTATCGACCCCAAATCCATTTCGATCGAACCGCCTCCTAAAAAGGAAATGCTGTAAGGGACGATGAATGGCGAGAGTAGGGTGTCGATTAAGATGATGGTTAGGGCAAGTATGGCATTACCCTTATAAATGGATACCCAGATCATACTGGTGACACCGGTTGGAATCACTACTGCGAGGACTAGGCCGGTAATTGTGAAAGCATCACCATGAAACACTAAATGACCGAGGCCAAAAGCCCAAATTGGCATAAGCATATGAAGGATGATCAATACGATGAAAACGGGTAAAGGGTGGGTGACTGCCTGTTGCACAGATTTAAAGTTAGAGCCTAAACTCCCGGAAAATGTAATGAAGGCAAATATCCATGGAACAAGAAAGGTGTAATCCATTAGATGTTCGGACAATAATACCCCAATAATCACGCTTATCGGCGTGATGAGAGGCATGACTTTATCGAGTTGTTCATTTATTGTTTTCAGCATCATTCATCCACTTCCTCATCCATTCTATTAAGTAAGTTTACCATATTCCAAAACATATAATTTGTAAGACAAGAATTTTGTCAATTTATTTTTGAAGATGGCTAAATGCATTTAATGTAAGACTATATAAAATAGGCCAAGTGGGCTGCTAATATATCCATTCTTTTTGTGTTCTCCGCTGCTATGAAACAAAAGGGCTGCAAGCTTTCCCTGATGGATGGTTTTATAAGGAGGTTATTAGGCAGGATTGTTCGATGTAACGTTGTATATTCAATGAAAAATAGTTTAAAGTAGAGGAGAGAGGTGAAAGAAATGGCAGAAAAGGTTTCCAGTATAATGTGGTTTAGTCTTGCAGTACAAGCCCTGCTTGTTCTTGCTGATCATGATGGATTATGCAATAGTAATAAATTGGCCGTTAAGCTTGATTCGGAGTCAGGTTTTCTTAGAAAAATATTAAGTAATTTAGTGAAGGCAGGGCTGATTCAAGCGAAGGAAGGAAGAGATGGGGGATATTCACTTGCCAAAAATCCCGAACAAATCATTCTTGCAGATATATACTCTGCAATTAAATCCGAACCTTTTTCAAAAGGCTTTCTTGATGTGAATGCTAAAAAATGCTTTCAACCATCTTCCCGCGAAGCTTTATGCGGCTTGAAAAACGAGATGGAGAGCTGGATTATACAAGGCTTGGAACAAAAGACGATTGCTGATTTACTTTCAAAATCTTGATTTGAAAAACGAAACTGCCAGGGTTTCGTTTTTCTTAAACTGTATTTGACAAAAGAACAGTATGCGTTATATACTGTTCCTGTAATAATTACAGTTAAATGGAGGTCATTATCAATGACAAAAAATATAATGAGTAAAGAAGAGTACCTGAATAAAGCTAAAGAATTGAATGTACCGCTTGAAAAGCCGAAAGTCCTTAATGATACGGATTTCATTACGGTAGCAAAAGAACGGAGATCTGTTCGTCAGTACGATGCTGAATACGTGATGACTGAAGAGGAAATTCGTGAAATCTTGGAGATTGCGATTCAAGCGCCGTCTTCTTCCAACTTACAGCCATGGAGATTTCTTGTGATTCAAGATAAGCAAACCCAACAAGAATTGCTACCCATCGCAAATAACCAACAACAAATCGTCGATGCATCTGCTGTCATTGCCGTTTTAGCTGATATAGAAGGTTACAAAAATGCAGAACGGATTTATGGTGAATTAGTCAATAAAGGGATCATGAAGAATGAAATCAAAGAGCCATATGTAGCCTCTATTCTGCATAATTACGGCAACTTTTCCGCTGAGAAGGCTTTAAGCGTAGCCATGATTGACGGTGGCTTGGTTTCCATGCAGATCATGTTGGCTGCAAAAGCAAAAGGATACGATACAGTCCCAATGGGAGGGTTCGATGAAGCCAAATTTGTGGATGCGTTCAATGTACCGGAAAACTTCAAACCTGTCATGTTGATTTCCCTTGGAAAAGGAACTAAAGCAGGCTTTGAAAAAGTCCGTTTGCCACTCGATGATATATTGACTTGGAATAAATTCTGAGGAACAAACTAAGAAAAAGGATAGCTAAAATCGCTATCCTTTTTCTCATGGTTTGAGATTTGCTCTCAAAAATCATTTATTCTCGCGAGCAATAAATGAATGTGTTACAATTTTTCCAGATATTTCTTTGGGATGTTTCCTCTAAAAATCACCGACCGGCAAATTAAGCTAATGAATTCTTTTTGGCGTTGCTAGCCAAAATACAGCAATTATCGTGGGTTTAGCCGTTGACAATGGATGGGAGGGAGTCCGTGTGAAGAATATGAAAAGTGAAGTGTTTTCGTGGTTGAAAGCTATCTTATTCGCTTTAATGATCGTGTTCATTTGCCAACAGTTTTTATTTACGCCAGTCACGGTAAAAGGTGAATCAATGGAGCCGACTTATGAAAATGATGACCGGATCGTGGTAGCTAAAATCGGAAAGCCGGAGCGTTTCGATATGGTCGTATTTTATGCTCCGGACGCGGAAGAGAATTATATAAAAAGGGTGATCGGTTTACCAGGGGACAGCGTCGAAATGAAAGATGATGTCTTATATATCAATGGGAAAAAGTATACAGAACCATATTTGAATACAAAAAAAGGAGAAATTCCACCTGAAGAGAACCTGACGGAGAATTTCACCCTAAGTGATTTACTCGGGAAATCCAAGGTACCTGTCGGTCATTTGTTTGTCATGGGGGATAATCGAAGGAATAGTTGGGATGGAAGAAGATTTGGTTTTATTTCTGAAAAATCACTTGTGGGCAAGGTGAAATTTCGCATCTACCCTTTAAAGGAAATGGGAGTGCCGAAGTGAAACGACCACAGTGAATATAAGTGAAAGCTTGGATGATAATGATATGGACTAAGTTGTATTTATAGCAGATGATGGATAAGAACCTTTTCCTATGGTTAAGGTTTTTATTTTGGATTGTGGGGGATTAATATGAAGAATGGTTTATCTGCCATTTCCATCCCGATGCTGGATGAAGAAATGGGACGTCAGGTTAAAGGACATGTCGATTCGCTGACGGTTCCTCAGGGAAGCTTAGGACGGCTGGAAGATTGGATAATTGAACTGGCCAAGATGACAGGGGAGGCATTTCCGGACATTTCGAAACCGGGAGTGATCGTGTTTGCAGCCGACCATGGAATTACGGAAGAAGGCATTTCCGCGTATCCAAAAGAAGTGACGGAACAAATGGCACTTAATTTCCTGAATGACGGTGCTGCCATCAATGTATTAAGCCGTGCGATAGATGCTTACTTGGACATTGTCGATATAGGGATCGATGCAGATATCGAAGCACCGGGGTTAACTTCCAGAAAAGTCCGTAATGGAACTAGAAACTTTTATAAGGAAGAGGCTATGACAAAGGAAGAAGTAAATCAAGCGCTTGACATTGGGTATGACCGTGCAGAGAAAATGATTGCCCGTGGGGTGAACTGCCTGATTCTTGGTGAAATGGGAATCGGAAATACGACATCCAGTACCGCCATCATCTCCATCATAAGCGGGAAAAGCGTCGAATCACTAGTGGGTCAGGGAACAGGATTGAAGTCAGAAGGCATTTTACATAAGCGAAGAATAATTGAAGAAGCGATTTCATTAAGAAATCCTAATCCTGATGATCCAATCAACATTTTGATGAATATCGGTGGATTCGAAATTGCAGGTATGGCAGGGGCCATGCTTGCTGCAGCGAATAACCGTATACCCATTCTTGTTGATGGTTTCATTACAACAACGGCTGCTGTATTGGCAAACCTGATTTCCGGCCGTGCAGCCGATTATATGTTTGTTGGACATCGATCTGCAGAACCTGGTCATAGAGCGGCCATAGAACTGCTTGGCAAGGAACCGATCCTCGACCTGGGAATGAGAATCGGGGAAGGAACAGGGGCTGCCCTATCATACCCCATTCTCAAGGCGGCGACATTGGTCATTAAAGAAATGGCAACATTTGAATCTGCGGGCGTGTCAAATAAGTAAGAAAAAGGAGACCTCGATAACGCTGGTCTCCTTTTTATACAGGTGAAAAATTGGATACTGCATTGAAACATTCTTCTATTCCGCTGTTATTTAATAGGCAGATGATCTTTATATTTCTTCATTTTCCTGACGACGGAAGGCTGGCTGATACCTAAGAATTTAGCCATTTCATATGTGGACTTGCATTGTTTACTCGCTTTCATCAACATCCATTTTTCGACTTGTTCGAGAGCAGTATTGAGATCACTATCATCAACCATCATATTGTCGATCATTAGGGTATCATCTATTTTCTCCAAAGATTCTTGTCCATGGAAATGGGAGGGGAGAAAGCCTGGGAAAATGATGGAGTCTTCCGAGGTCAAAATGAGCCGTTCAATCAGGTTTTCCAATTCACGCACGTTTCCTGACCATTTATGCTGAATCAGTATTTCGTAAGTGGAAGGGTGCAATTTCTTATCCGACTTGTATTTCTTATTGATGATTTCGAGATTATGATTGATTAAGATGGCAATGTCTTCTTTTCTTTCTCGTAACGGCGGTATTTGGATGGGAATCACATTTAAGCGATAATACAAATCGAGCCTGAATGTTCCCTTCTCCACCATTTCCTCAAGGTTTTGATTGGTTGCCGTCACAAGCCGGAAATCAATTTTATGCTCTTTTTTTCCTCCCACTCTTTTAAAGGTCTTCTCTTGCAGGACATTTAATAACTTCACTTGCATATCGAGGGGAAGCTCCCCGATTTCATCCAGAAATAAGGTTCCGTTATCTGCTTGTTCGATCAGCCCTTGCTTCCCCTGCTTCTGCGCTCCGGTGAAGGATCCCGCTTCATATCCAAACATTTCGGATTCAAAGAGACTTTCTGGGATGGTACTGCAGTTGACTTCGATGAATGGCTCTTTGCTGCGGTAACTCTGATTGTGCAGCCGGCGGGCGAATACGCTCTTTCCCACACCGGATTCCCCAAGTAGCATGACTGTCGCATCCGTTTTGGAAACACGGTGTATCGTTTTGGCGATTTGCCGCATTTCCTTGCTGCGATAGATCAACTCCTCCTGTTCCCTTAGTTCCTCGACCTCCGATTGGTATTCTTGAATCTTTTTCTCCAATTGACCGTACTGATCCTGGAGGTTCCTGATTTCAGTTTGATCTTGGGCATAGCTGACGACACGAATCAATTCACCATCATCATCAAAGATGGGATAGGCAGTCGACATGACGATTTTTCCCGTCTTCGTTTGCTGCATGATCTGGATAGGCGTTTTCTCTTTCAATACCATGGCGGAAATCGAAGGTGAAAGGATTCCTTCCGTTTCGAGCTGGTAAACGGATTTTCCAAGGTAATGTTCTGGTTCGATTCCATATATCCACCAATGGTTAGGATTCGTGAATAAAATGAATCCTTTTTCATCGGTCACGGTAATATTATTATTGGATGTGTTGATAATGCATTCCAAAACTCTTTTGACGTTGTTATCACTCATCATTTTCCCCCTTATCACTGTGCCGGTGATTCAAATATAAATCAAAAACAGAAGCGAAATCAAGAATTTTCAGATATTTCGATTTGGAATTGAATCATTTTTTATAAGAATCATGCCTGAGATAGTCTCACTCACTTACTTCATTCATCAAGCTAAAACTAGAGTAATAGAGACGCCACCTACATTAAAGCAAATGGATACTTATACGGTTAACCTACTTATGTTTGGGTATAAATAAAGTAGAGAGTAATCGATTGAAGGAGTGATTGACTTGGCTGAAAACACAACCTTGGGACAATATTTATACGACTGCTTAAAAGCAGAAGGCATTACAGAGATTTTTGGTGTGCCTGGAGATTATAATTTCTCATTGCTAGATACTTTGGAAGATTACGATGGGATTGAGTTTATTAATGGACGAAATGAACTCAATGCTGGTTACGCAGCGGACGCATATGCCCGGGTGAAGGGCATGTCGGCACTGATAACCACCTTTGGTGTCGGTGAAATGAGCGCATGTAATGCAATCGCTGGAGCGTACAGTGAAAATGTGCCGCTCATCCATATTGTCGGCTCGCCAAAGACCATGATGCAGCAGGAAAAGGAGCTTGCCCACCATACGTTAATGGATGGAGATTTTGATGTTTTCCGTAAGGTTTATGAGCATATTACCGGTTATACAGCAATACTTACACCAGAAAACGCGGCTAGGGAGATACCGGCTGCAATCAAAATCGCGAAAGAAAAGAAAAAGCCCGTTTATTTGGTAGTGGCTATCGATCTCGTTGAAAAACCATTGCTTTCTCTCGGTAAGACATCAGAAAACATGACAAAAACGAATGTCGATGCTTTGCAGTCAGCAGTGAAGCATATAAAAGGCATGTTAGAACATGTAAATAAAGCCGTTCTGCTTGTCGACGTGAAAACACTTCGTTATAACTTGCAGAAACCCGTACTGCAGCTCGCTGAGAGGTTAAATGTTCCAGTTGCTTCAT
Source organism: Peribacillus sp. AS_2 (assembly GCF_026891895.1). Taxonomy (NCBI): domain Bacteria; kingdom Bacillati; phylum Bacillota; class Bacilli; order Caryophanales; family Bacillaceae; genus Peribacillus; species Peribacillus sp. AS_2. The sequence continues at coordinate 164,547 of NZ_JAPTGA010000003.1, forward strand.
TGATGCAGGGGAAAAGCGGGTTTGATGAGAGTCATCCCCAGTATATTGGTGTATACGGCGGAGCTTTCGGAAGCAAGGATGTAACTGAGACTGTTGAAGAAGCGGATTTGATCATAGCCGTTGGTACTGTTTGGTCAGACGTCAATACTTCCAAAGGTACAGCAAAGCTTAACCCGTTGAAAATGGTGGAAATTCAACCTGACACATTAAAAGTGGGGGAAGCCAGCTATATGAATGTCAAGGCGGAGGAAATACTAAATGCGCTCCAGGACATTGGCTACCGTCAGAACGAATCTGTCGGAAACATCTCGTTTCCGTTTGACACAATGGTGGAAGACCCATCTGCACCACTGAAAGCGACTTCCTATTATCCTCGAATTCAGCAAATGTTGAAGGAAAATGACATTGTGGTCACGGAAACAGGAACATTCTCTTATGGCATGTCACAGGTCAGATTGCCGAAAGGGGCGACCTACATAGCCCAGGGAGGCTGGCAAAGCATTGGTTATGCGACGCCTGCAGCTTTCGGTGCTTGTATAGCGGATAGAAACCGGCGTGTCCTTTTGTTTACCGGGGACGGATCGATACAGCTGACAGCACAGGAAATAAGCTCGATGCTGGAGAACGGCTGTAAGCCCATCGTGTTTATCCTCAACAATAACGGCTATACGATAGAAAAATTCTTAAACGTAAAAGTCGATATAGAAAAACAGAAATACAACGAGATACCAGAGTGGAATTATACAAAACTGGCTGAAGCATTTGGTCAAGAGGCATTCACAGCAAGAGTCGAGACGAATGGTGAACTGGATGAAGCCATTACAAATGCCCAAGATATGAACGCCGATAAACTTTGCCTTATAGAACTGGTCGTGAAAGATCAGATGGATGCACCAGATTATTTGAAAAAAATAAGGCAGTACCTTGAAGAGCAAGAGAAACTAAAGTAATTAATCCTTGAGTTTTTTTTACATTAATCCTTAAAGGATGGCAGAAATTTGCGACACTCCTGCCGAATAACTGGCTAGCCGGGACACCACAGGCGCTTGCTTTGAGGTGGCTTGGCAGAAAGCCGGCGGAAAGGGAGCGGATTTCTGGAATCGACTGAAATCAAATTTAAGAAAAACCGTAGTCTAGGCTCATCCCGAACCAAGTTTAAGACGAGGTGTTCCTTGAGTTTTTTTTACATTAATCCTTAAAGGATGGAAGAAATTTGCGACACTCCTGCCGAGTAACTGGCTAGCCGAGACTCTGGAGACGTTTACGTCGAGGAGGCTTGGCAGAAAGCCGGCGGAAAAGGGAGCGGATTTCTGGAATCGACTGGAATCAAATTCAAGAAAAAACCGTAGGCTAGGCTCATTCCGAACCCAGTTTAAGACGAGGTGATCCTTGAGTTTTTTTTACATTAATCCTTAAAGGATGGAAGAAATTTGCGACACTCCTGCCGAATAACTGGCTAGCCGAGACCCCGGAGACGTTTACGTCGAGGAGGCTTGGCAGAAAGCCGGCGGAAAAGGGAGCGGATTTCTGGAATCGACTGGAATCAAATTTAAGAAAAACCGTAGGCTAGGCTCATTCCGAACCAAGTTTAAGACGAGGTGATCCTTGAGTTTTTTTTACATTAGTCCTTAAAGGATGGAAGAAATTTGCGACACTCCTGCCGAATAACTGGCTAGCCGAGACTCTGGAGACGTTTACGTCGAGGAGGCTTGGCAGAAAGCCGGCGGAAAAGGGAGCGGATTTCTGGAATCGACTGGAATCAAATTTAAGAAAAACCGTAGGCTAGGCTCATTCCGAACCAAGTTTAAGACGAGGTGATCCTTGAGTTTTTTTTACATTAGTCCTTAAAGGATGGAAGAAATTTGCGACACTCCTGCCGAATAACTGGCTAGCCGAGACCCCGGAGACGTTTACGTCGAGGAGGCTTGGCAGACAGTCGGCGGAAAGGGAGCGGATTTCTGGAATCGACTGGAACTTTTTTGAAATAAAAAAGCTCAGGCAAACTTACTCTTCTTATTAGTATACTTTCTGAAAAGGTCTTCTGTGATGAAGGCCTTTTTTTGTTGGAAATGTAGATAATGTACTTACTTATATCTGCACGGCCCGATCAAGGACAAGCATGCTAGTTGAAAAAGTGAACAGGATATACCCAGAATGACAATACCAATATTGGTAACGGTTATTTCAAAATTGAAACCAAGAATTTTTAAACTAAGAGTATTATGAAAATATCATGAAGTAATAGGAAAAATATTCTTCCTTAGCAGAGAAAACCATTCTTTTTCCTGCTAGCAATTTCTGTAGAGAAGGAGATCCAAAAAATGCGTAAAAATGTATCATTAGCGCGGTTAATAGAGTCGAATAAAGAAAATCTCAACAATAATCAGCTGTTCATAGATCTTATAGAAGAAAAAGTCCATAGAAAGCAGGTTGAAATGCAGGAAAGACATCTAACAAAACAGGCAGGTGAGGGAAATGTTATTAAGAAAGGCTTGGTTATTACAACAAATGATAACCTATCATAGAAAAAAGAAGGATGAAATAGGCCAACGAAAGGAGTTATCAAGCTTTGAAGGAGTCCATATCAGTAATCAACTGAATTATGCGATAGTGGAAATGCGAAGGTTAATGCTCCAGGTATGAGGAAAGAGAGGATAATGTAGTAAATACAATAGGACGGATCTTCGGAGCCCCAATACAATCCGAGAATTCGTATTAACGCTTCCAGGATTCTCTTAATATGAAACGCTTCGACGATGAAATACATAAATAAAAACCTAAGTAACAAAATCAATTTCTTTGCGCTTTGTCAGCATTTACTCGATTAATCAGAGCACGAAGGCATTCCCTTTAACTTTATCGACTGTATAATCGAAAAAAAAATAGTATGAATTAGCTAAACGAAAACGATGAGTTTAATAATTATACATAAAATTAAAATATTGGGGGATAATGAGATGATAAAAAAATTTTATAAGAGTACATTTGTTTTAATTTTAGTATTTAGTATAATTACACCAGTGTTTCCCAATAAAACTGCAGAAGCTTGTTATCCGGCATATCAATGTATGTCTAAATCAATTTTGCCAACAAATTACAAATTGTATTTTAGTAATAAGAATAGATCAAGAGGATTATTAGTCGGTTCATTAGCAATAGGAGCTGCTGGTTTGATTCCTGGAATGAGTGTTACATCATTTTTAGCTGGATCTGCATTTGGAATAAAGGAATATTCAAAGGGCTATATGTCATACAAGGTATATATCAAAAGAAGTTCAAAATCTAATAAAAAAGGACAACTTAAATTTGTATATTATAAAGAGAAGAATTTTAAGGGGGCAACTAAAACTACCTATTCAGATTTTTAAAATTGAAAAGAGGTGTTGATAATGAGTAAGTATTGGTTTTATAAAATCTTTTTAACTGGTGTGTTTATTATTGCTACTATTATCTTTTACAAATTCGGGTTTACTAGTGAAGGTTTAGTTTACTTTGTATTTTTTGCAATACTTTTAAGTGTTTTGAGTATTTTTAATCGTAAAATCAACTATAAAAAAAAGACTTAATACTTTAACAAATTAAAAATAAATTTCCAGTTATAAATAATAAACCACAATTGAATTATTGCGCTTTTATGCGATTATGGAGATGTAAAGGTTAATGCGCAAGAAATGAGTCAAAAAGATAATGATGTGGGAACATTTGTAGGTAACGGTGTAAAATGATTTTTAATTTTTTTGAATATTACATCATTTTATATTGAGAGAGTCTTGGAGCCATTATCTCTACCTATTGTTTTGCCTTGGGAAAGGTAACTGCTCTGAAGTCAGCCAGTTAATATAAATGATAATTGCTGGATAGGAGCCAGGATACTATTTTGTCAGGTGTGTAATTGGCAGAATCGATAATCACTAAAAGTATTTATGCTACAATTTTTCATCATTGCGGGTAATCCAGCAAAAGTGATGAAAATGTTACTTGCTAAAGAGACTAATAGAACTGAAAAAAATATATTTTTTATGGAAATATGACCAGTATCTGACAGTGAAGGGACTCTCCTTAGGGGACAATCTGAAATGGAAGCTTGTTTTCCTCATTACAAAGGAAATTGTAATATGGAACCTACTAGTGCATTTGTACCATAACACCAGTTGCCGGCTAGTTAACATTATCATAAGCAAAAAAGCGTGTATGATCATTTATCGAAACACGCTTTTTTGCTTTTTATCGTTTACTGCCACCATCATTTAGTTTAGGACTCGGACTGCCTTCACAAAGCTTGGTCCCCAGTAGGAATTGTTAATATTAGCGTAGGATACACCTTTAGATGTCGAAGCATTCAGCATTTGACCGTTACCGGCATAAATTCCTACATGATTGATTACTCCATCATTATTGGTATCGAAGAATACTAAATCCCCTTTTTGCAGGGCCTTTGAAGATACAGCTTTACCAACGTGTGATTGGGCCACTGAATTTCGAGGCAAGGAAATACCTGCACTTTGGAATGCTCTTAATGTGAATGAAGAGCAATCAAATACATCAGTGCGTGAAGTGCTCGCACCGTAAACATACTTGGCTCCCAAGTATTTAGCGCCAGCTGCCAAAACTTGATCTGCCTTGTTGGATTTGGACGGTTTATTAATTGCAGATACCGAGGCCTTCCCTGAAACCCGGATGGTTTGGCCGATACGAATACGATCTGAATTGGAAATGTTAGGGTTTATTTTAAGTAAGGCACTAAGGGAAAGGTTATATCTTTTAGCGATTGTTGATAAGGAATCCCCTAATTTAACGACATAAACGCCTGTTGTATTTTTACCTTTATCCGGATTGCTGGTAATGGCATTAACCTTCAAGACCTGACCTGGAAAAATGAGAGTGCTAGTCAAATGATTCATAGACTTTAATTGTTGGACAGTCATATTATTGACTCTGGCAATTTTGCCCAGGGTATCCCCGGATTTGACTTTATATGTAGCATTTGAACTATTTTTAGCCGTAGAGCTGGATCCGGCCGTTTGTCCGGAAACCCGGATGGTTTGGCCAATATATATCCGGTCCGAACTAGAAATATTAGGGTTTAATTTAAGCAGGGCACTAACGGATACATTATATTTATTGGCAATTTTAGATAAAGAATCCCCAAGTTTAACCACATATTTTTCGGTTTTATCTTTACTTTTATCTGTATGGTTGTTAAGGGTATTGAATTTCAAGACTTGGCCGGGAAAAATAAGGTTACTAGTCAAATGGTTTTGAGATTTTAAGTGCTGGACAGTTGTATTATTGGCTTTAGAGATTTTATCCAGGGTGTCCCCTGATTTAACTTGATAAGAACCAGCATAAGCAGAAGTGCCGGCGATTAGGGTACCTATAATGGTCCCCGCAAGAATGAAAGAGTTTTTAGAATTGTTCATTTAGGAAAGTTCCTCCTGATGTGGTAAAAAAATATCTAGCATTTATATTATAAAGGTATGGAATATAAAAAACATGACCCATATAAATAAAATTCAACTTTTTCGTCATTTTTCGGGTAATCTTGCTACAGGGGAATGGGGATTAATGGGATTTAGGTGGAGTGTAAGAGGGCCATATGTAATTTCGCATAAATGGATAAAAAGAGATTTCATAAAAATGGAGGTTTTAGGTGATTAAAAGAAAGGTAAGGATGGCATATCCTTACCTTTCCATGATTCATTTTTTAATATTGTCTATAAACATAGGGATCATCCGGTTCAGCGATTTTACTATGTGATGATACTTTGAGCAGGGGAATGGTTTTCTTGAATGGCTGATAATAAATGGATTCCAATTCACCTGTCACGGAATACCACTCATCATTTTTAGGATGCATTCCTTCAGGAAATTCGATTAACATACCGAATACCCCAGAGTCAGCGACACAGTGAATGACCCCAAAACGAAACAGGAAGACCTGGTTTTTTGCTAGCTCATCTGAATTGTACGAAAATCCGGTTAACGTTATTTGCTTGCCAGTGAACTTTCCAGGAGAGTAATAGATGGCTTCTAAATCGTTTAGATAGTTTTCATCTGTTAATTGGAGACTATCACGATCAACCAGGCCTTTGAGAGAGTTATCCATTAAAGTTAAATAGTCATCCTTGCCATAATAAAGACTCGTATCCGGCTGCAGGAATTGATGCTGGCTATATTCATCCGAGTCTTCATATACAGGGAAATGAAAACCTTTTTTTTCTACAATATTGGAGTCCATAGTGGCAACAGGCAAAAAGAGACCGGTTAAAATGGGAATGAAGTATAGGAAGTAAGTAAGGTTCCTTTTCCATTTCTTATTTTCCCGGGAGTGATCATGTCCGCACTGACAATCAACACCTTCTTCTTGATTATCTTCCTTAAAATATAAGTAAGATCCCATTAAAGTGAATATTGCCAGTATATAGATAGCAATCTGTGAAACATATGAATATTCCATATTAATGTATTTCGATATATTCCCTGAGGCGTGTAAATGCATGAATAAAAAAGTAAGTCCAAGTAATATGAATAATCTTCCCATATAAAACACCCTCTTTAAGAAATAAACAATAAAGTTAGGCCTAAGACGGAAATAAATATATAGGCCATCAAACATAAAACGAATTTTGTTTTGAAGGTACCTAAAAGCATGATCGTATTTTTAATATCAAACATGGCCCCAAATACAAGAAAAGCAACTAGTGAAGAGGGAGAGAAGGTACTTCTAAAAGAACTTGCAACAAAGGCGTCCGCTTGGGAACACAAGGACATGACATAGGATAAAGCCATCATGACTGCATTCCCTGATAGTTTTCCTTGACCGATTTCAAGCAATAGGGATGTTTTCAAAAAGGTTTGAATGGCAGCTGCCAGCAATGCACCAATGATTAAGTATTTTCCAACAGAAAAGAACTCTTCAATCGAATGTTTGAACATCCCCGTTATTTTGTCATTAAATGTAAGTTTATGGTGATGTATATGTTCGATATGTTCCTGTTTAAGCTGATTTGTCTTAAATTGAAAAGACAGGATGAATGCAATGATCAGGACGACCGCGAATGCAATTCCGCCACGATAGAAAACCATGCTCCAGCTATTTCCAAACGCTATATAGGTGGAAAACAGGACGATCGGATTGAGAATGGGTGCAGAAAGCATAAAGGCAATGGCCGCTGAAAGAGGAACCCCTTTAGCGATCAAACGGCGGGTGATCGGGACGATCCCGCACTCGCAGGCAAGAAAAAAGACTCCTGCACCTATTGCGGATAGAACAGATAAGATCGGATTTTTCGGAATGATTTTTGCAATCATCTCTTCCGACACAAAAATTTGGATGATTCCAGATATAAGGACTCCCAGTAAAATGAAGGGAAGGGATTCAATTAGGATACTAATAAAAATTGTATTCATTTGCAAAAGGGCCTGAACGTTCATCATAAACCACCTTCCATATTGCTGACTTAACTATATTAGGTTCGTAATAGAAGGAAGTCAATTTATTATTACTGGGGAAATAGGCTGGAAGATGAATGTGTAAGGAAATTATGGAAATTGATTTATGGGATATTGAGGGGACTTGAATAATCTAATGTATAAGTTTGGCAGAAATTAAACTTCAATTAAAGTCTTGTTCCTTTTGAGGCTAGGGCTGTCATTAGCTATATTCATAATACTTTCATATGCGATACTTGATATGGATTTCGTGATGCTTACCGACAAAGCAAAATCCCCTCTAAGTTGTGTAACATACACAGAATTACAATGTTAGCTTAGAGGGAATAACATCATGGAGACTATTTTGGTCCCCTTTTATTAATTAAGTTCTTACGGGATATAAATGGATTGTCGGTAACCCAGAAACGCCAAGGGTAATCCTTTGCTTCCCCGGAGTTGTCGATTCCGACGCGGGGACCGCTGGATATGTGGCCAGGCTTTTTTCCGGCAGCCAGATATAGCGGGGGATCGGTAAAAGATCGGCCATAATCATCCATGGTGATGCCTAGTGCCTTTGTTAGCTTCCCTGGTCCATCGGTCCATTTACGAATATCGGCAATTCCGCGTCTTTCATGCATTAACTCGAGCCCTGAATACGGTTCAATCGCGCGAATTAATATGGCTTCCGGATTTTCTGGTCCGCCGCTTACGACATTGACCAGTGTATGTGTGTGCATGACGTATGTATAGATCAAACCGGAATTTCCGAACATCACTTCCGTCCGTTTTGTCCGTCTATTTCCAAAACTATGTGCGGCCCTGTCCCCAGGTCCCATGTAGGCCTCTGTTTCAACAATGAATCCAGAAGCGGTTCCTTCCGCTGTTTCTTTTACGATCAGGCAGCCAAGAAGGGATTTCGCCAGTTCAAGTGTGGGCTGCTGATAAAAATCAGCAGGCAAAATTGAATCGTTTATCTTGTCCATAGTATCACCCCATTTAGTCTCATACAGGTAAAATGCCCTTATCAAATGAAAAAGAAACATAGGGTTGAAGGGATGAAAAAGGCCGGCTGATTATATCAGCCGGTCCCGAGCCTGTTTTAGCTTAATTCTTCTTCCGTTTCTTGATCTCTTTTGATTCGGCCCGAACCCACGGAAAGTGCCACTAATATCCCTGCGGAAACGAAAAAGATACCGGTGATGAAAACACTGGAGAATGCATCGATCCAAGCATTTTCTATCGTTTTAACAAGGACATTGCTGACTTCTGCGGGCATTTTTAGGTTTTCGGGATAAAGCATGATGTTGAATAACGTATCCGTTTTATCGGCTAATGCTTTCAGTGCCTCATGCAATATAGGGTCTTTTTGACTTACGACCGCATCATCCATATTTTGCTGGAGATTGTGATTCATGACAGCATTCAAAATCGTGATGCCCATCGTTCCACCTATTGAGCGGAAGAAGGTTGAAGCCGCTGTAACCGACCCTAGCTGCGATTTTGGAAATTCGTTTTGAACGGCAATCATCAATGTCGGCATGACAAGCCCCATACCTATCCCAAGGATGGCCATGAATGAGTACGCAGTGAATATAGTCGTACTGCCGTCCATCATACTCATTAGGAAAAAGCCAAGCGTCGCAAAGGCCATTCCAAAGGTAAGCACGGTACGAAAACGGAATTTCAAAAGTAACCGCCCGCCAATGATGCTGGAAAGAATCATACCAATCATCATCGGAGTCATGGTCGATCCCGCTTTTGTTGGTGAAACTCCCAAAACGCCTTGCATGAACAGCGGGACGAACATGATTGCCCCAAACATGCCAAGGCCAAGCAGGAATCCTAAAATATTCGTGGTGGAAAAAACTCTATTTTTAAAAAGGGTTAAATCAAGGATCGGTTCGACCGCTCTTCTTTCAAAAATGATGAATAGGACAATGAAGACAATGGTGCTGCCGAAAATCAAGATAGATTCCAGTGATAACCATTCGAATTTATCACCACCGAAGGTCAAGCCAAGCAATAATAGGACAATACCAGGAATCAAAGTGAAGATTCCTAGATAATCGATATTCACTTTCTCAGTTTTCCTTATCGCTTCATGTTTCAATCCTACATAAATCAAAATGGCCGATAGTAAGCCTGTCGGTACATTGATCAAAAAAATCCAATGCCAGCTGATATGGTCAACGATCAGGCCGCCCAGAAAAGGTCCGATGACAGAACTTAATCCAAAAAGGGCTCCGAATACACCCTGCCATTTGGCTCTTTGTTCCGCAGAGAATATATCGCCGATGATTGTTTGGGATAAAGGCATGATCATTCCGCCGCCGATTCCCTGCAGACCTCTGTAGATGATCAATTGCTCCATCGAAGTGGCTGTGGCACATAAAAACGAACCGATCGTAAATATGATTGTGCCAAGCAGATAAAGGGAACGCCTGCCATATAAATCAGATAGCTTTCCAACAATGGGTACAACAGTCGTTGAGGCTATTAAATAGGCAGTCGTTACCCATGCAAAGATGGTGAAACCATTCAATTCCCCGATAATTGTCGGCATGGCCGTACCGACGATCGTCTGTTCCAATGAACTGAAAAACATTCCTATGATCAATCCTGTTAAGACAAGCTTGGTATTGACCGCTTTTTTTTCCATTTGCATAGCATTTCTCCATTTCTATAACTGTATTTCTTATTCGTTTGTGACTAATAGGTCAAAATTATAAATCTCTAATGACCAATTAGTCAACATTTTTTTTGCAAAAGAATTCAATTACTTGACTATAGTGGGTAAAGGTGAATATACAAATTCATCCATATCACTTTAAGTAATTCGACCAGAAACCACCAAATCCTTCCTGTTTAATATCTCCAACGTGTTTCCATTTATCATATCCGATATAATAAAGTGGGAACATAGATGAACTTATGATTGGAAGTGTAAGATATGAATAAAAAAATCGGGTTTATTGGATGCGGCAAAATGGGTGAGGCAATGCTTGAGGGCATGCTGCATGCAGAGGTCATTTCACCTGAAGGAATCATGGTCAGTACTTCGAGTGCGGAGACCAAAACTAAAATCACCACGAAATATAACGTTAGGGGTACTTTGGATAATAAAGAGGTTGCCGGTTTTGCCGATTTTCTCTTTCTGGGGATCCAACCTGCCATGCATAAGCAAGTGCTTGAAGAAGTGAAGAATCATGTTAAAGAAGACGCCGTTATCATTACTATGGCAGCAGGGATCACTGTATCTCTAGTTGAGAACAGCTTCGAAAAAAGAGTGAAGGTTGTCCGGACGATGCCAAACACTCCTTCGCTTGTCGGTGAAGGCATGACTGCCATGTGCATCAATGATGAAATTACCGATGCTGATATAGAGGATGTGACTGCACTGCTGAATAGTTTCGGTAAAACGGAAATCCTGCATGAAGATTTGATGGACGCAGTTCCGGCCATCAGCGGTTCGTCGCCTGCTTATGTTTATATGTTCATCGAGGCGCTGGCTGATGGAGGTGTCCGTGATGGCATTCCACGAAAACAAGCATACCGAATGGCAGCACAAGCTGTAATGGGAGCTGCTAAAATGGTACTGGAAACGGAAAGACATCCTGCTGCTTTAAAGGATGATGTCTGCACGCCGGGCGGATCAACGATTTCTGCGGTAGCGGCTTTAGAAGAGAATCAGCTAAGATCCAGCATTCTGCAAGCAATGAAGGCCTGCACGGATAAAACGAAAGGTTTCAGTAAATGAAGAAAGATGGATTGCTATTAGCGGGCAATCTCATTCGTGAACCATTTTCAGAATGTTCGGGGAAAAGAGGAGGCTGTAATAATGAAAGGTTATATAGAAGAATTAAGGAAGATACTTTCGGAAGAACAAGTAACGGTGAATGAAACTTTATTGGAACAGCACAGCCATGATGAATCATATCACAGCCCGCATTTACCGGATATGGTCATATATCCAAGGGATACTGCAGAAGTAAGCGCAGTCATGTGTTATGCGAATGAGCATGAAATACCAGTCATTCCTTTTGGGTTAGGATCCAGTTTGGAGGGGCATGTCGTTCCAGTCAAAGGGGGTATTTCCCTGGATTTGTCCTTGATGAATCAAATATTGGAAATCAGGGAAAATGATTTCCTTGTTAAGGTCCAACCGGGTGTGACAAGGACGCAACTTAATAAAGAATTAAAAAAATACGGTTTGTTCTTTTCCGTCGATCCTGGCGCCGATGCTACATTGGGTGGAATGGCAGCTACGAATGCAAGTGGGACGACCTCAGTCAAATATGGGATAATGCGCGATCAAGTCAGGGATTTGGAAGTGGTTTTAGCAAACGGTGAAGTGATTCATTCCGGAAGCTTAGCGACAAAATCATCTTCAGGCATTCATTTGAATGGCTTGTTTGTCGGCTCTGAAGGTACGCTGGGTGTATTTACTGAACTGACATTGAAGGTATATGGCATCCCTGAAGTCACAATGGCCGGAAGAGCCTCATTTCCAACCGTCGAACAGGCTGTATCTGCGGTTAATGGGATCATGCTTGCTGGAATCCCGATTGCACGAATTGAATTGGTGGATGCCGAGTCCATAAAAAAAGTTAATCAATTCATGGACAAATCCTATGATGTCCGACCAACTCTATTCCTCGAGTTTCATGGGAATTTTGCCGGACTGGAACAGGACGTCAAATTTGCCAAGGAAATCGTAAGTGATTTTGGCTGTGGAGATATCCAGTTTGAAACCGATTCAAAAGCACGGAACGCCTTATGGGAAGCTCGCCATAATCTCGCGTACGCTTTCATTCATAGTGCACCCGGAAAAAAGCTGATGGTGACCGACGTAAGTGTGCCACTACATGCATTATCGAATGCCATACTGGATACAAGGAAGAAAGTCGGACAATCCAAAGTGGAAGGGGCGATTGTAGGACATGTAGGTGACGGGAATTATCACGTATTGTTCATGATTGATTTGAAAAATCTTGAAGAAGTTAAAGAAGCGAAGAGGTTAAATGAAGAAATCGTCGAATATGCATTAACAAAAGGCGGTACATGTACGGGTGAACATGGGGTAGGACTTGGAAAATCGAAGTATCAGCGAAGGGAGCATGGAGCTGCTTATGAAGTGATGAAAACGATCAAACAGGCTTTGGATCCGAAAGGAATAATGAATCCTGGAAAGATTTTCATAGATTAAGAGGAATATTCTATTTTGTATGATTAGTAGGGACATCAACCGGGAAAAGGGCAGACTTGATCAAGAAGTGGCATATCTTATATCTCCGGAAAAATCGCCCGTCCGAGCAGATAATCCAACCCATATGAGGATAATTCGACTCTTGTGCGGAATATCCTGGCCTGATCCAGATATCATACGAAGAAGCTCAGCTTCATCGAGGCCCTCGTCCAAAAAAAATAAGACTCCAGACAAGATTCTGGAGTCTTATTTATATTAAGCGTTAATGTTATTCGGGTTTAAGGCGTTTTCAACACTTACGTAATTGTAGCCAAGGTCTGTGGCAACTGCTTCGAACGTGATTTCACCGTTGGCCACATTGACGCCTTTTGCAAGAGCATCATTTTCAAGGATCGCTTTGATGGCACCTTTATTTGCAATTTGAAGTGCAAATGGTACTGTTACGTTAGTTAAAGCTACTGTAGAAGTTTGAGGCACTGCCCCTGGCATATTCGCCACTGCATAATGAACTACTCCATGCTTAACATAAGTAGGGTTATCATGTGTTGTTATGTGGTCGACCGTTTCAAAGATACCGCCTTGGTCGATTGCAACATCGACAATGACTGAACCTGGAGACATCGTTTTAACCATTTCTTCAGTAACGAGCTTAGGAGCTTTAGCACCTGGAATCAATACGGCACCGATTACTAAATCGGCATCTTTGACTGCTTCTGCAATATTATAAGGGTTGGAGATGAGTGTAGTCAGTTCATTTCCGAAAATATCATCAAGCTGACGAAGGCGGTCAGGGCTTAAGTCAAGAATGGTAACATCTGCGCCTAAACCAATAGCGATTTTAGCAGCATTCGTTCCAACCATTCCTCCGCCGATTACAGCGACTTTACCGCGTTTAACTCCAGGAACTCCGCTTAAGAGTATTCCTTTACCGCCGTTATTTTTTTCAAGGAACTGAGCACCGATTTGTGCAGCCATGCGGCCTGCAACTTCACTCATTGGTGTCAATAATGGAAGTGTGCGGTTTACTGCAACCGTTTCATAAGCAATGGCCAAGACACCGCTTTCTTTTAGTGCCTGAGCTAGTGCCGGTTCTGCCGCAAGATGTAAATATGTGAAAAGGATTAAATCTTTTCTGAAATATTTATATTCAGATGAGATAGGTTCTTTTACTTTCATGATCATTTCTGTACTTGCCCAAACGCTAGCAGCGTCCTCGACTATAACAGCACCAGCTTCTTGATATGCTTCATTTGTGAAACTGCTTCCTAGACCTGCGTTCATTTCGATTAATACTTCATGTCCTGCATTGACTAATGCCACGACCCCAGCTGGAGTGATAGCTACACGATTTTCATTGTTTTTAATCTCTTTTGGAATTCCTATTCTCATCTTAATCCCTCCAATAATATGTTTTACTATTTGTATCACAAGTATAGTTGGAAAAAGAAACAGTTAGTATGTGGAAATCAGAAAAATGAAAAAGGTGTATTTGTGGAATTCCACAAACGCAGTTTCAAAAACCATGGACTTGCGAGGATCAAGACCTTTGTAAAGCTGAAATCAATTCTTTGCAATAGGTTCTTGAATGCGCTCTAAAATCCTTCTTTTCTTGTAAAGCATGATTCCCGTATCGGCGATATCGGCAATCATCGAACGATTTGTAATGGCGCCAAATATTATTCCGGCAACAGGAACCATTTGCAAAAGCTTTTTCCAGCCAAACTGATCGCGGTATGTATAAACGACTTCTCGCCATCCCTGGAGTTCGGATGCTATTTCCCTTTTTGATTGGGAATCAGTCTGGGTCATTTTCGACAATTCATTTAATAGAGCCTTTTTGCCGACAACATCCGATGTTGTAAATTGCAGACATTTGACGATGAAAATACGTTCTTGGCGGTCTCTAGGATTGAAGCCATATGTGATGGCGATATCCTGAAGGGTTTTGATGGACATCCCGAGAAGAAGTGGGATGTCGATGGCCAAGGTGAAGATTCCGCCAATCCCGGTAGTGGCACCTTGAACCGTTGCCAATTTGCTGCCTGAAGTTTTAATATCCTGACCTACGCTATCCATGATATGGAGGGGGATGCTTGAAACCTCTTCCAGGTCATTAATATTCAACTCGGGAACCTTGGCTTGCAGCTGACTAAGAATATGGGCTTCTTTCGTTAAATATTTTCCGCCATTCTGAATGTAGCTGCCGATTTCATCAAGCATGACACCCAATTTTTTTTGAATGAAATCTGGTGTCAACTTATCCAATAGCTTGAAGGGGATGCGCCCAATCCGTTCCCAAAACCATAGTCCTTTCTGATCTTTCTCCCATTTTTCAATGATTGTCAATTCATTTTCAAGTTCTTCTTTTGTTTCTAATTTCATATGATCAACCTTTCCACACTTCTTTTAGTATTCCATATCTGGGAATATATCATTAATTTTTTTTGGAAAATTCATCATATTGATTAAGTTTAATGTTAAGAAAGAGGGACATTTTTTGAATTGGATCTTTTAATCGAATATTTCCCACTTCAGAGATTCTTTTTAATCGGTAATTCAATGTATTTACATGAATATGAAGATTTTTTGAAGCTTCATTTGGGTTGCAGTCTTTCTCTAGATAGACGGTGAGTGTTTGCAGCAATTCCGTCTGGTTCTTCATATCGTATGCTTTAAGTTTAAGGATGGAAGGATGAACACGACGCTGTTTGTTGCTTGCGAGTGATTCAATCATTTGAAACATGCCAAGTTCTTCATAATGTAAAATGAGTTCCATGTCATCAGGGAATATATTCTTCATTTTTAGGGTGTATAGAGCTTCTTCGTAGCTTGATTTAACATCCATTAAGTTTTTATACATATTTCCAGCCGTTCCAAGGATATGCTCAACACCGAAACGCCGTTTCATCTCCAGAATGAAAAAAGGGATGAACTCATAAATCGATGAAGTGAAAGAAGGGCTGTTTTCCTGGTTGGCTCCCGCGAAAAGAATGAGCTTGTTATGGTCAATGGCAAATAAGGAACTGTTTATCTTTTGAGTGGTCGTTAACATGTATGAAATGTAGCGCTCCACTTCGCGATTGATCTCTTTAGGAAATTCGAATACCAATATGGAAAAAACCACTGGAACATGTATTGAGAATTTCTTGTAATTTTCAATTATTTCCGATTCTTCTTGGTAGTGCCCGGTCAACATGCGCCATAGGAACTCTTGATGACCTGCTTCTTTCCTTTTCTTTTTCAATTGCAATTGCTGTAACTGGTTCTTTGCCTCCTTGGCAGCGAATTGCAGAAATTTCATATCTTCTTCGGTGAAAGGTTCATTTACTTCCAAGGCCCAAATGAATCCAAGTACTTCATTATTTTTCCGGATGGAAACCGCAACCCTGTTACCGAGACCGACATCATTGATGGCCCCGATTTTAATGGGGGCATCTTCCTTCAATAACGCAGGGATGAAGCCATCTTTCCATAAACTGTTGATGACCTTTTCAGGGACACGTCTTCCGATTATGGTCATGATACGGGCCTGATCCGTAGTATCATCGTGAGTGCTATAGGCAAGTAAGCGGTGGTTACCGTCCTCGATTGTAATGGGGCAACCTAAAACAGAACTGATTCTATCGGCAAACTCCATCATATCTCCATAAAGGTCTTTAAAAATATCTCTATTTTTTTCGAATTCCTTCATTTTTATTTTGCCCCTCGCTAAAAAAATTCCTTCTCCTTGAATTTTAAACGATTTCCTATTGATAAGCATAGATAAATCCTTGTAAAACAGAAAATCCCTACCGATGGAAACCGGAAGGGATTTTATTTTAGAATAAGAAGTTAATTAAAAGATAAAGCAAACCAGCTAATGTTGCCGAGATGGGAATGGTAATGAACCAAGTGATGATCATTCTTTTTGCCGTTCCCCATTTTACGCCCTTGACCCGATGCGCAGACCCAACACCAAGGATTGAAGACGAAATAACATGGGTTGTACTGACTGGCATGTGTATTACAGTCGCACCGAAAATGATAAAGGCTCCGGTTAAATCGGCAGCAACACCATTGACCGGGCGGATTTTCATGATTTTGCCGCCAACGGTTTTAATGATTTTCCATCCGCCGACGGAAGTTCCAAGTCCCATTGCGAGAGCACAGGAGAACTGAACCCAGAAGGCGATATCGGTACTTGATGAATAACCATTTGCAATAAGGGCCATCGTGATGATACCCATCGCTTTTTGTGCGTCGTTCGTTCCGTGGGTATACGATTGAAGTGCTGCAGTAGCAATCTGTATAGTCCGGAATCTTTGGTTTGTTTTTGTCAGGTTATTGTTTTTAAAGACAACTTTAAAGATGCTGTATACGATAAACCCGATTACAAAAGCAATTAAAGGTGAGAAGATCAAAGCTTGAAGAATTTTCATGAACCCTTCCCATTTAATTCCAGAGAATCCCGCTGCAGCAATGGCTGCACCAGCAATCGAACCGATCAATGCATGGGAGGAACTGCTTGGTATTCCGTAATACCAGGTTAGAAGGTTCCATATGATAGCGGCAAGCAGGGCAGCCATAATTACATATGAACCATTCGGAAGCGTGAACGGATCCACGATATCCTTCGTTATGGTCTTCGCCACTCCAGTAAATGTCATGGCACCGACGAAATTCATGACGGCTGCCATGATGATGGCATGCCTCGGCTTCAAGGCCTTTGTTGAAACGGCAGTCGCTATTGCATTGGCTGTATCATGAAAACCATTAATGAAGTCAAATGCTAAAGCAAAGAAAACGATTAATATTGTTATAATTAATAAAGTATCCATTTATTGGGGTACTCCTTAGGCGTTTTTCATTATGATTGTTTCAAGTGTATTGGCCACCGCTTGACAGTGATCGGCAATCTCTTCAAGGCTTTCGTAAATTTCTTTATATTGAATGATCCTGATTGGATCTTTTTCAACTGTAAACAAGTTTTTGATTGATTGACGTTGGATTCCGTCACAAACGGATTCAAGATCTTTAATTTTAATTGCATGTTCACGTATCAACGGCAATTTTTTAGTGGATAGTGTATCGACAGCATTTTCAATCTCATAAGTACACTGCTTGATTGCATCCACAAACTTAAGCATATACTCATCTGCATTTACAATTGAGTACATTTCGAATAATGCCGCACAGTGTTCCAAACCGTCTATGACATCATCCATTCTCATGGTTAATTCAAGGATATCCTCCCGTTCGATAGGAGTGATGAAAGCATTGTTCAGCTCTTTGATCACATTATGAACCATTGAATCGCCTTTATGCTCATAGTCTTTCATCGTATCTGAAAATACTTTTAGATCGGAGATATTTTTGAGTTTATAATCCGCGAAATAGTCAGCACCTTCTTTAAGGTTTTGAGCGATGTTAAAAAGCATTACAGCGAATTTGTCTTTTTTTGATTTAAAAGCCATGTTAAAGCCTCCCAATTAGTCATGCAAATTTACGCACTTTAGTCGTACGCTTAGTATTAACAAATTGATTGTAACGAATTCATGTAGGATCCGGGAAGGTTTTTCGACGAAAATTTACAAAATCTTAATAAAACTTTACATAAAAAAACAAGGAAAATTAAAAAAAGGGAAAAACCTGCATTTATAAGGGGGGATTTGTAAAAAAAAAAGCCTTTCCGATATGGAAAGGCAAAAGGTTCTATAAAAATAAAGCAATCAAATAGTAAATGACTCCAGCTAAGGAAGCAGAAATTGGCAATGTAATGAACCAAGTGACCAACATGTTTTTTGCGGTTCCCCATTTTACCCCTTTGATGCGGTGCGCAGAACCGACCCCAAGTATTGAAGAAGAAATGACATGAGTCGTGCTGACCGGCATATGCAGGAAGGTTGCACCGAAAATGATCGCTGCTCCAGTAATATCGGCAGCCACACCATTAACCGGGCGGATTTTCATGATTTTACCGCCAACGGTTTTGATGATCTTCCAACCTCCGATCGATGTACCAAGCGCCATGGCTATTGCGCAAGATAATTGTACCCAGAAAGGAACTTCAGAGGTAGAGGCATATCCGTTAGCGATCAAAGCCATCGTGATGATACCCATGGATTTTTGAGCATCATTCGTCCCATGTGTATAAGACTGGATGGCCGCCGTGACAATTTGTATTCTCCTGAATCGTGTATTGGTTTTTCCTAAATTATTATTTTTGAATACTACCTTGAAGATACTGTAAACAATGAATCCAAGCGTAAAGGCAAGGATGGGAGATAGGATCAATGCTTGTACAATTTTAGTGAATCCACTCCATTTAATAGCATCGAATCCACTGGCCACGATGGCCGCTCCAGCTATTGAACCAATGATCGCATGGGAGGAACTGCTTGGAATTCCAAAATACCAAGTGATTAAATTCCATATTATTGCCGAAATTAGTGCAGCAAGAATAACATAAGAACCATTATTCAATGTGAAAGGATCGACGATATCCTTTGTAATGGTATGCGCTACACCGGTAAAGGTCAGTGCTCCCAATAAATTCATGACCGCAGCCATGATGATTGCATGACGTGGTTTTAGTGCCTTGGTTGATACGGCTGTAGCGATGGCGTTAGCCGTATCGTGGAAACCATTGATAAAGTCAAAGACCAAAGCAAAAATAATAATTAGCGCGGTTAAGATGAGAATGCTATTCATACATGGAGGACTCCCTTGATTTCAAGTATGTAAAGTGTATCTAGATTATGGCCGATGAATGGGCACAGGACAGCTTGCACTCCTCAATATATAGCATGGGAGTTTTAGTTTTGATTATTCTTAAAAGATGGCACCTTCTTTTTTACATGGTTTAAAGTCGAACTATACTATTGTAACGAATTACATACCTATTAGGATAGATGTTTCGTCATTTTTTTACAAAATATTTAACTTAATGAATGATTAAAAGGTAAAAATGTATCCTTTAATACATTGTTTTCGCGCTCAAGGGACTTTATAAATCCCGATGCTTATGGTTAGAAATAGAAGGTGGAGGGATGTATAATTGGTAAATAAAAGGTAAGGGGGAATGGTGGAATGATTTCGAATATTGGGGAAACGATCACCTTACATAATGGAGTTAAAATGCCACAGTTGGGTTTCGGTGTATTTAAAGTGAAAAACGGCAATGAAACGGTTGAGTCCGTCAAAAAAGCGGTCGAAGTCGGTTATCGTGCGATTGATACAGCGGCCATTTATGAAAATGAAGAAGGTGTAGGCCAAGCGATTCGGGAATGCGGAGTGCCACGTGAAGAATTGTTCATAACCTCCAAAGTGTGGAATACCGAGCAAGGATATGATACGACGCTCAAGGCATTTGAAGATAGTTTAAATCGACTTGGATTGGAATATTTGGATTTATACCTGATCCACTGGCCGGGAAAAGATAAATATCTGGAAACCTGGAGGGCCTTGGAGAAGCTTTATAAGGATGGAAAGGTGAAATCAATCGGTGTAAGTAATTTCCATATTCATCATTTGGAAAATTTACTTGCAAACAGTGAAGTGAAGCCGGTCGTCAATCAAATTGAATTGCATCCACTTTTGACTCAAGTCGAAATTCGTGATTACTGTGCAAAACATGAAATAAAGGTAGAATCTTGGAGCCCGCTAGGCAGAGGGAACCTTTTGGAAGAGCCGACAATTAATCATATAGCAAAGAAGCACGGGAAAAGTCCAGCACAAGTGTTGATTAGATGGCATTTGCAACATGATCTAGTTGTAATACCTAAATCGATTACGCCATCCCGTATCAAGGAAAATGCACAGGTATTTGATTTTTCATTGAGTTTAAATGAAATGAACCAAATAGATGCCTTGAACAAAAATGAACGTTTCGGCAGCAATCCCGATGAACTTTTGTTCTAAAAAGAATACTGCAAATGATAGGAGGGTGTCCCGAAAATGGGGCATCTTTTTTCTTTTTGCTTTATGAACATAATTGAGACGAATGCTGCTTATACTAACTATGTGACAAAGTTAAGCCTATGGTATACCCGTTTAATATATCTGATAATCCTGTTTTTATTGCCAAATATTTTTAAAAAAAATTAGGTTTTAGATTAATTAAACGGGGAAAATAATGAGTACAGCAGCAAACAAAAAGAAAAAATTCACTAACATGAGGATTGTTCAATCAGTTACTCAAGGGCTATAGCTAGCTAACACTACCCAATAACTAAACATTCACATTCATTAGATATTGTGCGAATCGGCATCATACCATTTGAATGTAAAGGTTAAAAGTACTGAAAAAAAGCATGACAATATGGAAGTGATTTAATTTCTTGGAGTCTGCTGCAGAAAATCAAAAAACAACTAATTTGAAGGAGGAAATATATTATGGGATTTTTATGGTCATTAATTATCGGAGGTATCATCGGTTGGTTAGCAGGTATGATTGTTGGACGTGACGTACCATTTGGAATTATCGGTAACATTATCGCTGGTTTTGTTGGTGCATGGTTAGGTTCATTAATTCTTGGGAACTGGGGACCTTCAGTGGCAGATTTCGCTATAATTCCAGCATTGATTGGTGCAATCGTATTTGTCTTCATCTTAAGCCTTATCTTAAAAGGCATGAGAAAAGCTTCATAAATACAAAAATAAAGCTGGCCCAAGTGGCCAGCTATTTTTTTATGCCAAAATGAACGGACTTCGTCCCGACATGTGTATATTTCGGCCGTGTAGCGGAAAAACTCGACCCAACATGCAGAAAATATGTCTGCTGAAAAAAATATGAGCGACCATTCGGATAATATTAATGAAGAGAATAAGAACACCGTCCGGTATGTCACAAATTCGAAATTAATTGAGTTTGCAAAAAAAGTGTTGATTTCCACTCCAGGCACTCGCTTTCCGCGGGCGGTCCGGGAAGCCTCCTCAGCGCCTTGCGCCTGCGGTGTCTCCCCTGGACACGTATTCCCGCAGGAGTCTCGTACCCTACGCTCCAATCAACTTTGTTTTACTGTTTAGAAAGAGACCCAATTGACTACAAACTCGATAATGTTTGATTTTTCCCACAGTATTTTTGAGTGTTTATATATAGAATTGAAACGTTGATTTCCACTCCAGGCACTCGCTTTCCGCGGGCGGTCCGGGAAGCCTCCTCGGCACTTTGCGCCTGCGGTGTCTCCCCTGGACACGTATTCCCGCAGGAGTCTCGTACCTTACGCTCCAATCAACTTTGTTTTACCTTGTAGATAGAGTTCCATTTGACTAAAACTCGATAATAATTGATTTTTCCTACAGCATTTTTGAGTGTTTATAGCATTGAAACGTTGATTTCCACTCCAGGCACTCGCTTTCCGCGGGCGGTCCGGGAAGCCTCCTCGGCACTTTGCACCTGCGGTGTCTCCCCTGGACACGTATTCCCGCAGGAGTCTCGTACCTTACGCTCCAATCAACTTTGTTTTACCTTTTAGATAGAGTTCCATTTGACTAAAACTCGATAATAATTGATTTTTCCTACAGTATTCTTGAGTGTTTATAGAATTGAAATGTTGATTTCCACTTCAGGCACTCGCTTTCCGCGGGCGGTCCGGGAAGCCTCCTCGGCGCTTTGCGCCTGCGGTGTCTCCCCTCGACACATATTCCCGCAGGAGTCTCATACCATACGCTCCAATCAACTTTGTTTTACCTTGTAGATAGAGCTCCATTTGACTACAAACTCGATAATAATTGATTTTTCCTACAGTACTTTTGAGTGTTTATAGAATTGAAATGTTGATTACCTCTCCAGGCACTTGCTTTCCGCGGGCGGTCCGGGAAGCCTCCTCGGCACTTTGCGCCTGCGGTGTCTCCCCTAGACACGTATTCCCGCAGGAGTCTCGTACCTTACGCTCCAATCAACTTTGTTTTACCATTTAGATAGAGTTCCATTTGACTAAAACTCGATAATAATTGATTTTTCCTACAGTATTCTTGAGTGTTTATAGAATTGAAATGTTGATTTCCACTTCAGGCACTCGCTTTCCGGGCGGTCCGGGAAGCCTCCTCGGCGCACTTGCGCCTGTGGGGTCTCCCCCTGGACACGATTTCCCGCAGGAGTCTAGTACCATACGCTCCAATCAACTTAGTTTTGAAATTTAGCTAGATCTCTTTTGGACAAGCTCGAACACCGTCCGAAATGGCACGGTGTTTTTTATTTCTGTTTAAATGTTGAGATCGAATATTTCAGGTCTATCAATGAAAGGAGCTTCAACGATCATTTTTTCTTCTGAAATGGGATGGATGAATTCGATTTTCCTTGCATGCAGGGCTTGACGTGGAAATGTCTTTTTTCCGCCATACAATGTATCTCCGGCCAAGGGATGGTTCAAATGACTGAAATGCACCCTGATCTGGTGGGTTCGGCCGCTTTCCAGGGTGCAGCTGACGAGGGTCAAGTTTTTCTTGGAATCACGGTTAAGCACCCGATAATGGGTGACTGCCGTCTGGCCAGTAGGGGAAACCCTTCGTCTAGTGGCATGGTGGCGGTCACGTCCAATTTTTTCTTTAATTTCTCCTTCATCCTTTTTAATGTTTCCTTCGACTAAAGCTAGGTAAGTCCGCTTGATTTCCCTTTCTTCCAACATTCTATCCAGCATGGACCCAATGAGGCGGTTTTTGGCAAAAAGGACCGCACCGGTGGTATCTTTATCAAGCCTATGAATATGCTTGATCATACAGGTCTGGCTGGTTTTTTGAAGATGGTGTGCGACTCCATTGAGGAGGGAGTGTGCGTCACCCGGTTGAGAAGGGTGGGTTTC
This sequence comes from Peribacillus sp. AS_2, assembly GCF_026891895.1. Taxonomy (NCBI): domain Bacteria; kingdom Bacillati; phylum Bacillota; class Bacilli; order Caryophanales; family Bacillaceae; genus Peribacillus; species Peribacillus sp. AS_2. The sequence continues at coordinate 187,968 of NZ_JAPTGA010000003.1, forward strand.
CATTCCAGCCGGCTTATTGGCTATCAACAACACATCATCTTCATATAAGATGGTAATTCCTAAGTCTGCGGCTTGAACTGTTTCATTTTCAGCTTGATCCAATAAGGGGATGCTGATCGTATCTCCTTCATTGAGGATAGTTGACCAGGTGACGTAATTCCCGTTCATTGACACTTCTTTACTCATCCTCCATTCATGCACTAATTTTTTCGGGGCCTTCCATCGCTCCCTGAAAAGCTTTTCCAATGTTAATCCATTCCAACTTTGGAGAACATCAATTATTAAATGTTGGTTAGTTATTTTGAAATTTTCCAATTTAACTCCTACTTTCGACTCGTTTGGTTGTGCTTGAATGAAAAAAATCTATAATAATTATGGATATGGTATAAAAAAGTAACCTTGGGCCTATTGCTAAGATTTTCAGTGGTGGAAATTACCACATATTTTTTACAATATTTATGTTATTCTATGGGGAAAGAAATCCCTTGTCCTAGAATATACATATAATAGATAGGTCTAACGGATCTGAAAAAAGGTGGTTTTTTTAGTGAAGACGGTCTTTTCTTCAACGGAAGAACAAGAGCAAGAAATAGCGAGTCTCGTGTCTCGTTTCTACGAATCTGTATTTCCAAAGTACTTTACGGAAAGTGAAATCCTTCATTTTCGTGAGATTGGCGTTTTAGAGCCCAATCAAAGTTCTGTTACTTACTTGGCAACATTAAGAGACGCATTTCAAGTAATGACATGTCTTCAAGTCCTTATGTCGATATTAGACAAACAAAAGAGGGTGATGGAACCTAAGTCTGAAGAATTGTTCCAACATAACATCACTCTATTGAATGAATGCGGAATATTCTTCCCCTTTTATTATGACCATTTTTCAAGTATAAACCTTGAAGCGAATAATGAAATGCAGATGATGGACATCCAGGTGGCGAATCAATATTTAGTATAAGGCAAAAAAAATGAGCCGGCTATAACGGGAGAAGCATTTCCGTTAGGGCCGGCTCATTTTTTCATCCTTAATTAATATCGTGGTCCTCGAACCATTTCTCGAACGTTACTTCATCTTTAAATCCGACGATTCGTTCTTGTTCTTTGCCATTTTTATAATGAACGATGGTAGGAGTCTTTTTGATGCCATAGTCGCTCCATCCTTGTTCAAACTCCAAAAGATTGAATTGAACAAGATCAATACCCAATTTCTCTGCCAAAGGTGCCACGACTGGTGTGGTTTTTTGACTGATTGAGTTCGTAGGACTATAGAAATAAACGGTCACGTCTTTACTATCTTGGAGGTCCTGCTCCAACTCTACAGGAAGAATCAAATTTTGATAATTGGGGTCATCCAGCTGATCGACAGTAGCGGGTTTAAGCTTATCCTTGCCGTATGGATTTCCTTTTGATTTTTCTTCTTTTTTCAAGTTTGTAAAAACGCCCAGCAGGACAAAAAGGGCGACGATTATCACTAAAAATATAGCCATTTTCTTCATTAAGCTGCAACCTCCTTGGATCTTGTCCATACGATGTAAAAATAATGACGAATGCAGTCAAGGCTAGAACGTGATGGTGATGAAACCAATACGTTTATATATTATCCTGTACCTGGAACCCTTCTCATGCAAGGGTGTGGTCGGGAAAGGATGAATCCTTTTTTATCAAGTAATGGTACGTGGAAATGAATGCACCGATAGCGGACGATATCATGGTATAAAAACTGATCCAATAATCTTTTCGAATGATTGCAATTCCTGATATGACCGTAAAAGGATACATGATGATCCGCTGATACCAACAGAGTGCACAAGGTTCGTATTGCTTAATTTCAGAAAAATATAAGCTTCCAAACATCGCAATGATGGAAGCAGCCCAGGCTGCAAATAATAAGTTTTCCACACTGCGTTTTGTATTGTTCATGGTTCCTCTTCCCCATCTCTTTTTACTCTCATGAAAAGTATAGTATGTAAGGACCGCGTCTGTAAAATATATATTCTTTTAACGGACATTCAGAATGTTATTATTTGAAATCAATGGGTAGGTTCGGTTGTTTTAATTTTTGAATAAGGGGTATAATTCTTATGGAAGAGATTAAAGGAGTCTGAGGAAAATGCCTAATTTGGACCTGCATAAATATGAAAAAATAATGGAAATACGTAATACGAGGCTAGGAGACATAGATGAAATAATTGCTTTGCAGTCGAGTTGCTTTCCGGGAATGGTTCCCTGGAAGCGAGATCAGCTTGAGAGCCATCTGGCAATTTTTCCAGAAGGGCAGTTTGTGGCTGAATATGATGGAAAAGTGATTGGTTCATGTTCCAGCCTCATTATTAATTTTGACGAATATGATGACCGCCATACATGGGATGATGTAACCGATAATGGGTACATCACGAATCATAATCCGGACGGTTATAATTTATATGGAATCGAGGTCATGGTCCATCCTGAGTTCCGCAGGATGAAAATTGGTCAAAGACTATATGATTCAAGGAAAGAACTTGTTGCCCACTTGAATTTAAAAAGCATCATTATCGGGGGCAGGATTCCCAATTACCATAAACATGCGGAGGAACTCTTACCAAGGGAGTATGTAAAAGAAGTTCAATTGCACAAAATATATGATCCGGTTCTTTCGTTCCAGCTTTTAAATGGGTTCACGCTTATGAGGATCAATCCGAATTATTTGCCGGACGATCTGCAATCCAATAAGTATGCTACGCTCATGGAGTGGAATAACGTTGATTATCAGCCGAAAACAAAACGTTATTATAAAACATCGGAACCGGTACGGATTTGCGTCGTGCAATACATGCTGCGTAAAATCGATTCATTCGATGACTTCGCTAACCAAGTCGAGTATTTCACCGACGTTGCTTCGGATGCCAATGCAGATTTCGCCGTGTTCCCGGAGTTGTTCACAACCCAGCTGATGTCTTTCCTGAATGAAAGATCACCAAGCTTGGCTGTCAGGAAACTGTCGGATTTCACGGAGCAGTACATTGAATTGTTTACCACTTTGGCTGTAAGGTATAACGTCAATATCATCGGCGGTTCCCATTTCGTTAAAGAAGATGATGATAATATCTATAATATCGCTTATTTATTCCGTCGCGATGGAACGATTGAAAAGCAATATAAAATTCATATTACACCGAATGAAAGAAAATGGTGGGGGATTAACGCAGGTGACCGCGTTCGTGTCTTTGATACGGATTGTGGTAAGATCGCCATACAAATTTGTTATGATATTGAGTTCCCGGAACTCGCCCGGATTGCTACCGACATGGGAGCCAAAATCATATTCACTCCCTTTTGTACAGAAGACAGGCAAGGCTACCTGCGAGTTCGCTATTGTGCCCAGGCACGTGCCGTGGAAAACCAAATTTATACCGTCATATCCGGAACGGTTGGAAATCTCCCGCAAACGGAAAATATGGATATCCAATATGCCCAATCGGGAATCTTCTCTCCTTCGGATTTCGAATTTGCACGTGACGGCATAGTCGGGGAAACCAGCCCGAACCTTGAGATGGTCCTGATTGGCGATGTCGATTTGGAGATCTTAAGGCGGGAGCGTCAGTCCGGTACTGTAAAGCAATTGAAAGATCGCCGTCATGATATTTACCATCTGCATTACAAAGATGGCGGGAAATAAATAGGAAGAAAACAGCTCGTGATGTGAAGAACACTGGATTAGGTTCTTTTCATTACGAGCCTTTACTTCATTTATTGGAATAAATATGATAATTTTGTATATGTAAGGCAGATACATAATAATTACAAATAAGGCGTTTGGGAGGAGATGTTGGAGATGGATTGGAAATCTTTATACACTACTTGGGCAGGGTACCAGAATTTAAATGGGGAATTACGTGTCCTCCTTGAGGAAATGCAGAGGGATGAAGCACAACTCGAAGATGCCTTTTATAAAAATTTAGAGTTTGGCACAGGCGGAATGCGTGGGGAAATCGGAGCGGGAACGAACCGGATGAATCTTTATACTGTAAGGAAGGCAACGGTTGGGTTAGCTCAATATATCTCTTCGTTTGGGGAAGAAGCAAAAGGAAGAGGGGCTGTGATTGCTTATGATTCGAGACATAAGTCCCCGGAATTTGCACTCGAAGCGGCTAAGACCTTGGCTACATTTGGGGTGAAGGCTTATTTATTCGATGAATTGCGTCCAACTCCAGAATTGTCATTTGCGGTTCGCGAGCTGAATGCTTTTGCTGGAATCGTCATCACGGCGAGCCACAATCCGCCTGAATATAATGGTTACAAGGTTTATGGGTCAGATGGGGCACAATTGCCGCCGGAAGCAGCGGATCAGGTGATCGGCTATGTGAATGCCATTGAAAGTGAGCTTGAAATTCAGGTTGAAGAAGCTGAAGTCCTTAAAAGGCAGGGCCTCATCGAAATGATTGGGGAGGAATTGGACGCTGCCTATAATCGTGAGCTGCTGACGGTTCCCGAGAACCCGCAGCTTGCCGAGGAAATAGATGTGTCAATCGTCTTTACGCCGCTTCATGGAACGGCAAATAAATCCGTCAGGCGGGCACTTCAAAGCTTAGGATATCGAAATTTGCATATCGTTAAGGAACAGGAATTGCCGGATCCGGATTTTTCGACAGTTCAGTCTCCAAATCCAGAGGAACCCGCTGCATTTGAAATGGCCATTGAGCTTGGAAACAAGGTGGAGGCGGACTTATTGATAGCAACGGACCCAGATGCCGATCGGCTTGGAATTGCCGTTAAAAACGAGATGGGTCAATATGTTGTCCTGACTGGAAATCAAACAGGTGCACTTTTCCTGGACTATTTACTGTCCCAGAAAAAAGAGAAAGGAAAGATTCCCCAAAATGGAGTCGTCTTAAAAACCATCGTCACTTCGGAAATCGGTCGGACGATTGCCGAGTCATATGGCTTGAAGACGGTTGATGTACTTACCGGGTTTAAGTTCATCGCCGAGAAAATAAATCAGTATCATGAAAGCGGGGAAAGTAGCTTCTTGTTCGGATATGAAGAAAGCTACGGTTATCTGATTAAAGACTTTGCACGTGACAAGGATGCCATTCAAGCTGCAGTGCTTGCTGTCGAGGTCTGTGCCCATTATAAAAAGCAGGGATTGACACTATATGAAGGGTTGCTGAATGTGTTTGAAAAGTACGGCTTTTACTTGGAAGGTTTACGTTCATTGACTTTAAAGGGCATTGAGGGAGCGAAACAGATTCAAGGAATATTGAATCAATTCCGTCAAAATCCTCCTTCCCGAATAGCTGGCATTCCGGTAGTCATTGAAGAAGATTACCAAAGCAGCAAGAAGCGGACATTTCTTTCAAATGATGAAGAATTGATCGAGCTTCCGAAATCAAATGTATTAAAGTATTTCCTTGAGGATGGTACATGGGTTTGCCTGCGTCCTTCAGGCACCGAACCGAAAATTAAATTCTATTTCGGTGTCCAAGGCAAATCAATGCAAGAAGCTGAGTCCAAGTTATCGGGAGTCATGGAAGATTTCATGAGCAAGATTGAAGCATTGGTTTAAATGTATGAAAGCTAAACGAAAGACTTCCTCGGTCTTTCGTTTTTTTTGATTTTTAGTTGAATGAAAAATCAAAATTCTAGGAAATTCCGTTTCGGTTTTGGTATACTGTATTGGCGACTGAACTCGGAAACATCGGGAATAATGGAGGTTTAATTCATGAAATTAGTAATCATTAATGGTTCACCACGTAAACAAGGGCGTACAGGGATTGCCTCACGCTACATATCCAAGAAATACGGAGCGGAACTTATTGATTTAAGCAATAGCGAAATCCCTTTATATTCAGGTGAAGGTGAGCAATATCAATTGGAAGTGATTCAAGGGCTCAGGAAAAGCATCGAGGAAGCTGATGGCGTAATTCTGACCACCCCGGAATATCATGGTTCCATGAGCGGAGCCTTGAAAAATGCCTTGGATTTTTTAAGCAGTGAACAATTCACGCATAAACCTGTCGCCCTATTGGCTGTCTCCGGGGGAGGAAAAGGCGGGATCAATGCCTTGAATTCCATGAGGACAGTGGGTCGAAGCCTTTATGCAAATGTGATCGCCAAACAATTGGTTCTGGATCCGCATTGCTTCGATTACGAAAATGATGGTTTATTTGAAGAGTCTGCGGTACTTGTTGAAGGTATGATCGAAGAGCTTAAAATGTATTCAACTGCATATGCTACAATGAAAAAATGATGAAATGAGGGTCAGGTATTCAATACCTGACCCTTCCTTGTTTTTATAGGGTTTCACCAGCCAAAGTTATATCCCCGATAATTAATCCTCTTGTATAAATTTTCCCGATTTGCAAAAACTATAGTTGATTTTAGCTTGGAAGTTCACTTAAATAATCACTTGTTTTTTCTGCCGCATGATCCAGATAACGAAGCAGTGCATACAGCTGGGATTGAACGATTTGATAATCATGCTCAAACCTGTAAGCGTGCAAGAAATGTTCTATTTTTTTCGATAGAAAGTGATCTTTCGTCCGAACCATCAATACTAACAAGCTGTCCCAATCAGAACGGTGTGTGTGAAACAATGCCTGATCATAATCCGCAATCCTCATGTTCTTCTCCCCCTTAATAAGGAGCTATTTGTATTTTGTTCAGATCTGACAGAACATTTCCTTACAATAAGTGGCGATGTATTTGGACCGCGGTTGTTGCTTTTTACCTGAATAAAAATAAAAGGTGAGTACATGAGAAAAATAATGGTAATTGGAATATTAGTGCTTCTTTTTTTCCCTGAACCATCGCTGGCAGCAGAAGTGTATTCCCCTGAACAGATGGAAATGGATTTGCAAGGAATCCAAAAGCAGTATGAATTGGACGTTCGAATAATCGGACAAACTGAAAAGGGGAAAAATATAAAGGCAGTCAAGTTAGGGAAAGGAAAAAAATCGATTTTGCTGGTGGGATCACATCATGGACGGGAATGGCTCAGTTCCATACTTTTAATGCGTATGCTTGAAGAGTATGCAGCCGCCTATCGAGTGGGCAAACCTATTGGAGAATTTTCGTCGGAATCATTGGATGAAGTGAGCATCTGGTTCATCCCGATGCTTAATCCAGATGGCGTGAGCATCCAGCAAGGAGATTTATCCAATTTAAATGTTCTTGAAAAGTCTGCAGTATGGAAAATGAACCGATATAGCAGGAATTGGTCCAGGTGGAAAGCCAACGCTAAAGGCATTGATTTGAATAGGCAATATCCGGCTGGATGGAAAGAAGTAATGAGTCATGAAACAAAACCGACGTATCAATTTTATAAAGGCCGACAACCACTGGAAGCAGCCGAAGTAAAAGCGCTTACGGATTTCACGAAGGAGGTCGATCCCCTTATTGCTGTTTCCTATCATACTTCAGGAAGGGAAATCTTTTGGCATTACAAAAATAAACGGAAAAATATGGTGAGGGATTATGGGATTGCCAAAAAGACTGCCGAAATGACGGGGTATGAACTGACCTTTCCGGAGAAAGAAGCGGTAGGAAGCGGATTTACTGATTGGTTCATAACTGAATTCAGCCGCCCGGGAATGACGATCGAACTTAGTTATTTAGTGGATGAAACCAATCCGCCGTTGACTGTGTTTCCTGAGGAATGGAAGAGGAATCGATTAGTTGGCATCATGCTTGTAAAAGAAGCGGAGCAGCTGCATAACAACTGAACATTTTTATATAATAATACTAAGCGGAAAGTATGAGGAGGAAAAGATTTTGAAAAAAGTCATTGTGATGCTAATGGGGATTTTTTTGATCATACAAGCAGGATCCATTTCAGCACAGGCCCAACAACCCGATTACGAAAAATACGGAAAGATTGCGATTACGGTAGTGCAGGCAGATTATCCTGAAGTTGAGATTACTGACTACGAATATAAAGGCAGAAAAACTGTAGCGAAAAATCTCGTCGAAGACGATTTCAGATTTTTGGTCGAGGATAAAGGTCAGGACTTCAATGTCATCGTGACCGTACAACATGATTTGAAAAATGAAAAATTACTTAGTTTGAAGGTTACGGAGCAAAAAGGAAAGTGAGATCAGGACAAAAACCGAAATTCCAGGTAGGCATCTTACCGAACATCTTCACCTCGAGAAGATGTTTTTTTCTGATTTCTTTTAAAAGTAGTCCGGAAAAGGGGATATCGGAATCGTTGTTATTCCAATACGGTCAGCTGCCATGAAGTTTTCATTGCATTTATGGGCAGCTAACCAGTATAGTTAGTATCAGATTGAAACAATAAGCTTGATTGTAGGGGTAGTAGAAAATGAGAAAGTTTAAGAAAGTTTATGTGGAAATTACGAATATATGTAATTTGAAGTGTAATTTTTGCCCAAGTTCCAGCTTGCAAAGGACCCTTAAATTCATGGATCCCGAAGGGTTTACGAATGTTATAAAGAAAATCAAACCACACACCGATCATATTTATTTTCATCTGATGGGTGAACCGTTTTTAAATAAAAATTTGGGTACATTCCTGGATATCAGTGCTGAAAATGACCTGAAGGTTAATATTACAACGAACGGTACTTTGATTCAAAAGGTCAAAGACAAGCTGCTCTCCAAAAAAGCCCTCCGGCAGGTGAATATTTCACTTCATAGCTTTGAGGCAAACGATACGACCAATAGTCTTGACTCTTATGTCAGTAATATTGCCGATTTTATAAATGAAGCAAATGAAAAAAGTGAAGTGATCTGTGCCATTCGTTTATGGAATATGGATACGGCTGAATTAAAAGCGAGTAATGGCCTGAACGATGATATTCTGAGCATGCTGGAGGAGAAGCTTTCATTGGACATTCGCTTAAGTGAAGCTCTTCAGCAAAAGAATAATATTAAGTTAAGGGACAGGGTTTATATAAATATGGCCGAAAAATTCGAGTGGCCGGAATTGGACCGTGACATTATCGATGAAAATATTTTCTGCTATGCTCTTAGAGATCAGTTAGGTATCTTGGTGGATGGTACAGTCGTACCTTGTTGTTTGGATAGTGAAGGGAAAATACCGCTTGGAAATATATTCGAAACATCACTTGAAGACATTTTAAATGGTGAACGGGCTAAAAATATGTATGATGGTTTCTCAAGAAGATGTGCAGTTGAAGAATTATGTAAACGATGTGGCTACGCAAAGCGTCATAAAAAATAAAATTACGGAGTTCATTTCGTGGTTTCAGACTGTAGACAAACTTGATGAAAAATCAGTTTGCCTGCAGTTGTTTTATTTAAAAGTGCAGTTGATTTCAGAAATCCGCTCCCTTTCCGCCGACTGTCTGCCAAGCCTCCTCAGCGCAAGCGCTTGTGGGGTCTCGGCTAGCCAGTAATTCGGCAGGAGTGTCGCAAATTTCTTCAATCCAATGAGAATTACAGTAAAAAACCATCCTCACTATTCGGTTCGAACCCCATTTTGTCGCCAAACCTCAGGCATGGAGTCCATCTCCATGCCTGAAGTTTTATATTTAAAAGGTTCAGAAACCCGCTCCCTTTCCGCCGACTGAAAAACCATCCTCATACTCCGAACCCCATCTTATTTCGCCAAACTGAAACCATGGAGTCCATCTCTGCTTTTTTGGTGCTTGAAGGACATTGCCTCCATCTTATTGTAAAAATTCAGAATATTATTGTTTTATTAAAAGTCCCGTGATAAAATACTCACTATTATTAATGAAGTTTATACTTCATATTGTCATATAAAAAGTATCGGATTCATATCTTGCTTCAGAGGGGATGTTTTATGGATTTACAGCAAAAAGTTAAAGAAGTATTCCCTGGTTTATCTACTGGTCAAAAAAAGGTAGCAAAATACTTGTTGGTGCATTCACATACATTTGCAGTCACTTCAGCTCAAAAGCTCGGAAAAGACATTGGGGTGAGTGAAACGACCATCATCCGCTTTTGCTATTCATTGGGGTTAAGCGGATATGCAGAGCTTCAAAACCTTATTCGAAATCAGTTGATATACGAGAGCAGCAGTTTGAATGAATATCATTCTTCAAAACTTGAAGCCGCGAGTCAGCCAAACTTCATGGCTCAGGTGATGGGGCAGGATATCATCAGCATCGAAAAGACCATGAAAAATTTATCAACCGAAGATTTCGCCCAAACAGTCGATAAATTGGCGGCAGCTGACAATGTTTTGATTTCCGGACACCGTTTATCATTTTCGGCAGCACATTGGTTAACCTTTACGCTTAGGCTTGTTAGGGAAGAGGTTCATTTATATCGGCCTGATACTGATGATATATTTTTAATGTTGAATAAAATGACTGAAAATTCCGTTTTTGTGGCCATTTCATTTCACCGCTATGTTAAAGAGACTGTGAAAATAACCGAAATGGCCAAAAAAGCGGGTGCATTTGTAATTGGGGTTACGGATTCCGACCTGGCTCCGATTGCGGAATACACTGACATTTTATTGCCCATTTCAACACCAAGGACTTCCACGATCGATACGGCACCAGTGTTATTCTCTTTATTGAATAGTTTAGTCGCTGGTGTAACGATTAAGGATGAACAAGGGTTCAAAGAAAGAAAAGCTATATATGATGGGTTCAATCAAGACGATTATTTCTTTTGAGATAAAACATCCATCAGTTGGTGAACATGCCCAATAAACCGGTAAGGGGGAGACAGAAATGGATATCACACAAACTATTGAAAAATTAAGACCACGTATACTCGATATTTTTGACCATTTACACGCAAATCCAGAAACGAGTTGGAATGAGGTGAATACGACAGCTTTCATTTCAAGTATTTTAACGGGGAATCAGTGTACGGTGAAAACCTTCGAGGACTGTACAGGTGTGGTAGGCGAAATCGGGGATGGGGATTTCACGGTCGGATTACGATCGGATATCGATGCACTTTGGCAGGAGGTGCAAGGGACGTTTCAAGCCAATCATTCCTGTGGACACGATGGTCATATGACCTTGGCACTGGGAGTATTCCTTGTATTGAAGGAAATGGGCTTTCGTCCAAGAGGCAAGCTGAAATTCATTTTCCAACCTGCTGAAGAAAAAGGTACGGGCGCCTTGAAGATGATTGAAGAAAAAGTATTGGATAATGTCGATTTCCTTTATGGAGTGCACCTAAGACCGGTTGAGGAAGTGAAAGATGGGCAAGCGGCGCCAGCCATTGTGCATGGAGCCGCTCAGTTCATTAAAGGTGAAATAGCGGGAACTGATGCGCATGGAGCAAGACCGCATCAAGGGCAGAATGCCATCGAGATAGGAGCGGCATTCATCACTTTGTTAAATGGAATTCATCTCAATCCGTCCATCCCTTATTCCGTAAAAATGACGCAGTTTTTTGCTGGCGGCGAAAGTTCCAATATCATCCCAGGGAGAGCCACTTTTTCATTGGATTTACGGGCACAGGATAATGCAGTGATGAAAGAGCTCACCAAAAAGGTGGAAAAGGTTGCAGAATCTTTGGCCATTGTCCATGGAGTCGAAGTGAAACTCGAACCGGGAACCTGTGTTGCTGCAGCAACCGTAAACGATCAAGCCCAGGAAATAATGTCTGAAGCGATAGCCGATACACTTGGAGAAGAAAATTTGGTAGCGCCTGTCATTACAACAGGAGGAGAGGATTTTCACTTTTATACGTTGAAAAGACCTGAACTCAAAGCGACGATGCTTGGATTGGGCTGTGATTTGGCACCAGGGCTCCATCATCCGAACATGACATTCAATAAAGAAGCTTTGTTATCGGGAATTGAAATCCTGGCCAAAGCCATCATACTCACTTTTGAGAAATATGGAGGGGAGGGCCACTTACATGACTGAAGAATTTATCATAAAATCCCTATCCGGACTAGAGGATCTACAAGAAGTGCAGCGGCTGGAAGCCCTTGTATGGGGCATGGATTGCGTTCCCATCCATCAGACGATTACGGCTGTCAAAAACGGCGGGCTTGTATTAGGCGGCTATATCAATGGCCAGTTAGTCGGGTTTCAATACAGTTTCCCGGGATTCAAGGACGGAAGGGGATATCTTTGTTCACATATGTTAGCCATCCATCCGGCCCATCAAAAGAAGGGCTACGGCAGATTACTTAAACTTGCACAAAAAGAAGAAGCACTTAAAAAGGGCTACGACTTGATCACATGGACATATGATCCATTGGAAAGTGTGAATGCAAACTTGAATATCGGTAAGCTAAAAGCTGTTTGCTCTACATATATGGAAGATTGTTATGGAAATATGAAGGATACCCTCAATGAAGGACTTTCCACTGATCGATTCATGGTGGAATGGAATATACGGCAGGAAGCAAAGGAAGAGACTCCGCTTCCTGATAAAGCCATACACATCGTAACGACAGGAATGAATGACCAAGGCTTTCCTTACATCAAGGATTATCATTTGGAAACCAATGCCGAGGTGATCGCCATCCCCATTCCGACGGATATTCAACAAATCAAAAAATCTGATCTTCGCCTTGCGATTGATTGGCGGTTAAAAACCGGTGAATTATTCAAAGCTCTTTTTGCCAAAGGATATGTTGCAGCCGGGATTGAACGGGAGCAAGGTGAAAACATTCAAAACTATTTATTAAAAAAACAAGAATAAGAGGGGAATCGGGATGAAAATAACGGAAGTGCGTTTACGTCATTTAAATATGGATTTGGTAGCTCCCTTTACAACAAGCTTTGGAACGTTTTTGGATAAGGAGTTCATTCTTGTGGAAGTGAAAAATGGAGAGGGACTTTCAGGCTGGGCTGAATCTGTGGCATTTTCAGCACCTTGGTATAACGAAGAAACGATAAAAACCAATTGGACCATGCTGGAGGATTTCCTGATTCCGCTTGTATTGGATAAAGAGATAGAGCATCCCCGTGATGTATCGGATATGTTCTCGCATATCCGTAAAAATAATATGGCAAAATCGGCAATCGAGGGAGCCATCTGGGATTTATACGCAAAAGAAAAGAATATCCCTTTAAGTATGGCTTTAGGCGGGGAGCTGGAAAAAATCGATGTTGGGATCAGTATCGGCATCCAAAAAACGGTACCTGAATTACTGGCAAAGATAGAAGCTGGATTGAAGGATGGATATAAAAGAATCAAAATGAAAATTCAACCAGGTTGGGATGTAGACGTAATCAAGGAAGTGCGCAATCGATATCCCGAAAACCCGATCATGGCAGATGCAAACTCCGCTTACCGGCTGAAAGACATTGAATTACTCAAACAACTTGATCAATTTGATTTAATGATGATCGAGCAGCCTTTGTCATCGGATGATATTGTCGATCATGCCACATTACAAGCGGAAATCAAAACACCGATTTGCTTGGATGAAAGTATACATTCCGTCGAAGATGCTAGAAAAGCCCTTGAATTGGGAAGCTGTAAAATCATTAATATTAAGATTGGCAGGGTTGGCGGTTTAACGGAAGCAATGAAAATACATGAATTATGTAAAGAAAGGAATGTACCGGTTTGGTGCGGTGGCATGTTGGAATCTGGTGTTGGGCGTGCCCATAATATCGCATTGACAACACTTGATAACTTCACGATGCCTGGTGATACGGCAGCATCCGCGAATTATTGGCATAAAGACATCATCCAACCAGAGGTTACAGTGAATGATGGGGTCATAACCGTTCCAAAAGCGGCAGGCATTGGCTATGAAGTCGATTACACAGCGGTCGATGAATTCACTTCCTATAGTAAAAGATATACAAATAAATAAGAGTTGGAATTAAAGGACCTTCCGGCTTCAGGGGCAATTGCCCTTGAAGCCGGAAGGATAATGAAGAAAGGAAAGATATTCTCATAACTTAAATTGTCAGAATAATCATATAATTAAGGTGGTATTTGATATGAAAAACAGTATAAATCTTGCGGGAGCATATATTGGAATCATCATTGGAGCAGGTTTTGCTTCAGGACAAGAAGTGTTACAGTTCTTCACGAGTTTTGGAATCTACAGTGTATTGGGTATTGTGGTGGCGACAGTTTTATTCGCGTTTTTGGGCATGCAAGTTACCCAGTTAGGGAGCACTCTCCAGACACGTTCCCATAAAAGCATCATCGATCATATTTGCGGCCGCTTTATAGGCAGGGTGGTCGATATTATCATCACGTTTTTCTTGTTTGGCGTTACAGTCATCATGATTGCCGGCTCCGGAACGATTTTTGAGGAACAATTCGGGATTCCAAGCATGGTCGGTGCAATCGTCATGACGGTGCTCACGATTGGTACGCTTTTACTTAATGTTAATAAAATAATGTCCATCATTAGTGCCGTCACACCGTTTTTATTCGTTATCATGATCATTATTTCAGGTTATTCATTTTTCACATCCAATCTAAGTTTCAATCAAATTATTTCATCTTCAAGTAAAGGAACGGCTGCTACCGGAAATTGGTTGATGGGTTCATTACTTTATGTTTCATATAATATGACTGCCGGAATTGCCATGCTGGCCGTAATGGGCGGGACCTTCAAGAATAAGAAACAGGCTGGAATGGGAGGAATCCTGGGGGGTATCGGATTGGGAATCCTGTTATTTTTGATCAATTTGGGGATGATGTCCGACTTGAAGGGCATAGAAGGCTCTGGTATGCCTACCCTTCATTTAGCGAATCAGATTTCTCCATGGTTGGGATATATCCTATCAATCATCCTTTTAGGAATGATTTATAATACAGCTGTCGGGATGCTGTATGCATTCACCGCCAGGTTGGTGCCTGCGGAAACGAAACGATTTAAATTATCCGTGATTATAGTCGGGATTCTCGCCTTCTTTGCAAGTTTCGTTGGCTTTATTAAATTGGTTGGGACGGTATACCCAATCACAGGATACTTAGGTTTTGTCATCATTGCAGCGCTCATCATTTCCTGGATCCGTTCAAAAATGAAAAAAGAGGCTGTGAATCCGGAATTAGCAAAATTTTAATATCTAAGGGATTGATTGCAGAACTGCATGAAACATTTGGCCTGACATCTTCTTCATGGAGGTGTTTTTTTTCTGTTATCGAGGACCTTTACTCATGATCACGGCATTTTTCCTCCTTTTTTTCATACATTAGTTTAAAGGCGGAAGACAAGGGGGATATCGGATGAATGAAGCGGAGCAAAAGGCTCTGGAATATGCCATTAGTGAAATTACAGAAATAGCAACGGGGTTCGGGTTGGATTTTTACCCGATGCGCTATGAAATTTGCCCTTCAGAAATCATTTATACATTTGGTGCCTACGGGATGCCGACCCGTTTTTCTCATTGGAGCTTTGGAAAGCAATTTCATAAAATGAAGCTGCAGTACGACTTTGGATTAAGTAAAATCTATGAACTGGTCATTAACTCTGATCCTTGTTACGCTTTTCTGCTGGACTCCAATTCACTTGTACAAAATAAATTGATTGTTGCCCACGTTTTGGCGCATTGTGACTTCTTTAAGAATAATATACGTTTCAATAATACCAAGAGGGATATGGTAGAAAGTATGTCGGCAACGGCAGAAAGAATCCGTGAATATGAAATCCTGCATGGCAAAAAGGAAGTGGAAACCTTCCTGGATGCACTTTTAGCCATTGAAGAACATATCGATCCGTCGCTGATGAGACCGAAGCTTGCCTGGACGATGGAAGATGAGGAAGAAGAAGAGGAAATAAAACCGACAGCCACACAATACGATGATTTATGGAATCTTGATAATAAGGATAAACCGCAGAAATCCAATATTAAAAAAAGAAAGAAATTCCCGCCAAGGCCAGAAAAGGATATTATGCTTTTCATAGAACAGTACAGCAGGGATTTAACCGATTGGCAGCGGGATATCATGACGATGATCAGGGAAGAGATGCTGTATTTCTGGCCGCAGCTGGAAACGAAAATCATGAACGAAGGCTGGGCATCCTACTGGCATCAGCGCATTATCCGTGAATTGGATCTATCCTCAGGGGAAGCCATTGAATTCGCGAAACTGAACGCAGGTGTCGTGCAGCCTTCACGGACCAGCATCAATCCTTATTATCTTGGATTGAAAGTGCTTGAAGATATTGAAGAACGCTATGATAATCCGACCGAAGAAATGATCAGGCTCGGCGTCAAGCCAGGATCTGGCCGGGAAAAGATGTTCGAGGTCAGGGAAATCGAATCGGATATTTCCTTTCTCCGCAATTATTTGACGAAGGACCTGGTCATGCGGGAGGATATGTACCTATTCCAAAAGCAGGGCAAGGATTATAAAATCGTCGATAAGGCATGGGAACATGTTCGTGATCAACTCGTGAGCATGAGGGTTAACGGAGGTTTCCCTTATATCACAGTTAACGATGGGGACTTCATGCGTAATGGGGAACTTTATCTAAAACATTGGTATGAAGATATTGAGCTAGATCTGAAATATCTCGAAAAAGTCATGCCATATATCCATCAGCTTTGGGGCCGCTCCGTGCATATGGAATCAGTCATTGAAGGAAAAGAAGTCCTGTTTTCCTATGATGGAAAAGGCATTCACCGTAAATATTTATAAAGCTGATAAAACTGCCGGTCATTCGGCAGTTTTCTTGTTTCAAGTTAAAAATCAGGGAATATGTCGATGTCATGTCTATCGATAAATTACTGTGAAAAACAAATAGGGGGTTGGAGGTTATGCCTGTTAAACATCCCTAATAAAATTGAATTTGGTCAAATAAATGCAAATTAATTAAATGAAATCTTCAATACAATGAATAATGAGTTTGAAATGGAATCCGTCGTGCGTTCTCTGAAATAACTTAATGGTCGAATGTTGAAGTCTTCCCTAGTACTACTACTTGGGATATAAAAAAAGGGATGGTGAAGGAAAACCATTGGTGTAGGAGCCTGAATTTGGATGCAATAATTTTAATTGAAGTTAAAACAAATGCGATTTTGTGGATGGTTAACGGTTCGTTAGCTTAATATCGAACCTGTCTTTAAGGCAGTTTTTTTAAAAATATTATTATTGAAAAAAATGAGATGTCTCTTATTAAGAAACATCTCATGAATAATTATTCTTTAAATTTTAACAATCTCATTGCATTTAAAATAACAATTAAGGCTGCACCTGTATCACTTAATACAGCCATCCAGAGTGTAAGCCAACCTGGGAAGATGAAGACTAACGCAAGGATCTTAATAATGATAGAGAACCAAATATTTTGTTTAATAATAGTTAAAGCTTTTTTGCTTAACTTTATTGTATGAGATAATTTATCAAGGTTATCAGCCATTAAAACAATATCAGCTGTTTCCATCGCGGTATCAGTTCCTGCACCACCCATAGCAATACCTAAATCTGCTGTTGCAAGTGCTGGCGCATCATTAATACCGTCTCCAACCATGGCCACCTTAGGCCTTCATTTTGTAATTTCTTTATGGCATCTACTTTGTCCTCTGGCAATAATTCCGCGAAATAACGATTAACATTTGCTTCTGAAGCAATCATTTTAGCGGTTCCTTCATTATCTCCAGTCAACATAACCGTTTGATTAACTCCACTTTGTTTTAATGCTTTGGTGCTGAAGTGTCCCGTATTGTATCTGAAACAGCAATAATCCCAATAACTTGATTTTGTGTCCCTATTATAACTACTGTTTTCCTTTTGTTCTGTATTTCTTGAATAGTTTTTTTTATATCCTCTAAATCTACATTCAATTCTTCGAATAGCTCTAGATTACCTGCGTAAAAAATATCTCCTTGAATGGTAGCTTGAACGCCTTTTCCTACAATACTTTTGTATAACTCACCATTTTTAGGCTGGATTCCTTTTTCGTTGCCGTAACGGACAATCGATTTGGCAATAGGATGTGTTGAGAAACCTTCTTCTGTTGCTGAGGTAATAATAACTACCCCCTCATTTTTTTCGCTAATAATTATCGGAATATTAACAAGAGTTTTACAATCAATTAATTTAATTTATACACAGGTTCCTTATAATTCAACTGTTGATTATATACATAGGAGGAACGTGAACATGAAATCTCGTGATAAGAAGAAAGCTATTCCTTTAATCGCAACAACACTTCTTGTAACCACAGCTTTTACAACCCAACCTTTTATCAAGGATGGTATTGATCAAAAAACACAAGCAAAAGAATTTTCAAAAGAAGAAAAAAAGCAGAATAGGACTACATGGCTCGCAGGGGATCATCATATTCATAGTGAGTGGAGTGTAGGCTGGGACAACACCAAAAACCCTCCTGAACCAATCAAAGGTGGAGATGCTATATACCCAACCGTCAAAAACGCTCAGAATGCACATAAATATGGACTTGATTGGATGGTTACGACGGATCATGGTGGTCCGAACCATTCCAAGGTGAATTTAGAGCAAGCATACCCTGAACTGTTGAAATCTCGTCAAGCAGTTCCTGAAGTTCTTCAGTTCTATGGAATGGAATTTGATACGCCTGCTGCCGATCACAGTTCAATTATCATTCCAAAAGGTGATAATGAATCAAAGACACTTTATGACATTGAAAGCAAGTTTAATAAGCGTGAGCCATATCCAAATGATGGTAGTCGAGATACGGAGTCCACTATGATTGATGCCCTTAACTATATGAAACAAATGGACGAGCCTCCAATTCACATTGCACATCATCCTTCTCGTTCAGCGACAGGAGATGGTGAGTGGGGGCAGGATACTCCGCAGGAATTCCGTAATTGGAACGACACAGCACCGAACATTTCCATCGGTATGGAAGGTGCTCCTGGCCACCAGGCCTCTGCTATTAATTCAGACGGCTCTCTTGACCCTGAAGGTGCCCGAGGATCATATGGAAACGTAAATGCCCCGACCATGGGCGGATTTGATCAAATGACAGCTAAAGTGGGCGGCTTATGGGATTCCATGCTAGGTGAAGGAAGACATTGGTGGATTACCTCTACTTCTGACTCTCATGTTAACTGGCGTGATGGGGGAAGCGATTTCTGGCCTGGAGAATACTCAAAAACGTATGTAAAAGCAGAGAAAGACTACAAAGACATCATGGAAAGCCTTCGTAATGGTAAAGTATTTGTAGCAACAGGTGACCTCGTCTCTGAATTAGATGTTAAAGCTCAAGCTGGGGGAAAATCACGGTGGTACTCTAAATCCAAAGGGAATTCGGCCTCTATTGGGGAAACTCTTACATTACCAGGTAAGAAGTCTAAGGATGTAGCAGTCACGGTTCGTATAAAAGATCCTAATGCTGCGAATTCTCATGGAGATCAACCAAAAGTAAAACGGGTCGACTTAATTGTAGGAGAGGTGACTGGAAAAGTGGAAGACCGCTCAACCGCTGCCAATCCGACAACAAAAGTCGTTAAACGTTTTACTGAGAAAGATTGGAAGCAACGCGGTGAATATATCGAGATCTCCTATACGTTAAAGGATGTTGATAAAGATAGTTATATCCGTTTACGAGGAACGAGTACAGACCAGTTAGAGCCAGAAAAAGACCCTAAGGGAGAAAACCCATGGACAGATCTTTGGTTCTACTCGAACCCAATATTTATCAAGTCCACGAAGTAAATGTGAAGAGAAAAAATGGGCGAGGAGCATCATTACTCCTCGTCTTTGCTATAATCCTAAAACATCAGAGAAAGAAACAATCGGAATGGAGTGAATGCAATGAAAAGGGTATGGTTCTTAATGTTCCTTGTGATGATTTCGTTTATCTCTTTACTATCTCCACCTGCATATGCTCACAGCAATAACAGTGAAGGGTTTTCCGTCATTGAAGTTAACGAGAAAAACCTCGATTACGAGCTTAAACTGGATCTAACCGAACTTGGGCATTCGATTAATAAGGAAACAGATGCAAAGCAATTAATTGACTCTAATACAGTACAGCAATATATCAATTCGCATATATCTCTTTATGCAGATGGTGTAAAAGTGGTGGGAAATGTTAAAAAAACAGATGTTGAAATGATAAAAGACCTCCCGTTTGCAGTGATTAACCTGACTTATATGATGGAACATAAACCACAAAAGCTAACTGTTGACTATAACATGTTCCTGGATGACTCCGATCCAAGCCATGCAAACTTTGCAACCGTTAAAATGGACGGAAAACAACAAGAAAAGATTCTTTCGTACGAATCAAGAGAATTAGAGATTGGAGAAGTTAGTGTCGTACAAAACGTAAAACAGTTTTTATTGCTTGGGTTAGAACATATCTTTACAGGTTATGATCATATTCTTTTTGTCATTAGTTTGCTCTTTGGAGCAAAGACGATTAAAAACATTCTTTCCTTGATTACAGCCTTTACGATTGCCCATAGTATCACCTTGGTTCTTGCTACCTTAGAGATTGTGCAGTTACCAGGTAGGTTTGTAGAGTCGGCCATTGCCTTAAGCATTATTTACGTTGCACTCATCAATATTTTTGATAAAGATGCCAAACACCATCCATGGCTTGCCTTCGGTTTTGGACTCATTCATGGTTTCGGCTTTGCTGGAATCCTATCAGAAATGCGACTAGATGGAAACCATTTGGCTACTTCTCTGTTGTCTTTCAATATAGGAATTGAATTGGGACAACTATTAATCGTATCCTTGGCCTTTCCGATAATCCTGTGGATAAAAAAATTTACATTAAAACCCATTAAATGGGTAATACCTGGAACGTCGGTAGCCATATTAGCGTTTGGTCTAGTATGGTTTATTCAAAGAGCATTTTGATGAAAGTTTTAATTCACTTCTATTTTAAACAGACCATCTTTCTTAAAAGTTGGTCTGTTGGTTAATTAAGTCCTCTATATCGATAAATCATGGGTAAATTGTTTTTTGAGTAACCAAGTTAATTGTTCCTGTTGCTTTGTTAATTAATTTTGATCCATACGTTTAAAAAGAAGCAATTGCTACCATACATCTGACAAACTTGTATTCAGACAAACTTTAAAATGAGGTGAAATGAACATAATTCACAACAAACAATTATCCTTAGTAATGGAATTAAGAACAGGCCTGAAGATAAAAGCTAGGGCCGTGGTCTGTTAATGTAAAGAAAAGGGGAGAGATGTTCACTTGATGATTTCTTGTCATAGATTTTAAAATAAACAGTAGGTTCCATATTTGTTTTATTCAAAATAGGAAAGTCATAAAAAATACTTGCAACTTGCAAGTTTTGGTGTTATAAATTGGATATAGAATGTTTTAAATGAAAAATTTGTGTTTGCAAGCGAAGGAGAAGGGGGAAGTTATGATCATTCGTGAAGCGATTGAAGCAGACTTGGACTCGGTCAAAGATATATACAATCAGGGGATTGAGGATAGAGTTGCCACGTTGGAAACGGAAACGAAGGATCAAGTCTACATGGAGGAATGGTTTGCAAAGCATATCGGGCGATATAAGCTGATTGTCGCCGAGCAAGATGGGGAAATTGTCGGTTGGGCTTCCTTGAACCAATATAACAGCCGTATTGCTTATAAAGGGGTTGCCGATTTATCCGTATATATCTCGAGAGATCATCGAGGAAAAGGGATTGGCGGTTTATTGCTGCAATCCATCGAAAAGCACGCAAAAGAAAATGACTTCAATAAGATTGTGTTATTCACTTTTCCCTTTAACCAGATTGGGCAAGGATTGTACAGAAAACGGGGGTATAGAGAAGTGGGAGTGTTTAAGAACCAGGGAATATTAGACGGTGAATTTGTCGATGTGATGGCTATGGAGAAATTACTGTAAACAATTAGGGGGTAGGAGTATTATGACAGTGAACCATTCAAGCGTATTGTCTGTTGGTTATTTTGATGCCTATTTCAAACTGGTTTTAACTTCTCGAGAACCTGTGGCGGAAAAGGCAAAGGAATTCATCGAAACCAACTTTTTCAAAGGAGAAGCGTGCTATTACGGCGAGGAAACTCACCGAAATTTCATGACGGCTTTTAACAAGCTAAAAGGATAAATAAAAAATAATTGAATCGAATAGTTGCAAAATGCAAATAATTAGCGTATAAATAAAGCGAGGTGAAAGTAATGGAAAATGAAAACCTTAGAGGTCTCTTCCAACTCTTGACAAGACGGTTTGGATTATTGAATAAAAATTGCTGTAGCGCTGATGGAATTGAAATTTCACTCGTTCAAAGCCATATCCTGTATGAAATACATCGACAAAACAAGGCTTCCATCCAGCAAATTGCAGAAACATTGGGAACGGACATTACGACGTTCAGCCGACAAATCCAATCCCTGATCAAATTGAATTTGGTCACAAAAACGCAAGATGCTGAAGATCGGAGAATTTCCATCCTTTCTCTGACCGAAGAAGGAATGAAGGTCAATCAAACCATCGATCAGCAAATGAATGATTACTTGAATGAGGTCTTCAAGACGATGAATGAGTTTGAAAAGGAATCCGTCGTGCGTTCCTTGAAATTGCTTAATGATAAAATGCTGAAGTCTTCCGTATGTTGTACTACTCCTTGGGGGTAGTATATTTTTCGACAATGCTTGCAAATTACAACTTTTTTATAAACACAAAAATATAGGAGGGATCATGATGGGTCAATTCGATAAAAATGCATTACCCGTAGCAATTATAGGCGGAGGTCCTGTGGGGCTTGCAGCTGCAGCCCATTTAATAAAAAAAGGGGAGAAGTTTATCGTATTGGAAGCGGGCGAATCGGTTGGTTCCAGTATACTGGAGTGGGGACACGTTCAAATGTTTTCTCCGTGGCAGTATAACATCGATCAAGCAGCAAAGGAATTACTGGAGAACGCTGGCTGGACGTCACCTGACGAAGAAGCTTTGCCGACAGGTCGCGAACTGGTTGAAAAGTACCTTCTGCCTTTAAGTAACCTTCCAGAAATAAAAGAACAGATCATGTTGCAGGCAAAAGTAGTCAGAGTTGCCAAAAAGGCTCACGATAAATTAAAAACAGGAAAACGGGACACGGTTCCCTTTCAACTCTATGTAGAAGCGAATGGTGACACAACGGTCATTGAAGCGAAAGCGGTCATTGATTCATCAGGTACTTGGACCAATCCAAACCCCATGCTTTCAAATGGGATATGGACGAATGCAGAGAGACAATTACACAATGAAATCCACTATGGCATTCCTAACGTTGTACAACTGGAAAACAGATATCAAAATAAAACCACCTTGGTGATCGGGAGCGGGCATTCTGCCATCAATGCTCTATTGGGTTTGGCCACCTTACAGCAAAAATATTCGGATACAAAGATCTACTGGGTTCTTCGTAAAAAACAGATTCATGAAGTGTACGGTGGGCAAGAAAACGACGGGCTGGCTGCTCGTGGAGAGTTGGGCATAAGAATTCAGCAATTAGTGGAGTCTGGACGAATCAATATTCTTACTCCCTTTCATATTAATGGAGTGTATCCAACAAACGATAAAATCACGGTAGTAGGAGAACTAAACGGAGAAGAATTCACAATCGGTGACATCGATGAAATGGTAGTGAGTACGGGTTTCAGGCCCGATACAAGCTTTTTAAATGAAGTAAGGATAAACCTTGATTCAACTGTGGAAAGCATAGACACGCTTGCTCCGCTAATTGATCCCAATACATTGTTGGGATGAAGAGTTATGGAAGAGCACCTACATTCTTACTGGCAACAGGCTACGAACAAGTCCGTTCCGTGGTGGCTTATCTCACAGGGGATGTAGAGGGGGCAAAAGAAGTACACTTGGAACTGCCTGAAACAGGAGTTTGCAGTGTGAATCTTGCATCTAATTCCTGCGATTCTGATATTCCTGCAACTGAAACAAACGATCGTTCTTGCTGTGGCAGCCCCGTTCTAGCGAGATTGGAAATGAAAAATAATTCCTGTTGTGAATGAAATAGAAGGACCAGTCTGAAACAAGGCTGGTCTTTAATAATTTCTTTGAAGTGCTGAATATTAAAGTAAGGAAAATATATGGTTGAATATTTAATGGTTGATTAAATAAGAATATGCTTATACAATAATGCTGAATAATCACATAAGCATATACTTATTTAATTTGGGCCAGGAGGGGTGAAAGGCAATGAATGGGGCGTTGGATATAGGTACCACGGCAAACATTCTTAAATTATTAGGCGATAAAACCCGTTTGACCATGATTAAGATCATGTCTGAGCATGAATGCTGTGTCTGTGAATTTGTGGATCTATTCGAGATGAGCCAGCCGGCTATAAGCCAACATTTACGAAAGTTGAAAGATAGCGGAATTGTGAATGAAGCGAGAAGGGGACAATGGATATTCTACTCGTTAAACCAATCATCCTCGTATTACTCATTTATTCAAACGGTCATCAAGGACTTGCCGAGTCAAAACTTTAAATTAGAAGAATTAACAGCACAAGGAAAACGGATTTGTTGTGACTAACGAGGAGGAGAACATCAGTGGGTACAGTTATATTAGCTAGTATCATCTTTTTGCTGACGTTGACATTCGTCATCTGGCAACCCAAGGGATTGTCAATCGGCTGGTCAGCATGCGGGGGGGCGGTACTTGCCTTACTATTTGGGGTTGTTGACTTCAACGATGTAATTACTGTTACAGGTATTGTATGGAACGCGACGTTGGCGTTCATTGCTATTATCATAATTTCTTTGATTTTAGATGAAATTGGTTTCTTTGAATGGGCAGCCCTGCATATGGCTAGAGCGGCTAAGGGAAGTGGAGTAAGGATGTTTGTGTATGTGAGCATTCTCGGTGCTCTAGTCGCTGCGTTCTTTGCAAATGACGGAGCCGCTCTCATTTTAACTCCGATTGTATTGGCGATGGTTCGAAACTTGAAGTTAGAAGAGAGAATGATCTTCCCATTTATCATCGCGAGTGGGTTTATTGCAGACACTACATCCTTACCGCTTGTGGTAAGTAATCTGGTCAACATTGTTTCTGCTGACTTTTTTGATATCGGGTTTATTGAGTTCGCATCTAGAATGATCGTTCCCAACCTGTTTTCATTAGCAGCAAGCATCCTGGTATTATATTTATACTTCAGAAAGAGCATTCCGAAGAATTATGATATGGCTCAATTGAAGAAGCCAGTCGATGCCATTCGGGATGTGAAAATGTTTCGCCTGTCTGGGATTGTTTTAGGCATTCTGTTGGTAGGCTACTTTATCAGTGAATTTTTGAACATTCCTGTATCCATCATTGCAGGTGTCATCGCCATATTCTTCTTGTTTATGGCAAGACGAAGTCTAGCTGTAAATACCAAGACCGTTGTAAAAGGTGCACCATGGGCGATTGTGTTTTTCTCCATTGGAATGTATGTCGTGGTGTATGGATTGAGAAACGTTGGATTGACGAACATTTTAGCTGACCTTATACAAGTAACAGCTGATCAAGGATTATTCGCTGCTACTGTAGGTATGGGATTTATAGCAGCCATTCTTTCATCGCTTATGAATAACATGCCTACGGTCATGATAGACGCTCTTGCCATTTCCGACACCCATACAACTGGAGCAATAAGAGAAGCCCTGATTTATGCAAATGTCATCGGTTCGGACTTGGGCCCGAAAATTACACCGATCGGTTCTTTGGCTACGTTATTGTGGCTGCATGTCCTTTCATTAAAAGGCGTGAAAATCTCATGGGGAACTTACTTTAAAACGGGAATCATCTTAACCATCCCAACATTGTTCATCACATTGGCCGGCTTATATATATGGCTGCAAATTATTCATTAAACCTTACTTTACAAACAAAGGAGAGAAACCGCATGGGTAAGAAAACGCTATACTTTTTATGTACTGGCAATTCTTGCAGAAGCCAAATGGCAGAAGCATGGGGGAAGAAATATTTAGGTGACGAATGGCAAGTGCTTAGTGCAGGAATCGAGGCCCATGGGTTAAATCCCAAAGCAGTGAAAGCAATGAATGAAGTTGGATTGGACATCTCCAATCAAACATCGGATATCATTGACCCAGATATATTGAATAATGCTGATTTTGTCGTTACATTATGTGGCGATGCGGCTGACAAATGTCCTATGACACCACCGCATGTCAAACGTGAACATTGGGGCTTTGATGACCCGGCAAAAGCGGAAGGAACAGATGAAGAGAAATGGGCAACCTTCCAACGTGTTCGAGATGAAATAGGTGAAAGAATTGCACGTTTCTCTAGAACAGGTGAATAAATGAAAATTGAAAAGCCGTGGGTGTTAGCAGGCGGACCAAAGACCATAAAGAAAGAGCTGCCAAATTCGGCAGCTCTTTTCATCATTAAATCTTAATATCGACTTTAGCATTTTTCTGAAGTTCTTCGACATGCTTCACAAGCTTTTCTTGTTTCTTTTGCTGCTCTAGTTGTTCCTTGATTTGCGGCTTCATTTCTTCGAGTTTCTGTACCTTTTGTCCGCTTGTTTTAGCTTGCTCCGCAACCTGGTCGTAATACTTTTGGATTTCTTCATCAGTTGCTTCTTCTACTTTAATCTCTTTTTCAACGTACTTCGTATATGGGATGTTCTCTGCGATCTGGGCATTCAGCATTTCCGAATTAAGACCTGCTTGTTTCAATGCCGCCTTGAATTTCTCTTCACTCTCATATTGCTTCTTGATTTCGGCAAGTTGCTTTTCAATTTCAGCCTTGGAAGCTGTGTAGCCCTTTTTATCAGCTGCTTGAAGCAGCAATTTTTGCCCCACTAAAGAGTTGAGCGTTTGCTCTTTAATTTGTTTGGCGCCCTCCTTGGATGTTGGGTCTTGTCCGAATTGCTGCATCTGCATTTGTGTGGTGGACAACACGGTATTATATTCCGCACCTGAAATTTTTTCGTCATTGACGATGGCTACCGTTTTCTTTTCATCAACCTTTTGCTTGTCCAGTTTCTTCTTCATTTCTTCCATCTGTTTTTGCTGTTCCTCAGTTGCTTTAGCCGTTTCTTTCTCAGTTGTTTTAGTCTCTTTCTCGTCATTTTTCTTATCAGCTTCATCGTTCGAACCACAAGCCGTTAGAACAACTGCCAATAATCCAATGATGATTGGGTACAATAGTTTCTTCATATTTCAGTCTCCTCTCGAATTCAATGCTAAAAAATCATCTAATGCGCATTATAAAGGAATTTCCCATTAAAACACAATAAATTCATTCTTTTTTCCAGAAAACAGGAAGATAGTATAGGCATTATCTCATTATATAAGTGTAACATTCGCGGAAATGAACCCATTTACCCTTCGTCATGCAATATGCTTAAAGGAATGCGAAGGCTGATCCTGTTACAGTCAGAAACTAATCCATCTCTTACTCACAAAACGATGCTTAGTAACTATTGTATATAAAACTTGTACGGTATTATATACCTTATCATCCGGATGTAGTTCATTTAACCTATCTTTCAAATCATGAACGGAGTGAGCCGTGACAATGAGAAAAGTGACTAAGAGACAGAGTTGAAATCCAGCAGATTACTGGAGGTATAGATTTTGAAAGGGAAATCAAAGCTGTCATGCGAATTGGCAGGGTATGCCAGGAACAGCATCATTGGGTTCAAAGTGAAGCGCATTTATTGAGAGTTCAAAACCTGACCAAGCAGCTTGTTATCGTTCATAATCGAAGATGCCAGCTGAACTATCTAAAAGCTATATGAATCATATCGTCCATTCAAGTGTTGTGCATGATATCAGGAAAGCGGAGATTCCTGAGGGGATTTTATAAAAATCTGGCCCGTTATCCCCATATGAACGAAAAATCATCGAGATGCATCCGTTAATGGGATCCGATTTTTTGAATAAGATTTCAAGGGAAATAAACAATGATGTGATCAGCAGCCTGGAAGTGGCTGAAACCATCATCCCCCATCATCATGAAAAATGGGATGGAACGGGATATCCCCACCGTTTGAAAGGGGAGGAAATCCCATTGGAAGCTTGAATCGTTGCCATTGTGGATGTGTTTGATGCATTGACCAGCAGAAGGCCGTATAAAGACTCCTGGTCAGTGGAGCGGGCATTATCTTTCATAAACGAACAAAAAGGAAAGCATTACGACCCATACACCGCGATGTCTTTCTTTTGCCATTTTGATGAAAAGGCGGCGCAGAAAAAAGGCTGGATACCATTCGCAGCACAGGGATATAGTAAATTGCGAACTCGTCGCCTTCTGAATCCTTGGAGATAAAGGGTTAACGATTTGAAAAAAATAAGGAGTTTGTAAAATGGTAAATGAATCGCTTCAATTTACCAAAAAAATAGTGAAGATTTTTACTCCCTTCCTTTTTTCTTATTTCTATTAAGATAATAAACGACTGAGATTACGAGAATCAACAGTATCAAAAAAATCCTTATATCGTCCGATGCCTTCAATACCTGTGTTACCGAATATGCCTCGACAAGGAGTGCGGGCAGTTTTCCGATGGATGTCGCGAGGAAGAAAATCATCATTCCCGTCTTGCTTAATGCTGCTGTAAGGTTGATTGCGCCGGATGGTATAAAAGGAAGGAGCCTAAGCATCAGTATCATCCAAAATGCATGAAACCCTTGTGACTTTTGCAGCTTCTTGACCCACCGGTTCTTCATGAACTTGGGTTTGAGTGTTTGAAAGCCTTTACGATATAACCAAAAGCTGACCACTGCACCGGCAATTTCCCCTATGTAAGAAAGGATCAATCCCTTTTCAAATCCAAATACGCTGATATTGGCGGCCGTGATGAATACACTTGGAATAAAACCAAGCACGCTGATCAATATATTGAATACTAAACTTACAGAAATGGAGAAAGGGCCGCTGGATAGTAATGCCTCTGAAATGAAATTCATATCAAACCACAGTACTCCATTTATACCCGATGCCCCAGACCGTTTTCAAATGTTGATCTGCTGGAAAACCGGCATGACGCAATTTCTCTCTAATATTTCGAATATGGGAATCGATTGTCCGATCTTCGGTATCCGTTTTAAATCCCCATATGGTCGAAAGCAGGTGGTCTCTGGAATACACTTGATCTGGGGATTTTAAAAACAAGCACAGCAGTGAGAACTCTTTCGGTGTAAATGGAATTGTTTTGGTATCATAATGTGCTTCATAAGCGGATTCATTTAATTTTAGCCCCCTAAAGGTCAAAGAATCATCCTGAGTATGCACCCGCCGCGTCACTGCTTCGATTCTGGCAAGTAAAACATCTTCATGAAAGGGTTTCGTAATATAATCATCTGCACCCTTTTTCAACCCTTTCACCATATCTTGTGCAGCATCCCGCGCGGTGAGCATGATTATGGGAATGCTGGAGAACGCACGGATCCTTTCGCACGTTTCCCACCCATCCATCTCAGGCATCATTACATCAAGAAGTACTATGTCCGCATGTTCATGCGCTAAGAACTGTAAGGCTTCATGTCCAGATTTCATCTTCAGGCATGTATATCCGTGAGGTTTAATGTATAGCTCTAATAGATCAAGCATTCTCTGTTCATCATCAACCAGAACTACTGTCTTCATTTGTTATCTCCTTAAATGTGATAGTGAAGCACGTTCCTTGCTCCATGTTGCTTTTAACCGAAATGAATCCACCTTGTACCTCCACTAATTGCTTGACGATGGATAGCCCCAATCCGAATCCGCCGGTATCTCTGGCGCGTGATTTCTCGACACGATATAAACGATCAAAGATATGGGGGACATCTTCAGGTGGAATGCCAACCCCTTGGTCGATTATGGAGATGGAAATCCAGCCATTGCATTCGGTGGCATTGATGGTGGTGATTGTATATTCGTTCGAGTACTTCAGCGCATTATCCAACAGGTTAAGAATGACTTGCTCAAACCGTGAGGGATCTATAGCTATAAATAAATCATCCTTGCATTCCAGATTCAATTGAATTCTTTCATTTGCAAAAGCCGGTAACACTTTTTCATGAATGTTTTGCAGGAATGAAGAGAGCTGGACGATTTCTTTTGATATGGTGAATGTATTTACATCCATTCTAGCCATATTGAATAGTTCGTCCAATAATTTGTTTAATCGTTCGGATTCATCATGGATGATCTCTAAGTATCTTGTTCGTTCGGATGCATCCAAATCCTTCCGGCGGGTTATATCAGCGTATCCCTTGATATAAGTTAGCGGCGTGCGCAGTTCATGGGAGATACTTGCCAAAAATTCATTGCGTTCCTTCTTTAAATAGTTCAATTCATTAGCCAAGCTTTGAATGGATTGAGCAAGCTCCCCGAGTTCATCATGAGATCGTACCGGCACAGCCACTGAAAAATTCCCTTTGCTGAGTTTGGTTGTCGCTTCCTTCATCGAAATAAGCGGTCTAGTCAAAGCTTTTGATAGAAAATAGATGGTGATAAGCATGAATAAAAGGAGCAATGCAGTCGCAAAAAGGAAATGCCTATTAAGTTGTGCGATTAAATCCTCAACATCTCTAGTATCTTTGAACATATAAACATAGCCTTTTTTTTCTTTATCACTGATAAATGGAGTGACGGTGGCTATATATCTTTCATCCTTCCAACTTGATTGGAGGATCATACCTTTTCGGGGTACTTGGGAGATGTTTTTTGCCAAGATTTTGTTCATTCCCCCATTTACCTTTGCGGAAGATATCAGAATATCTCCTCTTGTATTAGTAATCACGACATCTGTATCGGTATGGTATTCCATTAAGCCGATATGCTTAAGGGTAGAGTCGGAATACGTGATTTCCAACACATCACGATGACTATTGCCACGGGCCTTCAGTGATTCCAATTCTTGATTGATACGGGAATGGATCACTTTATTATGCAAGTAAATCATGGAGACGGTTTCCATCAAAAAAATGCAAATAAATATAGATAGTCCGAGTTTAAAGGAGATTTTCAGGATTATTCACCTTCTTTATGAATAAAGTCAGTTTAGCGAAAAAGTATGAAGAAAGTATGCAGATTTTTTCAATTTCTTCGCATCTATTAAACAACGATAATCCGAATGATGACTTGTTGCAAGAGAGGCAATAGGTTAATGGGCCAAAACTGTCATTTTTTTAAGTCCTGTGTAGGGGGGAATCAGGTAGTATTTAGCAACTCCTCTCAAAACATAAACGTAGGATTGCTATGCGGCAACCGTGGAAAAACATAATTTTCACGCGAAACCATTAAACATAACACTTTTCGAAGTTGTTACTAATTATTCATATAACTTATTTTAAGTACACCTCTAAGCTTGAAATGGACCGTTTCTTTATTTAGTTTATACAAAATGTTTTGTATTAAGGAAACATTTTGTCGTGAATGAATACTATGTAAAAAAGGAGCTGATCCATATGAATTGTACAAACCGTACGCAGAAAAAAATAATGGCATATTCCGCATTATTCAAAAAAATGGGCATTCTCAATGAAGAGGAATACAAAAATATCGCAAAGACCTTTCAATCAAAGGGTTGAGGAAGTGTCCCTTGGTTATTCATAAACTTTTATCATGCAGTATACGGTCTGTAAAACCCCCGCCTTTCAATCTTAGAAAAGGAGGGGGACTGCAGACTATTAGAATATCAAGGAAGTGTGGGCGATGTTGTCAATTTGTCCGGTTCTAAGTCTATCGATCTTTTTGGCGGCTGCACCCAGCTGGTTGAATTGATGCACCTTAAGTTTGAAAATTACATAAACGATGGACATTTCTTGGCAAGAAGGAGGGAGTTCATTGAAAAGGGATACGAAAAAATTTCTTGCGTTGTTATGCGATGTGAAAAGGAAGATTGTTGTGATCCGATGGTGTTCTCTGCGATAATGGAGTAAAGAAATTGAAAAGGAGTTACGTAAGATGGCGGAGGACTTTAAGATTCCCAGCTTGAAAGTTGATGAGATCGATAAGAAAATCATATCGGTTTTACATGAAGATGCACGAATTTCATATACCGAATTAGCGAAGAAAGTGGAGCTTTCCAGAGTTGCGGTTCAGATGAGAATTAATCATCTAGTTGAAAACGGTGTGATCGAGAGGTTCACTGCGGTCATAAATCCAGCTAAGGTCGGCATCCATGTTTCGGCATTCTTTAACGTGGAGGTTGAGCCAAAATATCTGGAATCGGTCGCGCAGCAATTAGAAAGTGAACCGGCTGTTACGAGTTTATATCATATGACCGGTCCGAGTAAACTCCATATGCACGGAATCTTTACTGATAATCAAGAGATGGAACGCTTTCTTAATGAGAAACTGTATGCGGTCGTCGGTGTTGTCAGCGTTGATTGCCAAATTCTCATTAAACGTTATAAAAGCCGGATGGGCATGAAGCTTTAATAAAAAATCCCCCTAAATAGGCGGATTTTTTATTTATGTGAGCGGGATGATAAAGCCGCCATACGCAAAGGCAAAAATGATTACGAATGCAGGGTGGATCTTGAATTTACCTAAAGCCAAGAAGGCCAATCCAGCGATGAAGATTGAATGGATGTAGCCGATGGACCCGACCGCGTCCGCTGCCATATTCCAGGTGAGCAATAACATCATGATCGCGATCACGGGCTGTACAAGTAGTGACATGCCTTTTACGATAGGCGATTGCTTGTATTTTCGCAGGATTTTTAATAGATATATCAAAGCCACGGCTGAAGGGATGATCGTGCCTGCCAATGCAGCTAGAAATCCTGGCCAGCCATATACATCATATCCGACATATGCGGCTATTTTCGTGGCGATGGGTCCAGGGAGTGAATTTCCTAACGCGAGCATTTGTGAGAACTCGGTATTATCTAGCCAGCCATAACGGGTGACGATTTGATCATACATAAGCGGAATCGAAGCCGGACCTCCGCCGTAACCAAGAATATTGGCAATGAAAAACGCTAGAAAAACAGTAACTCCTATTGGGATGATAATACCCATTAAGCGGATTCCTCCTTCCTATCAGTCTTTTTATTTTTCAGTCTATCCTTTAATTTATAATGAAACGCCCCATATAAAAGAAACATCATAATGACGATACCCGGATGCAGGGAAATGACCTGCAGAAGCAAAAAGGAAATCGCAAAAAAGGTGATACCGAGCACCTTTCCTAACCCTTTTACCGCCTTTTCGCCAAACTCATAAGCCATTTGACCAAGCATGACAGCGACAACCGGCATGACAGCAGCAATCATATTACTGATCATTGCCGAATTACTTAGAACATTAATGAACGCAATCAAGAAAACCATTGCAATGCATGAAGGTAACACGTGAGCGGCCACACTTACGATGGCTCCCGGCCAGCCTTTTAATTTATAACCAAGATATGCTGCCATCTTCGTGGCAATCGGTCCAGGGAGTGTATTGGCAATCGCCAATGTGTCCCCGAATTCATCATCGTCAAGCCAGTGATAACGGGAAACTGCTTCGTGGCGGATGAGCGGGATGACAGATGGCCCGCCGCCGAATCCTAATATCCCCGTTCTCATCATTCCAATCGTCAATTCCGTATATGGATTTTTCAAAAACGAGTCCTCCTTTGTTATAAAATTCAGCATTCATTTCCAAGATTATGAATTAATGATAACAAAAATACTTTCGAAATGTACATGAAATTATGATAATAATTACGTAATGAATGTATTTTAGGGGATTTTCGATATAATGTGTTGAAATAAACAAAAGAAAGTATCTTTTTGCCTTGAGGAAGGAAGTTTGGATTACATTAGACAAACAAGCTAGTATAATGCTATTCACTCTAGTGCGATGGAGTATTGGATTCCGCCTTATTAAAGGGGGATAAGAAGGAGAAATTATAAACAAAAAAACAATTTTTCTGCAAGCCCCCTTTTTTAAACCTAAAAAAGAACCCTATGGGCAGCCTGTTTTAGAGTGACTGCTCTATAAGGTGCATTTTTTAATATATAATTCTAATAAATTTAATGTGGGTCATTCTTCCCGAATGACTAATAGCACACCGGTAAAAATTAAGATTGTACCGATCCAAAAGGACAAGCCGATTTGTTCACCTAGTATTAACCAACCTAAAAAAGTACCGACTATAGGCTGTAAAAAGAAAAATAGTCCGCCACTTGAAGCGGTAAGCATTTGCAGTCCGCGATTCCACAGTAAAAAGGCACATGCTGTTGAAATAACGCCCAAGTATAGAAGGCCGCCCCATATGGATGGATGCATGATGGCTTGAAAATCAAGCTCACCCAATCGACTAATCGTTAAAGGGGTTAAAAGGACAATTGCCACAAGCACGGCATAGGTCGTTATAACAATTTGTGAATATTGTCCTGGTACACGTTTGATTAGAACAGACATAAGGGCCCAAGTTAACGCAGCAATAAGCAGTGATACGCCTCCAAGTTGGTGAGATGAGCCAATATGGGCATTTCCCACAATGATACCGACACCGATTGTCGCTAAAATAACAGAAATTGATTTTTTAAAAGTGATCTTTTCTTTTAAAACGATACGTGCAAATATCACCATGAATGCAGGTGTTGTTGAAGTGATGATGGCTCCCATTTGCGCAGAAGAAAGTAGTGTACCAACTTCCTGGGTTACGATGGAAATTGTGTTCCCAACAAGTCCTATAATGAAAACCAAAAGCCAGTCCCGTTTGTCGATCCGCCAAGATTGTTTTGTTATTAAACCAATTGTCAGCAATGCTAAAATCGCAATTACATATCGTAATAATACTAATTCAAGCGGCGGAACAACCTCTACCACAACCTTTACCACAACATACATCCCGCCCCAAATGCTGGCAGCGAGTGATAAATATAAAGAACCTATTATCGTGTTTTTCATTTTTGTACCCTCCGTTTTAACTTAACATTTCCAGTCCTTAACGGAGATGCAGTTTTTCTGCCGTTAAGGAAGAAAAACTGCAGGTACATCATTTTCGAATAGTGGTGACCACAACATCAGCTTTCAGCTCACTTTCCAAAAATATTTATTTTCAATGATGTTAGCTAATTAAAAAGCTATTCGGAGCTGCTACCGATCATTCGTTTCAAACGTCAGTAAGTTATTACCATACTCATTTAAATATACAAGATTTTATATTAATAAAACAACAAATTATAGTATTTAACCTAGCGTACCATTAAAATTATTCGCATTATACTAAAACTTAAAACACAGGAAAAACCCCAACCTTAAAAACTGGTCGGGTTTCTTTTGGTTCATGGATTCTAGTTGGAATAGAAAGAGGGAATTTTAGGGAAGGGAATCAAATGGTACAGTAATTATGCTAATCAAATTGCCGGCAGCGGTAATGATGTAAATAATAATCTGGAAAGAAAAGGTGGATTAGGATTAATAGGCCCTTAAAGAGTTTAATCCTAATCCACCGTTAAGGTGAATTTAGTGCATGTGCTTTCCGGAAGCATCACTATCCGTTATATTTTCTTTCGATTTTCCTGAACTCATCTGATAGTTCAAATAACGTGTGTAAGACGGCTGTTTGAATATATAGATTCATATAATTATCATTGCTCTTCTTTTGAAAAGATAAATCATGTTTTTCATTGATTTTCCGAGTTATACATTCATTAATTTCGCTCCACATTTCTTTCGTTCCTTCTTTAAATTTAGTCTCCATAATCTCCCACTCCTTTTTTATTAGTTTATCCAATCTATTACATTCTTATACTTATTTTTTGGCCAAACTGGTAAATTTTTTATCTTAAAATTAATGTATTCAGTTTTTTTGGGTATCCTTCTGTTTGAGTGCACACTCGAAAAATAGGAGAGGTCATCAGCCAAAAGGAACGCTTCGCTCAGTTTTTAGACAAAAGGGTTCTATCTAAAAGTTAAAAAAGTTGATTGGAACGGATGGCTGCCCCCCGCGGAAAGCGGGTGCCTGGAGGCAACGTTTCATACCTAGCAGCAAGTAGAGTACAAATTCCATCTTCTAATCCAATTCCAGTAATTTTACGCCTTAAGGGGACAGGTTAGTTGCAAGGGTACTAGAGCAGAAGGAGATATTATTAAAAGATAAGGAATAAAATCCAATTTTCTACAAAGAATACTTCTATTAATTACAAATTAGGAGTGTGGATATGGAACAAACACTTTATGAAAAAGTTGGCGGAGAAGATGAGATAGCAAAAGTTGTGGATTATTTTTACTCCGAATTGGTCCTTAAAGATGAGACAGTTAATCATTTTTTTGAAAAAACGGATATGGAAAAGCAACGAAGTCATCAGACAAAATTTATTAGTTTTGCATTAGGCGGCCCAAAACAATATTCTGGACAATCCATGGCAAAGGCGCACCAAGGATTGAATCTGCAACCTGCCCATTTTAATGCCATTGTCAAGCATCTTAATGATGCGCTTGCTCACTTTGGGGTGAATGAAGCTGACAGAGATACAGCTTTGACTAAAGTTGCTTCACTAAAAGATGATATTTTGAATAAATGAATATCGATCCATCCCCCATCTGGGGGTTTTTTATTTGGATTTTTTTATCCTTTTGTTACATGTTTTTGACTTCCATAATAATGATTTTTATATGAAGTTGCGTTTTAAGAAATATTACAAAGATAATGCCCGTTTTTTAAAATTCAGAAAAATGGAAAATATATTATTGACTTATGTCTGTAGTATTATGTATTATGTATACATAACACATATGGGGATTTAGCCAATCATATAGATTCAAGTTGTTCGAATTGTAAAGACTTATCAAAAAGGACGGATTAATATGGCAGGAATTCATTTAAAACCAATCGAAAAGGAAAGAACAACACAAGATAAAGTTTATAATCAAATAAAAAAAGCCATTTTATTTGGTGGTATTACCAGTGATGAAATATTTACAGAAGTTCAATTAGCGGAAAGGTTAGATACTTCAAGAACTCCGGTAAGGGCAGCTATTCAAGATTTGGTGAAGGAAGGATTACTTGTTTCCATTCCGAGGAAGGGTTTAACTGTAAGAAAGATTACTCCAGAGGAACAAGATGAAATCTTTTTACTAAGAAGTGCCATTGAAGTTGAATCGGTGAAAAAACTAACAAAAGAAATTACATCACCTGAACAACTGAGGTTGCTTAAATTAATTCTGAAGCAGCAAGAAGAAGCATTGCAAAATGATGATGCTATTAGTTTTATCAGGCTAGACCATGAGTTTCATCTCTCGTTGACAAGACTGGCAAACTTCACCATAATAGAGCAAGTTTTGAACAATCTTCATAACCTTACTCAGCTAATGGGGTTAAAAGCAGTCAGTAAACTTGGGAGAATGAAAAATGTTTTAATGGAACATACCCAGATTATCCAGGCTTTAGAGGAGAAAAATCCCGAACTGGCTTCACAGGCGATTTTAAACCATTTGGAAAAAACAAAAGAAACATTGATTATTGTTGATAATTCCTGATTTTCTATCAAATGCTTGAAGGGAGGGATTGCTCCAAGTAAAAGGTAGTTTACTATATTTCTAGGGGACAAAAAATAATGGTTTTGAATAAACTTGCCTATATTTACAGCAAGGTCAAACCAATTCTCACGTTTAGAGCAAAAACCTTGGAGAAATTCTTCCGTATGCTTTTTCCTGGGTTTTTGCTTAAATAGTAAGCCATAGTGTTGAAAGATACGACTATAGTTCATTGCAAATGAAAGCGTTTACCCGTCGTTAATGTTCATAG
The DNA here is from genome assembly GCF_026891895.1 of Peribacillus sp. AS_2. Classification (NCBI taxonomy): domain Bacteria; kingdom Bacillati; phylum Bacillota; class Bacilli; order Caryophanales; family Bacillaceae; genus Peribacillus; species Peribacillus sp. AS_2. The sequence goes on from NZ_JAPTGA010000003.1 coordinate 225,466, forward strand.
GTGAAAATATTTAAAGGATAAACCTTAAAATTCAATATGACTTTACCGACCATAATTACATGATAGGAATTGGCAAAGCCTTTAATGTATACACAATACATAATACATCATACAAAATACAATTAAGGTTTGCCTTTTAGCTGTTAAATTGTTAAAACATGTACTTATTCAAACATATAGGAGGAATCAGGTATGGTTAGAACAGGTAAAGAATATTTACAGACATTGAAAGATGATAGGGCAATCTACATAAATGGGGAACGAGTAAAGGATGTGACGACCCACCCAGCTTTTACGGGAATTACCCATACCATTGCAGGCTTATACGACCTAGCATGGGATGAATCTCAGAATATGACATACAAAACTGAGGACGGTACGCAAGCAAATAAAATTTATATGATTCCAAGGAGTCGGGAAGAACTTAAAGAGAGAAGATTGGCGATTTCTAAATGGTCTGAAGCAACTTGTGGATTTGTCGGAAGAAGCCCTGATCACGTTGCCAGCTTTTTGGCTGCTTTTGCCAGTTCACCCGAAGTGTTTGATCGCGGAGGAGAAGGTTATGGAAAGAATGTTTTGAATTTCTATAAACATGTGCGAGATCAAGATCTATATGTAACCTACGTTATTATTCCGCCACAAATTGATCGAAGTAAAGCAGCTCATGAGCAGGAAGATAAATTTCTCCCAGTTGGAGTGTACGAGGAAAGGGAGGATGGAATTATTGTTCGAGGTTCTCAAATGCTCGGTACTGCATCAGCCGTATCCGATTACTTATTCGTAAGTTGCCTTACACCACTCAGACCTGGTGATGAAGATTATGCTTTGTCTTTTGTCCTGCCGATTCATGCAAAAGGATTAAAATTTTATGCGAGGCCTGGTTATGCTGAAAAATCACCAAGCACATTTGATTACCCATTGTCCTCCCGTTTTGATGAAAGTGATTCATTAGTTGTTTTTGACGATGTATTTATTCCTTGGCAAGATATTTTTGTTTACAAAAATATTGACATCGTGAGAGCTCAGTTCCATGAAACACCAGCTCATGTATTAGGCAATAATCAAGCGCAAATAAGATTTAGTACTAAATTAAAATTTTTGATTGGTGCTGCCCGAAAAGTTTCTGCGATGAATGGAATCGATAAAATCCCTTCAGTCCAAGAGAAGTTAGGGGAACTCGCTTCTATTGCGGCTTCTGTAGAAGGTAATCTTTTAGCTTCGGAATATAATTGTATCATCGACAAAAACGGTGTGGCACGACCAGATCCACGTTTTCTTTATGGTGTAGTCGGTCAACAGGAAACTATCTATGCTTCCACTATTAAAATTTTACGGGAGTTATGCGGTGGAGGCGTTTTACAATTACCATCCTCTTATAAAGAGCTCATCAATCCTGAAACGAAAGATGATATGTATCAATATATACGTTCTACGGGAGTTGGCGCTGAGGAGAAAATTAAACTATTTAAGTTAGTATGGGATATCATTGGTTCAGAATTCGGCGGCAGGCACCAACAGTATGAAATGTTCTATAATGGTGCACCTTTCGTCACGAAAGGCTTTTCATTTAGAAATTACGGCTATGATGAGCCGGTTCAAATGGTGGATAAATTTTTAGGAAGCTATTCACTTCCCACTCAAGTGGAAGAACTAATATAAAAAATATAAATGAAGGGGTGGTACTGAAATGAAAATAGCATCGATACAATTGGAGATTAAAGATAGTGAGTCTAAATCTGCTCGCATAGATCGTGTGGAGTCAATGATTGATGGATTAAAAGGACAAGATTTAATCGTTTTACCAGAAACGTGGGCAACGGGGTACTTTTCTTTTGATCGCTATATAGACGAATCAGAAGAATTGAATGGCGATTTTGTCCAACGTTTCTCCGCAAAGGCCAAAGAAGTTAAGTCATATATATTTGCAGGTAGTTTTATAGAAAAAAATAATGGAAAGTACTACAACACAAGTGTTCTATTTTCTCCGGATGGGACACTAATAGGAACCTATCGAAAAATGCATTTATTTCGTTATGGTTCAAAAGAAGGTCAAATATTGACGAGAGGAAATGAAACAACTGTAGTCGATACAGAATTCGGGAAAGTTGGCTTATCAACTTGTTATGATTTGCGATTTCCTGAATTGTACCGTGCAGAAGTGGATTTAGGAGCAGAGTTACTTCTTGTTACATCTGCTTGGCCGCATAGAAGACTGGAGCATTGGAAATTATTCAATTCAGTTCGGGCATTGGAAAACCAGTGTTTCTTGATTTCGAGTAATTGTGTTGGAAATACTAATGACGTCCTTTTAGCTGGTCATAGTCAAGTGGTTGACCCATGGGGGATTGTTGTGGCTGCTGGAGGAGATGAAGAAACTATTATTAAAACAGAGATTGATCCGGCCCAGGTTGCTAAAATTCGTGATGTATTCCCTAATTTGAAGCACCGGGTATTAGATAGGCAGGAGGAATTCAGTTGATAAATATTAATGTTTGTGGAAGAAATATTGTTGCAGACCCTAAACGATTACTTATTGCCGGCTATACGGGAAAAGACCAGGAATCTGTAAAAAAACATATTGATGAATTGAAGGAGATCGGCGTTCCGGCTCCTCCACAAGTTCCGATGATTTACGATCTTTCAACAAATCTCATTACGACAAATAACTCAATTTCAGTTATCCAAGAAAGCAGCAGCGGAGAAGCAGAAGTGGTCATCATGAAAATTGAAGGGAAATGGTATTTAGGACTAGGCAGTGACCACACGGACCGCGGGCTTGAAAAAGTGTCTATTCAGAAATCCAAACAAGTATGCAGCAAACCTATTTCAACACAATTTTGGGCCTTGGATGACGTAAAAGATCGATGGGATGACATTGAAATGAGAAGCTGGATGATCGTCGATGGGGTGAAAAACGAGTACCAAGCAGGCAAGCTAGGAGAATTCTTGCATCCTGAAGAATTGCTCAAAATTATCGAAGAACGTGGCTATGATAGTGAGGATATGATTGTGTTTTGCGGAACATTACCGATTATAAATGGCGAATTCATTTATGGGGAAGCATTTTCAGCAGAATTATATGATCGTTTAACAGATAACAAAATTCAATTGAATTATCAGGTTCATATTTTAGTGGATGCGGAGGTAGTTTGAAATGGAAAAATCAAAAATGAAAATTGATAGAAAACCAGAGTTGGAATTTGTTGAGTATAAAACCTTTGAGGCCGTTCCTTCAAAAACTGTAGAAGGTGCATCTCAACGAATTATTGCGCAGATTCCAGATACTAATGTAGCAACTCGTATCCTTGAACTGGAAGCAGGTACTGATACATCGCCTGATGGCGTGCAAGTCCATGACTTTTGGGAAGAATTATATATTATTGAAGGATCCTTGATCGATTTACGTCTAAATGAGGAATTTACAGCAGGAATGGTTGCATGCCGTCCTCCAGGGATGGAGCATGGTCCATGGAAATCACCTAATGGCTGCAGGATTTTCGAAGTTCGCTATTATGCAGATCAGAAAAAAGAAGAACATGAATTTGTCGATCATACCACTTTTGAAGCGCAGCCTTTTAGTAAAGTTAAGAGCCTTTCTGAAAGAATCATTGCTTCTGACCCTACTACAGGGGTTGCTACAAGAATTCTTCATAATGGTCCAGGGACAGATACATCTCCTAATGGCGTGCAAGTCCATGATTTTTGGGAAGAATTATATATTATTGAAGGATCTTTAATCGATTTGCGTTTAAATGAGGAATTTACAGCAGGAATGGTTGCTTGCCGCCCTCCCGGTATGGAACATGGACCGTGGAAATCTCCAGATGGCTGTAAGATTTTCGAGGTCCGCTATTACTCCACGGAAAAATAAAGAGGCATGTACCGGGAATCTGCATTCCTATAGCAATATGGCAATCCATCAAATGGCTTCTCGTGACATCAAATAACGAGGAGCCTTTTATCTCTGATATATTCTTCCACAGGGATCAAGTGCTGAATGCTCAAATTGATAATTGGGTATCACAGGAAGCAGGTATGTGAATGTTCCGTGTGATGGGTTATGTATACACAATTCATTATACAGAAACCTTTAATCGTTAAAAAATGAGTGCACATTCAAGATTATTGGAAAGTTGTTGATTCAGCATGAATGGGTAGTACCCGTCCACCGGGCACGAAACTTGGTCCTTGGTTAGCAAACGGATACAAGGTTTTTGAAGTCCAGTATTCCATTAAATAAAATCGACAACACCATTTTTTCCCCTTTGACAAAATTTTATTAACTTAATGACGGAGAAGGTGAAGCAAGTTGGAAGTTTACCATTTAACACATCCACTAAAGGGATCCCTATATCCAAGGGAGCCTCATGTAATGGCATTAGGTTTTTTTGACGGTGTTCATTTAGGTCATCAATCTCTGTTAATGCAAACCAAGAAAATAGCTGAAAAGAACAATCTTAAATTCACGGCGATGACCTTCGATCCACATCCAAATGAAGTAATCAAATTGGAGAAAGATTGGAGATATATAACTCCCCTGGCTTTAAAGATTGAAAGAATGGCTGCCATTGGAGTGGATAAACTTTTTGTCATAAAGTTTAATTTATCATTTGCTTCCCTTTTGCCATCTGATTTTATTAAACAATATGTTTTAGGTCTTCAAGCTAAACACTTAGTTGTGGGCTTTGACTTTACCTTTGGTAAAAAAGCTCAGGGGACTGCTGATTATTTGCAAAAAATGAGCATAAATAATCCTTTTGATGTAACCGTGATTTCAAAACAGGTACATAATGGCGAAAAAATAAGTTCAACCATAATCAGGAAAATAGTAAGGGCCGGAGATGTCCACCTTGTTCCTTACTATATGGGACATCATTTTGAAGTTAAAGGGGTCGTTTATGGTTCAAATAGACAGAAACACGATAAAAAGAAAAATATGGAGTTCCATACCGAAAATAAGTATATCCTGCCAGCACCAGGTGTATATCATGTAGAAATCAAAACCTGGAACAAAACTTGTCAGGGGTTATTTATAAGATATGGGTCCAGCAGGAAAAATGATGAAATTAGCGGTCAAGTTATAGAAATGCTGAAGGGAGGTGTTGCGGAAGAAGTGACGGTTAAATTTTTAAAACAGATACCTTTTGAGTCAAAGTCTCAGTGCAGTACAAATTTTAAGGAGGTTATAAAATGATGGATGATAGAAATTTTAGAAATGCGATGGGGAAATTTGCTACAGGAGTAACAGTGATCACGACACTTTTAGAAAATGAAGCACACGGTATGACGGCGAATGCATTTATGTCAGTTTCCCTTAACCCAAGGTTGGTTATCATATCCATAGGCGAAAATGCTAAAATGCTAGATAAAATTAATGAATCTGGAAAATTTGCTGTAAATATATTGTCAGATGCCCAAAAAGAGTTATCCATGCATTTTGCAGGGCAGATTAAAGATAATCGCCAGATTGAATTTGGCTGGATAAATGAACTTCCAGTAATAAAAAATGCTTTAGCAAACATCGTCTGTAAGGTCCATAGTAAACAAATAGCTGGGGACCATACACTCTTTATTGGGGAAGTAACTGATCTCGACATTAGCGAAGGGGCACCACTAACCTTCTATGAAGGGAAATACGGCAAAATACTCAGCTAAACTTATGGCAGGATTATTGTTTAAGTTTAATAGTTAAAGTTGTGTGAGCTTTCTAAAAAGGGCTTTTGTTGTGGTTAAGGAGGGGAAACTCATGCAAAGCAAAAATAAGACAGTCGTCAAATCAATGGATATCCTTACTCTTTTCTTAACGCATTCAAAGCTAAGTCTTAATGAAATCGTACAGTTTTCAGGGATACCGAAAACATCTGTTTTTCGAATGGTGATGTCACTTGAAGAGATGGGTCTTCTCGATAAAGATGGAGGTGGAAAATACTCACTTGGGCTGTTATTTCTTCAGTTTGGCCATTTAGTAGCTGAACGGTCCGATATTCGAGAAGTAGCACTCCCGTTTATGCAAAAACTTCATGATAAGGTAGGGGAAGCCGTTAATCTCATCGTACTTGATGGCAATGAGGCAATCTGCATCGAAAAACTGGATACAAAACAGCGGGTAAGGCTTAATACGGCAATTGGCCGGAGAATGCCGCTATATGCCGGAGCGTGTTCACGTGTTATTCTCGCTTTTCAGCCGAAGTATGAACAGGAACAATATTTAGAGCAAACCGAACTGAAGTCGATCGCATCTGGAACGATTACAGGTAAAGAGAGACTTCGTATTCTTCTAGAAGAGACTCGAAAAACGGGATTTACGGTCAGTCACTCGGAACTTGAAAATTATATATCTGCGGTAGCCGCTCCTATTTTTGATCATGAAGGTTATATCATAGCGGGCATTAGTGTTGCAGGTCTTGAGGTGAACTACGAAAAGGAGTTGTTGCCTCCATTGGTTAATAAGGTTAAGTGTGCAGCACTCGAGATTTCACGGAAATTTGGATATACCGATAAACATCTTTGCTTAGGTTGATATATCAATATGTCCACGGTTGAGAACAAATGGCGATTGTCTTTAAACTTTTTCACCAGAACGACTTTTATCTTTATTGACTGTATTTCTATAATATACTGTGTATACACAATACATTATACATAATACATATTGAATTAAAAGCTCATTAACTCATGTTCAAGATGATTACGGGTGGGTAAGCAATACGAGAGGTAAGGACTCTCTTAATCGGGGGAGTGGTTCGTTATAACTGATGTTGCACCTTTTACCTTCTATTAAAGAAAATGTGGAAGAATTATCGAAAGGCCATCTTGATAATTCTTCAACACCTAAGAAACCACATCCAGAAATATAACTAATTCGGAGGTGTGTTAAATTGAGTGGGAAAAAGAAACTGGACAAGAAATCAAAAAAGATATTATTTGCGAGTTTACTTGGCAGTACCATTGAATTTTATGATTTCTTTCTTTATGGAACCGTTGCTGCACTTGTGTTTAATAAACTGTATTTTCCTAATGATGATCCATTTGTAAGTTTATTGCTTGCTTATGCATCATTTGGCATTACTTTTTTTATACGACCTCTTGGAGGGCTTATATTTAGTCATTTGGGAGACAAGTTTGGCAGGAAAAATACTCTCGTGCTTTCACTTTTATTAATGGGAGTTTCTACCGTCTGTATTGGACTCCTTCCAACATATAGCATGATAGGGCTTTGGGCACCTATCCTCCTTGTTTTCTTTCGTCTCGTTCAAGGTATCGGGCTTGGCGGAGAATGGGGAGGAGCAATACTCCTAGCGGTTGAATCTGCGCCTAAAGAAAGACGTGGCTTTTTTGGAAGCTTTCCTGCAATGGGTATCCCTCTTGGGATGTTACTTGGGACATTTTCCATTTCATTAATGAGTTTACTTCCAGAATCACAATTTCTATCATGGGGATGGAGAGTGCCATTTGTCTTAAGTGCGATTTTGGTTGTTATTGGTATTTGGATACGAAAAGGGATTGAGGAAACCTCGGCATTCAAAGAAGAGAAAGAAAAAGGAAACGTCGTAAAAATTCCACTCTTTGAGACACTCCGATATCATTGGAGAGCGGTATTGATTTCTTTAGGTGCAAAATGTGTTGAAGTGGGCCCATTCTATTTATTTTCCACATTTTTCATCTCCTATGCTACGGAAACACAGGGTTTTTCAAGGACTACAGCTTTAAATGTAGTTACGGTGGCAACAATCGTTACCGCAATTTGCATGCCATTTATGGGAATGTTGTCTGATAAAATTGGCCGTAAACGTGTCTTTCTTATTGGGACAATCGGGATAACTCTTTTTGCCTTTCCATACTTTTATTTGTTTTCCTTACAATCTACTCCTTGGTTATATGTTATTTCAATAGTAGGATTAGGAATTCTATGGCCTCCAATTGCGGCGACTATTGGTACAATGTTTACTGAAATGTTTAATACGAATGTTGGCTATACAGGAATAACACTTGGTTATCAAACAGGCTCTGCATTATTTGGTGGAACTGCTCCAATGATTGCGACTATATTAGTCGGCGCTTACAATAATTCTTGGATTCCTCTGGCATTATTTTTAGTATTTCTTTGTATCGCCTCTCTTATTTCAGTATTATTTGTCCGAAATAGTCAAAGTAACAGTATTCCTCTCTCTGAAAGTAGAACAATCGACTAAAAGGATTCAGAAAATCCAATAGGTGGGTAATGGTTTGTTTTCTACTGGGAGATCGTTGGTGAAGAAAAATCGAATCAAATGTTTGATTTAATCTTTAATAATAGTAACGTTTTCACAGTTGATGAAGATTAAAGTTGGGCGGTTGCGGTTGCTGTTAGGGATGAAGAGATGCTTTACGTGGGTGAAAACTTTGAGTGATTGAAATCTGAAGTTAAGCAGAAAAAATTAAATATCATGATTCCATTATCCATTAAGGGGAGGGATATTTTGAAAAAGAAACCAACAAAGGTTAGATGGGGACTTGCACTGTTTTTCTTTATCATCGGTGTAATCGCTTACATGGATAGGTCAAATATTTCTATAATAGCAAAGCCTATGATGGATGATTTAGGATTGGATAAAGTTCAGTTTGGTATGCTTGCATCATTATTCTCATTAGGTTACGCGTTAGTTCAAATTCCAGCTGGACTTTTGGCGGAAAAATTTGGGCCAAGGAAAATGATTGCATTTTCTCTTATTTGGTGGTCAGTATTTACAGGTCTTACAGGTTTAGTGAAATCTCACAGTCTTTTGTATGTAGTGAGATTCTTATTTGGAATAGGTGAAGGACCAATGTTTCCATCTAACGCCGTATTTAATACGAACTGGTTTAGAAAAGATGAAAAAGCTAGAGCTTCTAGTGCCCTATTGGCAGGTTCATATTTTGGACCAGTTATAGCCCCTATCGTTACGGTTTATATCTATCAATACTTTGGCTGGCAAGCTGTATTTTACATTTTTGGTATTTTTGGAATAATGATTGCAGCTGTATGGTACGTTATTGCCAGGGACTATCCTGAAATTCACAAATTAGTTAATGAACAAGAAAAGGAATATATACTTGAAAACAGAGAAATTGTTGAAACTGCTAAAGTAAGGGCACCTTGGAGTAATTTTCTGAAAAACTCTCAATTTTGGGCGTTAGGAGTGCAGTATTTTGTTGTTTTATATATTATTACTTTCTTTTTAGTTTGGTTACCTACTTATCTATTGGAAGATAGGGGATTCTCCTTAAGTAAAATGGGATTTGCTGCAAGCCTACCATGGTTGGCAATTCTGATAACTGTAATGTCTGGTGGAATTCTTTCCGACTTCTTAGTGCATAAAGGATTTTCAAAACAAATATCTAGATCCTCTTTAGCAATAACAGGCTTATTAGTATTTATTATTTCAATGTACCTGGCTGTTATGACAGTATCACCATATATGAATGTTTTGTGGTTATCATTATGCTTGGGCTCACTCGGATTCACAGTAGTGTGTTCTTGGGCCGCAGCTACAGACTTAGGGAGAAACTTTTCTGGATCAGTTTCAGGTTGGATGAACTTATGGGGGAATTTAGGAGCATTTGTATCACCGTTATTATGTGGATGGTCAGCAGAAAACTTTGGTTGGAATATCACTTTAGGAGTAACGGTAATCCCTGTGTTTATTGCAGCTATATTGTGGGTGTTTGTGAAGCCAGATACCTCTTTACTAAATACAACTGAGCAATTACCAATGAATTTTTAGTATTTCAACTGGATTAAATAGTTCAATGTCAAATTTTTTTAGTTCCTATAGAAATTTGATTACTAGGGTGAAAAAATCAATCGATAGGGGTTTGATTACGATGAAGAAAAAATACTTCTTACTTTTTTTTATAGCTTTGCTTTTTAGTTCGGTATTTACCGGGTGTTCGTTGGAAAAGAAAAGTTCGAATAAGGTGACTGGGAAGGTAACTTCGAATCAAACGGCTGATTTGATTTTTAAAAACGGTGAAGTCTACACAGTTGATAAAGATCGGAGTTGGGAGAAAGCAGTTGCGGTTAAGAATGGCAAGATTCTCTACGTTGGTGATAACAAGGGAGCTGCAGCCTTCAAAGGGAACGATACCAGAGTGATTGATCTAAAGGGGAAAATGGTCATGCCTGGGTTTACCGACAGTCATAACCATGCGTACCTAATGGCAGAAAGCCTTTTTTGGCTAAGTCTCAATCCTTATTCAACAGTGGAAAAACGCCAACAGGCTATCAAGGATTACATAAAAGAGTATCCGAATATAAAGCAATTACGTGGAGTAGGCTGGGATGACATCAAACGAGATAGTAAATCCAGAGGGCTGGCTCCTAAAGAATTGCTTGACCAAGTTGTCCCTGATATACCTGCTGTCTTTATCTCAAACGGCCATCACAGTATATTAGTCAACTCAAAGGCTCTTGAGATTGCAGGGATAGACAAAAACACCCCTGATCCGCAAGGTGGGACTATTGAACGTGATCCTAAGACAGGAGAGCCGACAGGAGTTTTAAACGAATTTTCCGCCGAAAACCTTGTAATTAACGTTCTTCCTCAACCGGACTTTACGGTAAAGCAGTATAAAAAGACGCTTTTAACTTGGCAGAAAACAGCTGCAGAGGATGGAGTTACCTCAGTATTCGTGCCTGTTCACTACCCAACGGAAAGTTTGCTTAAAGCATTTGAAGAGCTTGATAATGCGGGTAAATTGACCGTGAGATACGATTTAGGGTTATGGGCTGATGAAAACAAAGGGACAAAGCAAATCGGGAGATTAAAAGAACTCCGTGACAAATATCAAGGAAAGTCGTACAAGATAGATACAATTAAAATATTTGCTGATGGTGTCGGAGAAAATAAACTAGTTTGGGATCAAAATATATTAGAGAAGACCGTGGCAGCTTTGGATAAAGAAGGTTTTCGCGTCTATATCCATGCGATAGGCAATCAGGGGTTTTACCCATCTCATAATGCTTTAGACGCTTTTGAATATGCGGCTAAGTTAAATGGAAAAAGGGATTCGCGTCATGTAATCACCCATTTAGACTGGGTAAAGGAAGATGATGTTGCCCGGTTTAAGGACTTAGGAGTAATTCCTACTCCTCAACCTTCCTGGTTTGGTAAGGACTGGTATACCAATGTAAGAGGTGAGGGGTTGAAGGAACTTAATCATATGGGTAGCTATTTTGAAGCCGGAATACCGGTTGCTTCATCGAGTGATTTTCCTTCAACAGATACTTTTAAAAGAGATATGTATCCCCTTACAGGATTAGAAGTAGGGATAACGAGATTGGATCCAGACAAAACCACAGAAGACGATCTAAATAAAGTAGTGTGGCCTAAGGAAAAAGCTTCTCTCGAAGATATGATTACTAGCTATACAATCAACGGAGCTCATTTGATTTTCCAAGAGGATGAAAGAGGTTCTATAGAGGCGGGCAAGAAAGCGGACTTGATCGTTTTAGACAAAAATCTCTTCCAGATCCCAGTAACGTCAATTGGTGAAGCGAAGGTCTTGATGACTTTTTTCGAGGGGAAGGAAGTATTCCGTCATCCTAATTATTAATGCATCCTATATATAGACACTTGTTGAGCAATTCGAAGAAGATAGGGAAATTGTCAACCATGTGTTGCCCGTTCACTACAGACACATTTGGATACCGTGGTCCGCTTTGAAAAACTGGAAGCAGACAAAAGGATTGTCAAGCACATTAAAAGGTTTAACAAGTTACTTGGTAAGCATAAAAAAGATGGGTTGATATCCAAGGATGCGTATACCTTTAATTAAGAAGTGGCAAAAAGATTGCAAGAAAGACCTGGGTTACCAAGTTGATGTCGAATAATGTAGTTTCAAGGGGAGGGATGTTCGTGGTCCCTTTTCTTATACTCATAAATAAATAAGTTTTGAGGGCTTTTTCTATATGACACAGTAGTAATAAGCATTAATCGCATCTTAAACAATCGCGGGATTTACGTGTCATACCAGATACAATTTAACGATGACGCCATTACGGCACGTAGCTTATTTCGAACCTTATTCGTATGAACCAGAATACACGGTGAGACATCTTCGTAGCTAATGACTATTATGCAATCATAATTAATTGATGCAATATTGCATAAAACTAGTGATCCATTAAATAGTCCGTATATTTTAATTATTGGTAATATACGGATAATTCAACCGTTAAATAATCAATCTCCGCTTGGTATGGTATTTGCATATAAATTAATTAATCACGAATAAGGGTGGAGTGATACATGGAGAATGCAAAATTAAGACGTTCGTTAACAGTATTTCCCTTAGTGCTATTTGGATTGGCTTATATGGCACCTACAACAGTTTTTTCAACTTATGGAGTTGTTGCGGAAATAACGAAAGGGATGGTGCCGGCTGCTTATATCCTAGCTTTGGTAGGTATGTTGTTTACAGCCTATAGTTATGGTCAAATGGTCAAGGCCTACCCTGTTGCCGGTTCTGCTTATACATTTACTCAAAAGGCCCTTAATCCTCACCTTGGATTCTTAGTGGGATGGGTCATCCTATTGGACTATTTATTTTTGCCAATGATCAATGGATTATTGATCGCCATTTACTTAAACGCGTATTTTCCATCCGTTCCCTTTTCCGTCTGGTTAATTGCCTTTGTCATTTTAATCACCGCTGTAAATATAATTGGAGTGAAAATAGCAACAAAAATAAATCTATTATTAGTTGCCTTTCAATTCTTAATAATCGTTATATTTACATTCCTCTCGATTAAAGGGGTACTGAACGGAATGGGTTCAGGAACATTATTCATGAGTTCTCCATTCGTGAATGGCGATATACCGCTATCTTTAGTATTGGCAGGATCCTCCATTTTATGTTTATCTTTTTTAGGATTTGACGCTGTTACCACATTTTCGGAGGAGACCATTAATCCGAAAAAAATGATACCAAAGGCCATTTTCCTCGTCGCATTAATAGGAGGAGGTCTGTTTGTCGCCATCTCATACATCAGTCACCTTGTTTACCCGAATTTCCAAGCCTTTAAAGATCCAGATTCCGCTTCCTTGGAAATTGCCATGTACATCGGGGGTCATTTATTTCAATCTATTTTTCTAGCAGGATACATTACCGGGGGGCTGGCTTCCGGTTTATCAGCTCATGCAAGTGTTTCGCGGCTTTTGTATGCGATGGGGAGAGATGGAGTTCTTCCAAAGAAAATATTTGGTCATATTCATCCGAAATTTCAAACTCCAACATACAACATCATCTTAGTGGGTATTTTTGCTTTATCTGCTTTATTTGTTGATTTAGTGACAGCCTCATCCTTTATTAACTTTGGGGCGCTTGTTGCATTTACTTTTGTAAATCTTTCGGTTATCTCCCATTATTTTATTAGAGAAAAACAGCGAAAAGGAATTAATGCACTTAAATATCTAATACTTCCAATTATTGGTACGAGTTTCACAATTTGGTTATGGACCAGTCTTGATTCAAAGGCACTTTTACTCGGACTAGGATGGTTCGGAATTGGTGTCATCATGCTGCTTTCAAATACGAAAATGTTTAGTAAGCGGCCGCCAGAGCTTTCTATTGATAGTGCGATTGAAAAAGAAATTCAAGCATAAAAGCTTTATACATCAAGGAGGATAATAATGGTAAATGCAGATATCATTCTTTCTGGTCAACATGTTTTTACTGGATTACAAGATGAGCCTATACAGGCAGCTATCGCTATTAAAGATAATAAAATGATTAAAATCGGTTCTAAAGAAGATATAATGTCATTCCTTGGAGATCAAACAAAGGTATATGACTTCGAAGAAGGGCTGATCATTCCGGGATTTCATGATTTTCATATGCACATTATGATGGGAAGCATTTTACAGAAGGATAGTGCCAAATTATTTGATGCAGCTTCAGAAGAAGATGCTGCCCAAATAGTAGCCGAATTTGCAGAAACGAGACCAAATGATGAGTGGATATTCGGTGTTGGCTGGGATCATACCAATTGGAAGAATAAAGTGCTGCCGCATAGAACGACACTGGATAAATATATTTGTGATCGTCCCGTTTTATTATTCAATGCGGAAGTGCATTACGCATGGATCAATAGTAAAGCGATGGAAATGATCCAATTAACGAAGGATACCCCAAATCCGGAATATGGGGAAATTGGTAAAGATGAAAATGGGGAACTGACAGGCCTTCTATTTGAACAGGCAATAGGGTATGCATCAGAACATGCATACAAATTACCGAAAGGAAAACGTGTAAGCCTATTCCAAGATTTTCTTAATGAAACAAAAAGGTTGGGAATCACATCCGTAAATGATTTATACGGAGCTAAAATTGCTCCGAATCCATTAGACGACCTTGAAATTTTTAAGGAATTTGAGAGAGAAGGGTTACTAACAACCAGAATTCACTTTTCGCCGGAGTTAAAAATGGATGTAGCTGCCGCCAAGGAATTACAAAAAAATTATCAGTCAGACAAGCTTACCTTTTCTGGATTAAAACAATTTATAGATGGTGTCGTGACTAGTCATACTGCTTTTTTATTGGATCATTACAAAGACCGTCCTGAAACAAAAGGCGGGACCACCTATCCAGCTGAAACAATTAAACAATTAGTAAAAAAGGCAGATAAGGAAAAATTTCAAATTCGTTTCCATGCTATTGGTAACGGTGCTGTCCGCTTAGCATTGGATGCATTTGAAGAAGCGAGAAACGTAAATGGGGAAAGGGACGCCAGACATGTCATTGAACATGTGGAGGTATTGCATCCAGACGATGTTCATCGCTTTAAGGAATTAAATGTAATCGCCTCATTTCAACCTAAACATATTGAATTAATGGAAAGTGAGGCATATACGGCCAGAATCAGTGAAAAACAACAACCACTCTATTATCCTATCAAAACACTCATGGATACTGGTGCAAAAATTGCCTTTGGTACAGATTTTCCTGTAGTGCCCTTAAATCCCATGATGGGCATTTATCAGGCAATCACGAGAAAAGATTTAACAGGGAAGGCGTGGCAAGAGTCGGAAGGAGTAACGTTAGCAGAAGCGTTAAAGTATTACACGGCTACACCGGCATTCGGGTCTTTCAGAGAAAAGGAATTAGGCACATTGGAAGCAGGGAAGATAGCGGATATCGCAGTATTAAATAAAAATTTATTTAGCATATCAACAGAGGAGATTCTTGAAACAGAAGTGAAGATGACGATCATGGATGGAAAGATCATATATGAAAACCAGGTCGTCACAACCGTATAAGATAAAAAATGATAAAAGGTAGGTAGTGAGAAAATGTCAAAAGTGAAAGTTGGGCTTATTCAAATTCATTGCGGGGAATTCATTGCGGAAAATATTCAAAAAACGATAGGGAAAATAAAAGAAACAGTAAATAAAGGCGCACAAATCGTTTGCTTGCAGGAATTATTTTCTTCGCAATATTTTCCGCAAACGGTTAGTGTGAAAAATTATGATTTAGCAGAAGATGTAGATAGCGGTACATTGGCCGCAATGGGTGAATTGGCTAAGGAATTGGCCATTGTCTTGATTGTCCCTTTTTACGAAAGAGCAGGTGCTGGTATTTATTTTAATAGTGCAGCTGTATTTGATGCTGATGGGGAATGTTTAGGGATTACAAGAAAAAATCATATTCCGGATGGTCCCCAGTATCATGAAAAATATTATTTCGTTCCAGGCAACACTGGATATCCTGTCTATGAAACGGCTTATGGAAAAATAGGAGTCGGGATTTGCTGGGATGAGTGGTATCCAGAAGTTGCCCGAATTTTGAGCTTACAAGGTGCAGAAATATTATTCTATCCTTCTGCGATTGGTTCGGAGCCAGATCATCCCGAGATATCAACAAGATCATCCTGGGAAAAGGCAATTTCCGCTCATGGCATTTCTAATGGTGTATTCGTTGCTGCGACAAATCGAGTGGGCCAGGAAAAGGAGATGAATTTTTACGGCGGTTCATTCATTAGCGATACATTCGGGAATATTTTAGCTTCACTTGATGAGGAAGAAGGAATTATTGTCCAAGAAATTGATTTAAAAGAAATAGAAGAGACCAGAAAAATACTGCAATTCTTTAGAGACCGTCGTGTCGATACATACGGTCCTATATTACAAAAAGAAATACTCCCGACCCCATCCCCTTCAAAAAAGGGAACAAACAAAGCGCTGTTTAGTTGATATGTAAGAAATAGCAGGCCGGAGTACCTGCTCAGACTGTAGGCAAACCTGATAATGATCGAGTTTGCCGAAATCAATTCATTTTCCACTCTAGACACTCGTTTTCCGCGGGCGGTCCGGGAGCCTTCTAGGCACGGCGCCTGTGGAGTCTCCCTTGGAGAGGCTAAATTTTAGGCGAAGCTATTAGTGGCAGAACTAAATACACTGTGCTTGTAGCAGTTACAAATAATGACTGACTGCATTGCTTGGATAATCTATCGTTGAAATGATAAAAACCAATTTTCCTATATGGAGAGTTGGTTTTTTACGTTATTCATTGGCCGTTTTATGACAGGCATTCTATTTCTTGCTTTATGATCGGAGCTGTCGCTAAGGCGGCTTTTTCTTTATAAGACGGTTAGCTAAGAACAATATGGGAAATACTAAGAGAATGAAATTCTTACCGAATTTTCAGAAAAATACATTGACGGGAAATCAAGGTTGTTATATATTATTAATAAGTTAAATTTATTGTTATATAACAGAAGGAGGAATCTAGATGATGAACATTTATGACAAAGCTTATGAAAGTTATTTAAAGATTTGTGAAAGGTATGAAATCGAGTCGATAAACATTGACCATTTCATCAAAAATTTAACTAAAGATCAGTTGGATGAATACAGTAAATTAGCCGTTTAAACGAAAGGACGTGACTGCAAAGATGGACCTCCCGGTTGATGTAGATGTAGAAGCCAGTTAGAAACCCCACCAGTTGCTATGGGAACAGGTGGGGTTTTGTCATATGTTTTAAGATCTTATTTTTAATAGGATAACTCGGCATGTTGCACAGATATTCTTGGCAATTTATACCAGAGATGACCCTCTTTATTTGTTGTTGAGCACTTTAATAGCTCGCCCGATGACAAAGGTAACTATCAATATGTTCATCGTATTCATGGTCATGTTTGCGAAAGAACCTTCTATTGTTCGAGGACGTGTATAGGGTAAAGCCAGTATGATTGTAATTGCTGGTGTTTTATTAGTTCATCTGATCTTATAAAATCAAAGCAATAAAATATCATTTACTATTACATTACTAGTAAAAGAGAAAGGCTGTGTCATAAACTTTAAGGGGGAGGATGTAAAATTCAGAATTTTCTTGAAAGCAGCTCATGCGCATGTTAAAATTCATTTCAGGTAAGAATATTATAAATAAGATGCTTTTGATTTTTTGTTGGAACTATGTTTCCTAATAAGCAACGAAAACCGATAATGTGGGACTAAAGAATCTATCTAGGAAATAAAGTCTATGGCGACGCCTTCTTGCTTAGTACCTTAAAACAAAAAATCAGTACAATGATTGTTATACAGTTTGACATAACTAATCATTCTTTTTTTGGTTAAATAAAGGAACGGTGTTGCTTATTAGGAAACTGGGAGTGTTGATTACACATCTTCAGTTTTAATATTCTTCAAATCTATTTATAAGGGGGGAGAAAGATGATTTGAAGTGCTTCATTGGACGGGAAATAATAGGTAATAAAATTAGTTTACAGCACCGGTAAAAGTTATGGCGATGTATGTTAATGATTTATTTTGTGGAATGGAAGAAATGTAAGCGCTTGTATAAAGGTTATCAGTTGGTAATGTACCGTGTTTTTACTGTAACACCGTAACTAGTTTAGAAAAGGCACAACTTTAACATTATGGAAATGAAATCATTCAGGAGGTTTTTGTTTAATGAACAAACAACTGCAGCTGAAAAAGAAATCTAAATGGAAAGTTCGTTATACTGTCTTATTCGTATTATGGTTATGTTGGCTGTTTTCTTTCCTAGACCGAATGGTAATCACTATTGCATTGCCATATATTGGTGAAGATCTTAATCTTACGGCAACAGCTCAAGGGTTACTGTTAAGTATTTTCTTTGCGGGGTATGCACTGTTCCAAATTCCGGGCGGGATGTTATCAGATAAATTTGGCTTTCGTCGTGTGATGAGCATTGCGATTGTTTGGTGGTCAATTTTCACATCATTGACTGGTTTTATTTTTTCTTATCCACTTATGTTACTTATTCGATTCGTTTTCGGTTTAGGTGAGGCATGTTTACCAGGTGCTGCTTATAAAGGAATAGCTAATTACTTTCCCAGTAAACAACGAGGAACAGCTACTGGAATTCAGTCAACAGTTAATACTTTAGGACCGGCTATTGCTGCTATTGCTGCTGCAGCAATTATTGGGGCATTTGGATGGCGTACCGTTTTTATCGTAATGGGTATTCCGGGCATTATACTCGGTCTGTATATCTGGTTTAAATTCAAAGATAATCCGAAAGATCATCCTAAAATGACGAAAGAAGAGCTTGCAGAATTAGAGGAAGACATTGAGAATGAAAAATCGAATGAAGAAAAAAACTCAGGAGTTTCCTTTAAGGAACTATTTAAAAAACCGATTTTATGGCAAATGGCGTTCATTTGGTTCTTCTTTGATATTACTTTCTGGGGCTTCACTTCTTGGCTTCCATCTTATCTGATAAATGTTAGAGGGCTTTCTTTAATGGATACTGGCATTTTCAGTGCCTTACCGTATTTAGTAGGTACAGTCTCCATTATTCTTGGTGGGTACTTGTCAGATAAAGTAAAAGGAAAGAGGAAATGGGTGTTTATCCCTAATGCTGTAATTAGTGGGCTGGCATTATTATTAATGCTTCAATCTACTTCCACTGCAGTGGTCATTACGTATCAATGTGTTGCTGCATTCTTCATGTTCTTAGCTCAAGGAGCATTCTGGGGACTGGTTGTTGACACGCTTCCTGCGAAAATAATGGCTGCAGGTTCATCTACTGTTAACTGTTTCGGATCGATTGCAGGATTTATATCCCCGTTATTAATGGGTTATATGATTGAAAGCAGCGGTGGTTCTTACAATTCAACTTTCATATTAATGATTGCAGCCATCATTGTAGCAGCAATTATTGCCCTTACGATTGGCAATAATACCGAAAAAGAAAATTCATTAAAGTCAGGAACAATAGTGGAAGCCTAATTTGCATTGCTAATTTAGTAAGTAAATGGATTCATTTATCTTTGTTGAGAATGTTTTTTTACATGGTAATAGTATTATATTTAGAAAACCCTTGTTGAAAAGAGGCTGTCAGATGCCGAATCCTGTACATTGAATACAGACGCTTTTTTTCAGATAGTGGGTAAGAAAGAGGGGGGAATGTTGGATTTTCAGAAAAGTATTTAAAATTAAAAGGGAACACTGTTGCTTATTAGGTAACTTAAAGGGCGTGAATGAACGAAATAAGTTAAATCATCTTTAAGGGAGTTTGAATGAATGAAAGTAAATATAAAACCAAACAATGTTAGTTCATTAACAAAGGTACTTGCAGTAGCTACGCAAAATCAATTTGCTGTCGGTTCGTTTACCCCTAGAGCTACAAAGATGGTAGCTCCTATACTTAGAGCGGCCCAAGAAAAGAAATCTGCGGTTATTGTTCAAACTTCTGAGAGGGAGCAGGAACGATATGGAATTAATTTAGCGGAATTTAGCCGAGAGTTTTATCGTGTGATCCAAGAGGAGAATATTACGATCCCTGCTGTGTTACATTTAGACCATACAAAGGATTTCAATGTAATTGCAGAAGCCATCGAAGTTGGTTTTACATCCGTTATGATTGATGCATCAGAGCAACCATTCAATAAAAATATCGAGATAACAAAAAAGGTTGTTGAGTATGCACATTCAAAAGGCGTAACTGTAGAAGCTGAATTAGGCAAGATAGGGACAACCGACTTTATTGAAACCGACGTTGATGAAGAGCTATTTACAGAGCCTGAAGAAGCAAAACAGTTTGTTGAAGAGACCTGTATTGATGCATTAGCGATTTCTATCGGAACTTCACATGGGGTTTATCTCGTTAAAGATCCAAAAATTGATATTGATCGTTTAATTGAAATTCGTGCATTAACATCTGTACCTTTAGTGTTGCATGGCGGTTCAGGCACCCCTTCAGAGATGATAAAGAATGCAATTCAAATTCCTAATGGTGGAATCAGTAAAGTGAATATTGCAACAGATTTAGAACATATGATGATAAAAACTCTTAATCGAGAAATTCACGTTACAGAAAAAGAGTGGTCGGAACTACCGACTGAAACATTGACTTTAGTCCAAAACGCAGTCCAGAACGTAGTAAAAGAAAAAATTGAAAACTTTTTACTAAGTAGTGGTAGTGCTTCTTACTATGTTTAAGGAGTAATATGATACGAACCTTTGAACAGTACCCCATATATTAGACACATGGATAAACCCTTTAACCACATAATTTATGGCTATACTACTTATCGTTGAAGATAACTTTTTTTAGAAGAATTGCTAAGGGAATAGGAGGAAAAAATAATATGTCTATAGAAAGATCAAATATAGTAACATTTGCTGGAAATCCAGTTACGTTGATTGGGAGTGAAATTCGTGTTGGGGATAAAGCGCCAAATTTTGAAGTGTTAGCAAACGATCTCTCAAAAGTTACACTTGAAGATTCAAAAGGGAAAGTCCGCCTTATCTCATGTGTTCCCTCTCTTGATACAGGAGTATGTGACGCACAAACACGGCAATTTAACCAATCAGCTAGAAATCTAGGAAATGATGTAGAAGTGTTAACAATTAGTGTAGATCTTCCATTTGCACAAAAAAGATGGTGTGGAGCAGCAGGAATAGAAGAAGCCCAAACCCTTTCAGATCATTTTAAGATGTCATTTGGAACAGCTTATGGCACATATATAAAGGAACATCGTTTAGAATGCCGTGCAGTATTCGTTGTAGATGAAAATGATATCGTACAGTATGTTGAATACGTTCCGGAAATTACGGAACATCCGAACTATGAAGCAGCTATAAAAGCAATTAAATCATTTATAAAAGTTAAAAAGTGATATAAGTAAGCAATATACCATGTTTAAAGATCCTATGAAGTAAAATGTTACTGCATTAAAATCTTTTTTTCTCAGCAGATAGGCTGCCTTTCAAAAGGTCAGCCTCTTCTCCTATATGGTTATTAATAATGGGGTGGTTAGGTGCAAAAGTTGTTATTACCTTAAAGGAATAGTCTTAAGTAAAAAAATTGCATCCTGCTATAATAGTATTTATTTTATGTAAATAAGGAGATAAAAATATTCTGAATTTTGAAATTCTTTGTTGAAAAACTAAATTAGTGGTGATAGTATAAAAAATGTGAAATGTAGAATAAAATGTTATATTTTACTCACTTAATGAAACGATGTTGCTTATTGAGGGACAGGAAGGGCGGCTAGATCTTTTGAGATTTGGCAATGTTCTTTGAAAACAGACAGATTGAAGCAACTTAAACAACTTAATTTAAATGATCAATCATATGAAATTTAGTACAATAATCCAGTTCAAATTTTTTTACCCAGTATTGTATACAATACTGCATTCAATTTTGAATTCTTCATTGAGGGGAGGTATAAAGTGTTGAATAGTTTAGAAATGGATATCTATAAAAAAATCAAGCAAGCTATTATCCAGCAAAAGCTTCGGCCAAATATGCAACTCATAGAAAAGGATCTTGCTGAATCGTTTGGCGTAAGCCGTACCCCTGTTCGAAATGTTCTGCGCAGATTGGAATATGAAAAATTAGTGAAAATTAAAGAGCATAAAGGTACCTTTGTCTCCTGTTCAACAATTGAAGAAGCAAAAGAAGTATTTGAAATGAGGAGAATCTTAGAAGGGGAAGCAGTGCGAAGAGCATGCAGACTCTATAATGAGGAACAATTAAAAGAACTAGAGACTCTGGTAGAAGAAGAACGACATATTTATGGTAGTCTGGATTTTTATGAATCTTTAAAAGTCTCTGGGGATTTTCATTTGAAAATAGCTGAAATCGCAGGGAATTCGTATTTTTATCAATATCTGGAAGACTTGATATCCCTAACTTATGTGATTATAGCAATCTATGGAAGAGGTAAAATGGAAACATGTGGTTCTCACGATCATTTGCAAATTTTTAATGCCATTAAGCAAAGGGACGGTGATCTTGCAGAACGCTTATCTCTCATTCATCTTAGTGAAATTGAGTCGAATCTTCATTTTAATGAGGAATTACAGATTTCTTCTTCCTTGTCAGATATATTTCTTTAATTGTAATTTGATATACAGTTAATGAAAGCGCTTACTATTAGGGTTTTTAAGGAGGTGATACAGCCCTTCGAAAGCATTTTCAGATTTAAAGTGTTGTCATGTGGTTTTTTTTGCAAATTCAAAGAAACGTCGTTGTTTAATACGCGACAATACATCGGGTGATGGAAAATAGTACTTTTAACAAAACAAATTCGCATTTTAATTCCTGTGAATGATGAACGGAAAAGACCACTTAGAAGGAAGTTTGTAACATATCATAGCCTTGGCAAACATCTAAGACCTAACTTGTTAACCAATGCATTAAAATGCGGCAAACAATAAAAAAGGGGTTGGATGTATCATGTCTACAAATTTAGAAAGTTACGTTCCACAAGAAACGCAGATCCAACATGATACGGGTGTGGATGAATCACTTAATCCGAAAACCGAGGAAGGTAGGACGGTAAGTCCGGTAGACTATATTTTCATGTGGGTTGGTGACGGTGTTAATCTAGGTAATATGACGCTTGGAGCCAGTATGATTGTAGCGGGAATCGCTACGTTAAACATCTTTCAGACATTTGCCGCAGCTATCATGGCAATTGGTATCATTTCAACTGTTTTTGCTTTAAATGATAGGCTCGGATACAGAACGGGTATCCCATATGTTGTACAGCTTAGAATGTCCTTTGGCCTGAAAGGTTCCGTAATATCATCACTGATGCGCGGTATTCCCGCCATCGTTTGGTACGGTTTTCAAAGTTGGATTGGCGGTACTGCCTTAAATGAAATTGCGAAGATTATGACGGGTGGAGCCTTTGATAATGTTGCCATTTGCTTTGTCGTGCTGCAGTTAGTGCAAATTGGACTTTCGCTGTATGGATTCCATGCCATTAAATGGGTGGAAACGCTTGCGTCTATTGTTATTGTACTTGCGCTTCTCTATGTATTTGGCGTTCTACTAACCTCCTATAGCGATGTTATTGCAGAAAAATGGGTTCATGCAGAAGGATCATGGGGCTTACCTTTCTTTGCATTGATCATGATGTTTATGGGGAATTATGCGGCTATCTTTTTAAGTGCAGCGGACTATTCAAGAGAGCTAAAAACCGGTATTAGCGACAAAAAGCGCGGGTTTTTGTACTTTCTTCCTATTTTAACAGCGTACGGCTTGACACTTACAATCGGTGGAATGCTTGCTTCCGCAACCGGCATCAACAATCCTGTAAAAGCATTTGCGGTCGTAGTGGATAACTCGTATATTACCCTCTTTGTATCCGCATTTATTGTTTTGGGTGCGGTGGCAGTAAACATGGTTGCCAATATCATTCCGCCAACCTATGTTATTACATTGCTTACAAAAATGAAATATAAACCTGCAGTTACCATAACCGGACTGCTTGCATTTTGTTCATTCCCTTGGGTTCTTGTGCAGGATTCTTCGGCAAAGGGTCTTGGAATCTTCATTCTTATATATTCGGCATTTTTAGGACCGATTGTTTCTATATTATTAGTCGAATATTATATATTAAGAAAGCAGAAGGTGAATGTTGCAGATTTGTATAAGGAAGACGGTCCATTTGCAGGGTATAATCCAGCAGCGGTGCTTGCATTGCTAATCGGCGCCGGTGCAGCCTGTTTGAAAGTGGAGCTGGCATGGATTATCGGCGTTGTTGTGGGAGGCAGTGCATATTTGCTTTTGATGAAATTTGCATTTAAAGATTCTAAATTCAAAAAGGGTACAATTTTTGAAAAGTAGACTTGTATTTCTATGTTTCCGGGGGCTATTCTCTCTGTCTATTTATAATGGATTGATGCAAACTGAGGAGGAAATGAACAAGGCAATTGTATAATGTCAATATACTGAAAATTGCAAAAAAGGAGTTGGGAGAATGAAGTTTGATTTAGTTATAAAGAACGGAAATGTAGTAATTGAAAATACAGTGGAACAACTAGATATCGGTATACTTCACGGTAAGATTACAGAAATTTCAAAAGAAATAACCGGAGAATCTGCTGAAATCATAGATGCTGCTCATCAATATGTCATGCCTGGGATGATAGATGCCCATGTCCATATTTGCGAGCCAGGCAGAACGGAGTGGGAAGGGTTTGTAACAGGAACTCAAGCACTGGCTGCAGGAGGGACAACATCATTTGTAGATATGCCATTAAACGCTTTGCCGGCAACGACTACAAAGAGTTCACTGCATTTAAAATTAAAATCTGCTGAAAATAAGGCGTATGTTGATTATGCTTTGTATGGTGGATTAGTTCCTGATAATCTCCAAGATTTAGAAGACCTTTCTAACGAAGGCGTTGTGGCTTTCAAATGTTTTATGGCAACATGTGGCAGTGAGGAAATTGGGGATTTTAAAAATGTTGATGATTTTACTTTATATCAAGGTATGAAAAAACTATCGGAATTGGGGCATATTTTATCTATACATGCTGAGAATGCAGAGCTTACCGATAAACTGGCAATTGAAAAGAAAAAACAAGGGAAGACAACAGCAAGGGATTATGTAGAGTCCCGCCCCATTTTTACTGAGGTTGATGCTGTAAAACGTGCTTTGTTATTGGGGAAAGAGACTGGATGCAAATTGCATTTTGTTCATATTAGCAGTGAAGAGGCTGTTGAAGAAATTCTTAAAGCACGAAAACTAGGCCAAGAGGTTACGATAGAATCGTGTCCTCACTATTTCACGTTGGATATGGAAACCTTTGAAAGGATAGGACCTGTTGCGAAATGCGCCCCGCCGCTTCGTACTAAAGCAGAACAAGATAAATTATGGGAAGCTCTTAAGGAAGGGAAAATTGATATCCTGGCCTCAGACCATTCCCCATGTCCTCCAGAAATGAAGCAGAGCAACACCAATAATATGTTTGAAGTGTGGGGAGGGATTAGTGGCTGCCAAAATAATGTTGATTTAATGTTTGACGAGGCTGTTAAGAAACGTGGGGTTTCTGTAAGTGATTTTTCAAAGATGATTGCGACTAAACCTGCAGAAATATTTAACTTAAGAAATAAAGGAAGCATTAAAGTTTCCTATGACGCTGATATCATTCTTCTTGATCCAAATAAATCATACACCATTCAGCCAGAAGATTTGTATTACCGTCATCAACAAAGCCCTTATGTTGGAAGAAAGATTAACTGTCGAGTGACGAAAACGTTTGTAAGAGGACAACTAGTATTTGATGTTGAGAAAGGGATTGTAAGTCATCCAATTGGGAAGTTCATTTCGGCAAAAAATAGTTTCGTACAAGCATAAAGTTATGTAAAGAAGGTTGACCCAAAAGGGCACTTTAGTTGCCCTTAATGGCGTCATACCTTCTTTTTTGGTTTATTTTTTGACTGGTATTATGTCTGGGTATTGCTCTTGTGGTAAGATAAAGACAGGATCAGTAATATAGGATTTAATCGGAGGTTAATATAAATGGTTAAGTCAGTAGATAGGGCATTAACAATTATTTCATTAGTGAGCAAGCGTAAAGAAGGGATTGGGGTTACTGAGCTGGCCTCCAACCTAGATTTAAATAAAAGCTCTATATTCAGACTATTAAGTACTCTTGTAGATCATGGATTCATCGAACAAAATCCTGAAACTAAAAAATATAGATTAGGCTATAAATATTTAGAATTAAGTTCGATGCTGCTTGAATCTATTGACTTGAGAACTCAAGCTAAACCATTTCTGGAAGAGTTAGAATCACATATTAATGAAGTGATCCACTTGACCGTATATGATCAAGGAGAGGTAGTCTATATTGAAAAACTTGAGGGAAGTGAAACCCTTAGAACACATTCACAAGTAGGGAGACGTGCCCCAATGCATTGTACGGCAGTTGGGAAGGTAATCTTGGCCCATCTGCCATTAAATGAGATCGTAGATATAGTTGACAAGCATGGTTTACCAAAACATACTGAACAAACGATTACCGATAAAGAGTCCTTTTTTAAAGAATTGGGAAAAATAAGGAACGAAGGTATCGGTAGGGAAATTGAAGAAAATGAACAAGGAATCACCTGTATTGCAGCGCCAATTTTTGATAATCGTAAGAAAATTACAGCTGCTGTTAGTATATCAGGACCAAGCATCCGAATGACTGAAGAAAGATTAACTGAAATTAAACCAATTATAATGGATATTGGTAAAAAGATTTCCAAGAGGCTTGGTTACACAGATAATTAAATAATGTGAAAAAGAATTGGTATAATGCCAATTCTTTCGGAATGTAGACAAACTCGATGAAAATCGAGTTTGTCTAT
This sequence comes from Peribacillus sp. AS_2, assembly GCF_026891895.1. NCBI lineage: Bacteria > Bacillati > Bacillota > Bacilli > Caryophanales > Bacillaceae > Peribacillus > Peribacillus sp. AS_2. The sequence goes on from NZ_JAPTGA010000003.1 coordinate 252,071, forward strand.
ATTTTTTTGCTTGTACAAATTTGGACGTTGATTTCCACTTCAGTCACTCGCTTTCCGCGGGCGGTCCGGGAGCCTCCTCGGCGCACTTGCGCCTGTGGGGTCTCCCTTGGACTCGCTATTCCCGCAGGAGTCTCGCGCCTTCCGTTCCAATCAACTATGTATAAAAATTTGGATAGAACTCCTTTTGCCTACAGTCTCTTTTGTTTTAGAATAGATCTATTAAAACTTGAGGTGATGAGGATGCTTTAGAAACATCCTTCTATTCAACGTGATCAACTTGAAATGATTACTTTAGATCAACTGGTGCCGGCGAACCATTTGTTTCGTAAAATTGAGGTTCCATTGACTTCACTTTCATTTAGACTTGGTGAAAGATATGTATTCAGGTAGGACGCCCAAGTATTTCTCTTAACCTTTGGTCAAAATTTCAAAGGGAAGTTTAAAAGGGGTTAGAAATTTTTAAATTCCGAACCCCTGTTGTCTACAAACTAAAAGAATTGGTATAATGCCAATTCTTTTTTTGTGGAAATTTATTGAATCAAGTTTATCTTTGAATAGGAACTTGTTTTGCCCTGCGAAAATTTTTATAAAAAATTTAATGGTAAAATACTTGAAATATTCAAAAAACGGTGATAATATCAAAATAAGAAACAAGGTTAGTTAATAAGCAACAAATTACTTATTTTTATTTTTTTAATCATTTAATGAAACGACGTTGCTTATTGTGCGACTAAAAGGAGGAGTAAATTGTGGATTTTTCTAAAGAGAAAGGCGAATTTTATAATAATCTAACGAAAACGATTCGCCGGCACATAGTCAAAATGACGAACCATGCTGGAAGTGGTCATCCTGGAGGTTCTTTATCGGCAACTGAATTAATGTCCGTCCTATTTTTTGAACACATGAATGTTGATCCTGACAACCCAGATTGGCAAGACCGAGATTGTTTCTTCTTATCTAAGGGGCATTGTACACCTGTATTTTATTCAGTATTAGCTGAAAAAGGTTTCTTCCCGGTTGAAGAATTAATGACATTCAGGGATGTTGACGGTAGGTTACATGGACATCCATGTGGAGAGCATATTCCAGGTGTAGACATATCTTCAGGATCACTTGGTCAAGGATTATCGGTAGCTAATGGTGTTGGATTAATTGCAAAACTGGATGGCAGCAATAGAAGATCCTATTGCATGATAGGTGATGGAGAATTACAAGAAGGTCAAGTTTGGGAAGCGGCAATGACAACTGCACATTACAATCTTGATAACGTTTGTGCGATTATCGACTGGAACAAAATTCAACTTGATGATTTTGTTGAAAATGTAAAAGGTGTAAAAAATCTTGGTGATAAATTTAGAGCTTTCGGTTGGCACGTTGTTGAAATTGATGGTCATGATATTCATGCAGTTAATGAAGCGTATAAAGAAGCTAAACGCACTAAAGGCAGACCTACTGCAATTCTAGCTCATACGGTTAAAGGCAAGGGAGTTTCATTTATGGAAGATACCCATGAATGGCATGGAATGGCTCCGAATGATGAGCAATTAGAAATCGCTTTAAAGGAGTTGGCTTAAGATGGCAAATCAAGAAGCGCCACGTAAAGGTTTTGCTGATGCACTAATTAGACTTGGAGAAAAACATGACAATTTAGTGGTACTTGACGCGGACTGCGCAAAATCGAATATGACAAATCTATATAAAAATAGATTTCCAGAACGCTTTTTTAACATCGGTATTTCTGAATGTGATTTAGTAGGTACCGCAGCCGGTATGGCAGTGGCGGGTAAAGTACCATTTGCCAATGCTTATGCAAACTTCCTTACTGGGCGCGCATTTGATCAAATGAGAATTTCAGTATGTTATTCAAATAACAATGTGAAAATTGTCGGTCATAACGCTGGTACATCAGCTGCACAAGAAGGTGCAACACATTTACCGCTTGAAGATATTTCTTTAATGCGCTCACTTCCACGTATGACGGTAATTGTTCCAGCTGATGCGGTTGAAATGGAAAAAGCAGTAGAAGCTGCTTATTACCATGAAGGACCAATTTACCTCCGTGTTGGCAAATTACCAGTACCGATCGTTACCAAAAAAGAAGAACCATTCAAAATAGGTAAAGCAATTAAATATCGTGAAGGATCAGATATAACAATCATCAGTACTGGGATAATGCTTGATGAATCACTAAAAGCAGCAGGTGAATTGGAAAAGCAAGGTGTAAGCGCCGAACTTTTACACATCCATACAATTAAACCTATTGATAAAGAAGCCATTATTGCATCTGCTGCGAAAACAAAACATGTCATCACAGTTGAAGAGCATTCAATTATAGGTGGATTAGGTAGTGCTGTTGCTGAAGTATTATCGGAAAACCAACCAGCTAAATTAAGAAGAATCGGTACAAATGACCGTTTTGGGGTTTCTGGAAAAATGGATGAATTACTTGATTTATTTGAATTAAGAGCACACCGAATTATTTCTACTGCAAATGAATTATTAGGGCATAGAGTAACTAGCTAATCACATTTTTAGATAATGAAAGGGGGAGGGTTTTTGTCAAACGCAACCCAATATCTAAGTTTAAAGGATACTTTAGACCTCTTCTCTAAATCGGATGACAGCCTTCGTGCTGAAATCAAAGCTCATTTAAATCAAACAAAACATAAGTTTATCGTTTTAGATGATGATCCAACCGGTGTCCAAACGGTACATGATATTTTTGTCATCACGGACTGGGGAAAAGACTGGATTAAAAAAGGATTATCTGATGAGAGAAGTGTACTTTATATTTTAACAAACACAAGAAGTTATAATGCAGAAAAGACGGAAAACATCAATAGGGAGATTGTCCAAAACATTGTTGACGTTACTAAGGAAATGGGAATCAATTATTCAATTATCAGTAGAAGTGACTCAACATTAAGAGGGCATTATCCACTTGAAATTAATGTGCTCCAAGATGAATTATTAAAAACTGCTGATGTACAAATTTCAGGTCATTTAATCATTCCGGCTTTTTTTGAAGCACATCGTTACACCATAGATAATATTCATTATTTAGGTGTGGACGGCCAGCTTGTCCCAGTAAATGAAACAGAATTTGCGAATGATTCCGTATTCGGTTTCAAAACCGCTAATTTACCAAAATGGATTGAAGAAAAGACAAATGGAAGCGTAGCTTCAGAGTCAGCATTGATCATTTCACTGGAAGATATTCATAATGGCGGCATTGATAGAGTTTATGAGATTTTACTATCTGCTAACAATAATGCTCCTATTATAGTAAATGCTAAATCTTATTATGATTTGGACATCGTATCATTAGCTGTCCTTAAAGCAATTGATTCTGGCAAGCAATTCTTGTTTAGAACTGCAGCATCTATTGTAAAATCGATTGCGGGAATTCAGGATCGTCCATATTTATCAGCTAATGAGATTGTTTCAAGTGATGAAAGCCAAAACAATGGTGGCTTTATTATAGTAGGTTCCCACACGAATAAGACTACGGAACAAATTAAGGAACTAATGAGTAAATACCCGATTGAACAAATCGAAATGAGTGTTGTGAAAGTTCTAAATAAAGAAACAAGAATTGAAGAGCTAACACGAGTATGTCAATTAGTAGATCAAAATATTTCTTCTAATCGCGATACGCTTGTATATACGAGTAGAGATTTAATTAGTGCGGAAGATAAGGAAGAAAACTTAAAGATTAGTCAAACTGTTTCAAGTTCTTTAGTTAAAGTTATTCGCTCACTAAAAGTAAAGCCGAAATTCATCATTGCAAAAGGTGGTATAACTTCGAGTGATGTGGCAACTGACGGCTTAGATATTAAATATGCAAAAATTTTAGGGCAAGCGATCGCCGGTGTTCCAGTATGGTTAACCGGAAGTGAAGCTAAGTTCAAAGATACACCTTATATCGTATTTCCGGGCAACGTTGGGGATAAAGATTCAATTGCTCAAATCTTTGAAAATATAAAAAAGGATCAAAAGGGAGAGATATAAATGGCTAAACAAAAAATGACAGCTGCTGAGTTAATTGCCTTGTATTTAGAAAAAAGAGGAGTGAAACATGTTTATGGTGTACCGGGAGCTGCGATTTTACCATTCTATGATGCAGTAAAAGAATTAACTAAAATTGAATCATATATTGTTCGTCACGAACAAACGGGTGCTTTCATGGCTGATGGTTATTCAAGAGCAACTGGTGAAGTAGGCGTATGTGCTGCCACATCAGGTCCTGGCGGAACTAACTTCTTAACTGGCCTTTACGGTGCATGGATGGATTCGATTCCAATGATAGCCATTACCGGACAACAAAAAAATAGTTTAATTGGAACCATGCAATTCCAAGAAGCGCCTATCGTTGAAATGGCAAAGCCTGTAACGAAAGCTGCATACCGTTTAACTGACGGTTCGAAAGCTGCTGAATTTATCCATGAAGCATGGGTAACAGCTACTACTGGCAGAAAGGGTCCAGTTCTTCTTGATTTACCAGTTGATCAACAAAAAGTTGAAATAGAAGTCGACTTAGATGTGCTTATCGGTTCTACTCCAGTCGATAACTTACCACAAGCTTCTGACGCTGATATAGAGAAAACATTGGAATTATTAAAAGATGCTAAAAGACCGGTCTTACTATCTGGTGGAGGGGTCAACATTGCAAACGCTACCATTGAATTGAAAGCGTTAGCTGAAGAACTGCAAATCCCTGTAGTAACTTCTGGCATGGGGATGGATACCTTCCCTAACGATCACCCTTTATTCGCTGGACGTATGGGAACGATGCTTGATACTCCATTCGGTAACAAAACAATTGTTGAAGCTGACTTAGTAATCAACCTTGCCGGACGTTTCGCTGATCGTTCAACTGGTAATGTTTCTGTATTCACACAAAACGGTAAGAAAATTATCCACGTAAATCTTGATAATAAGGAAATTGGTAAAGTTGTACCAACGATTTTAGGTATCGTTTCTGATGTTAAAACATTTATGGTTAAACTTGCAGAAGCCCATAAAGCACTTGGTGCTCATGTAGCTGCAACTGCCGAAGTAGGTACTAGAGTCAACTTAACTGAAGAGCGTAAGAAATGGGCACGAAAAACGGATTACACAACACTTCCAATCAGACAAGAACGTGCATTGCGAGAACTTCGTGAATTCTTAGATCGAGATGCCTTCGTATCTCATGACTGCGGTATCAGCCAAATCTGGTCTTCTCAATTATTTGAAACGTATGTACCAAGAACTTACTTATTAACTGGCGGTGCGGGGACAATGGGTTGGGGCCTTGGTGCAGCAATGGCAGCGAAACTTGCATTTCCTGAAAGACAAAGTGTAAACATCCTTGGTGATGGAAGCTTGGGGATGTCATTACAAGATATTGCTACAGCTGCAAAGCATGATATTCCGGTCATTATTTTCTGTATGAATAACTCATTAATGGGTTTAATTCGTCAACAACAAAACTGGTTCTATAATGGACGTCAAATTTCTACGGACTTAATTTACAAAAATGAATTATGTGATAATGAAGAGCGCGGAATCGACTTTGTTAAAACGGCTGAAGGTATGGGTGTTCGTGGTGAGCTTGTTACACATTATGATGATATCAAACCAGCTCTGCAACGTGCAGTTGACTCAGGTAAACCATATTTAATCGAAGTTATAGTTGATCCAGATCCTAAGAACGCATGCGAATTCTCTAATAACGGTGCACTTAACGGCTTCAAATACTCCGAAAAGATTGATTATTCTAAATAATCATCACTCTTGATTGAAGTGTTTTTTGAAGCAATGGGATATAACCTATTGCTTCAAAAAATATATTAGTAATGAAAAGCAGTCTTGACTGTACTTAAATAATGGGTTCATTAAAGGAGGGAAGCCGAAAAATCGGCGAAACAATGTCAGCAAATCTTCATAATTCTATGAAAGTCGGAATTGTTCACTTCATGGCTTATCCGGAAACAATGGGTGGAGATGGCCCAGCTGTTGAAACAATTAAGAAAATTGTACAAGATGATTTTTTCTCTGGAATTGAAATTACATCTATTAACAATCCTGAAGAACGTAAAGAGGCTGCTCAAATTTTACAATCCGGTGGAATGAATGTAGGATTTGGTGCACAACCGATTCTATTAAGAAACAAAGGAAACCTTAATTCTTTTGATGAAGCTGAGCGTAGAAGGGCTATCGATTTAGTAAAAGGCGGAATTGACCAGGCTTACGAAGTAAATGCTGCTAAACTTGGTTTCTTAAGTGGGGCTAAACCAGATACTCAACAAGATGTTGCCTTACAATTACTAACGAATTCTATCAAAGAATTATGCGATTATGCAAAATCTAAAGGTGATTTAGTACTCTCACTTGAAACATTTGATGATGAGACTGATAAGAAATGTTTAATCGGTTCGAATAAACTTGCTGTTGAAGTTGCAAAAGAAGTTCGTAAAGTAGATCCCACTTTCGGTTTAATGCTTGATTTAAGTCATTTACCAATGCAGCGTGAAACGTCTCATGATGCATTAACGTTAGCTCGTGATTATATTAACCATGCCCATATCGGAAATTGCTATATTAAAGATACTTCTGATCCTGCTTACGGCGATCAGCATCCGCGTTTCGGATATCCAGGAAGTGAAGTTGATGTTCCTGAATTAGCGGAGTATTTACGATCTCTATTAGAAATTGGTTACATCGGTGAAGGTATAAAGAATATAGTCGCTTTTGAAGTAAAACCTGTCGGTACAGAATCATCTGATATTGTAATTGCACAGTCAAAACGTACTCTCGTTGATGCATGGTCATTATTACATTCAAAAAAAGGGCGTTTAGTTAGTTAGCCTATATATGTACGATATGTATTAAACGGTGACAAGTGCTTTTGCTTGTCACCGTTTAATCTAACTTTTAATTAGCTTATCATGCAGAATTCCTATTGAGCAAAGACTAAATAAAGTGTTAATATGACTTTGCATATTAAGTAACTGGATTTAAATAACAAAAATTTCACTTAGAGATTAAATTGGCAGGGAAGTGATCGATTGGTTAAACTTCAGAAGGATGTTGATGCTATAAGAATCAACACTAGAACCCAAGAACTTGCTGCTTGTTCATCCACAACTGTTGGTGTCACTAGACTACCTTTCACAGTGGAAAGTTTAAAAGCAGAAAGTCTAGTTGAAGAGTGGATGAAAGCAGCTGGGATGACGGTAAGAAAAGATGCTCTTAATAATATAATCGGACGTTATGAAGGGAAAGATCCAACAGCTCCAGTCTTAATGATTGGTTCACATTTAGATAGCGTGATTGAAGCAGGTAAATATGATGGGATTCTAGGAGTTATAACTGGAATAGAAGTTGTTCAAACTCTTAAGGATAATGGCATTATATTATACAATCCAATCGAAGTGGTAGGTTTTTGTGATGAGGAAGGAGTAAGGTTTCACTCAACTTTCCTTGGTAGTAAAGCGATTGCAGGAACTTTTACTGCTGAAGATTTAGAAAGAGCAGATGAACAAGGAATAACAATTGCTGAAGCGTTAAAAGGAATTGGTATTGCTGACCCATATGCTTATAAAGACGCTAGTCGTACTCCAGAAGAACTTCTCGCTTATTTGGAACTTCATATCGAACAGGGGCCTGTGCTTGAGAAGGAGAATGAACCTGTCGGTATAGTTCGTGGGATTGCTGGTGCTACAAGATTTTATTTTGAAATTATCGGGAAACCTGGACATGCAGGGACAGTTCCTGTTGCCCTTAGACAAGATGCGCTTTTAGGAGCTAGTGATCTCATTTCCTACATTGAGAACATCGCTATCCAAAATGAACCATTAGTGGCGACCATCGGAAAACTTACTGTAAGTCCGGGTGCTAGTAATGTAATACCTGGCCTTGTAACAGGAACGCTGGATATCCGTGATTTAAATGTGGATCGTAAGAAAAAAGCCATTGATGCCATATTAACTGAAGGTGAAAGAGTAGCAAAAGCTAGAGGACTCCAAATTCATTTTGAACAGGTCATGGAAGCTGATCCTGTATACTGTGATGAACAATTGATTAAAGTAATCGAGGAGTCCATTAGCGAATTGGATGGCAGTCCTATCAGTCTTGTAAGCGGTGCTGGTCACGATGCAATGGCTATGGCGGAGGTAACGAATGTTGCAATGATTTTCGTTCGATGTAAGGATGGTCTCAGTCATCACCCAGATGAATTCGTGACTGTAGAAGATATGGGTGCAGGAGCTAGAGTCCTTTACTCTACAGTGATTAAGATAGCCACAAAACAATATTGAGGAACTTATAAGTTTTAGCTATCAACTAAAAGAGAACTTTCAAAAAACTCGTGATCCGACTATATCGGAACACGAGTTTTTTTGAAATGAATACATTTCAATTATAGGACAAAGATCCTTCATTTGATGAAACAGTCATGTGTATCGACAATGATCCAATGTAATAAAAGGAGTTCTGTATGTTCATAAAAAAGCCACTGAAATTCCTGGATTCCTCCATAATCCAAGACACTTCCAGAGCAGTTTACCTTCAGTCAATATCTGCTTTAGTAGTGATTACAATAACTTATTAATCACTATTACCCCTGAAAATTGAACTCATGAGTAAAGCTATACGTAAATGAAGTGAGTTTTTTGCATCATGAACGGAATAATTCAACATGTCCTCACATTTGGCAATTCGGTATTTAACGGTATTACGGTGAACAAACAGTTTCCTGGATGTAATTGCAAGTTCACAATTATTATCCAAATATACCAATAAGGTATTAACTAAGTCTTTTTCATCTTTATTTTTCGGGTAGGATAAAGAACGTAAAGTATTTTCATAAAATTTTTTTAAATCTTTTTCGGGAATTAACCGAATCAGTTCGATTAATTGCTTGGTCTCGTAAAAGTTGATAAATTTATTTTGAAACAGTTCAGCCCCATTTGTCCATGCTTCCACTGCCTCTTCGTATGTAAGGTGGATATAGGTAAGGTCATTAGAAAAGTTACCAACTCCAAACGACAACGAAATTTTTAGATTTGAATAAGCCTCATTCTGGAACTCCTTCAGCCTTTCTTCTATTACACTTTTAATCGAATCATTAATATTCAGAGGAGCTTGCATCAAAATAACAAAATATCCATCTTTCATAAAAACGATGTTGTTAGTATCTATTTTTAAAAATGATTTATGTAAAAATTTATATAAATAGTCGTATAATCTATTCATTATGTCTGCACTTTTTTGTAAAGCGTTTTGTTTATCATCATCAATCTTACATACAATGCATACGTATTTCATATTGTCGATTAAGCCATGCTGTTTTCCCCTATGAATAATTTCTTGTTTGTTAGAAATCTTTCCATCAACAAGGGAAGCAAAAAAGTTATTTTCTAACAAACGACTGTTTTCTCTAATAGCCTCGTTTTTAAGCAGCGTGAATGAAATGACTGTTGATGCTTGTTCTATAGCTAATTGTGAAGATGGGTATGAAAGCTTCTCAGGGTGAAGAATTAATAGAAAATAGGGATAGGGACGCATTGTTTTCACCCGAAACATTTTTATGGAAATGTCCGTATTTTGGATGTCGATAGTAAGCTGGTTTTTCTCTAGGTATGTTTCTATATCACGTTTAATTTGTTCTTGAACATTTTTCATAACGATTTTCATATTTCCTGTACGAAAATGATGAGAAAAGGATGTCACATCACCAATAGGATCAAGTAGGAGAACAGGACATTTTAATAGGGAGCCAAGATTTTCAATTAAAGAATTCAGACTGTACCCTTTTATCATCATATTGGTAAATTCCTTGTGAATATGCATCGCATAGAATAACTCTTCAATTTGGTTATCCCATATAAAGCTTAATAATTGATGAGCAACCGCACCTAATGTTAATGTCTCCGGAATTTGAATAATTGGAAATTCTAATGAATCGGCCAATTCGATTACATCCTGCGGGATCTCATCAATGAATCTTTTAAGTTTAATGGCAATCCCTGCACATGGAAGTTTATTAATTTGGGAAATGAGATTGCATAATGCATGGGGGTCGTTTTTAAAAGCGTATCCTGTTGTCAATAATAGGGAGTTCTTAGCTAAAAAATTGATGGCATCTGGTGTTTCTGAAATCTCAATTGATTCTACTTTCCTTTTAAGTCCGGCATGTCCAGCAATAATTTTGGCTTCTTGAAACACATCAACGATAAATAAATCTTCTACCTTTTTCATCATACACCTTCTAATTCTACATTTTGTCAGTTTTTATTACTAGAAAGGGAAGCAAACGAATCTTGTTAAATTTGGACAAAAATTTAAATGGAAATTGTTTACATCGCATAATGATTTTGTGAATGAATCCGCTTATAATCAATTGTATAGAGGATTGAAGGTTAATGAAACTGTTTTTTTTACATTCCATAAATCCCAAGTTTTTATTATATGTAGAAACTATATTTATATTTTGAAGCGTATAAAATCCGCCAGTTCTCTATCATTTTTCTCAGGTACGATGCTCGCATTCGTTCATCTATATTGTTTTTGTTTAAGGCTGTTCGCCGCATACTTTGTTGCTATTTACGAAGTAGTGCAGTGTGGTTGATTTCCCCTCAAGGGTCTCACCTGTCCCGCTGTTCCCGCAGGAGTCTCGCACTTCCGCTCCAATCAACCTTAAATAGTTTCGTTTTAAAAACAACAATCTTTACGAAAGAACCTTGTTTAAAAAGCGCAACAGAAACGAGAGGATGTGGTTAAAGGGGCTTAATTGATGGAAACGTGAAATAGTCAGGAAAAGAGTCCGAATATTAAAAAAATGGATCGGTGTTGACTGCCTTGGTGAGGGTGCCGTACAAAACCAGATAACAGCCAAGGCTGCGCATCTCGCTTCCTGTCTTCATAAAGGTGGATGCGATTAAGTTGGGAAAATGGATTGTAAGTTTCATTCCAAAATGCTTGATAGAAGTTTTAGCGGAATCTACTAAATCTCAAAACGATGTTCAGAATGTAATAGCTGTATTTAATTCCGGAATATATACGATTTCAGCTGCCAAAAGCAAGATGTTCGTTTCTTCATTATGCAACTTGTAAAAGAGGATTCTCCTTAAAAGTTTTTATAAAATTTGATTTCCCACAGAAAGGAATGAACCTATGGCTACATATGATTTACTCATTAGAAATGGAAATCTTGTAATGTTTGATTCGATTGTTCAAGGAGATATTGCAATTAAGGAAGGGAAAATTAAAGAAGTGACTATCGGAAAAAATATTGATGCTTTAGCAACAAGAGAAATTAATGCTGAGGGGCAGCACATCCTCCCAGGATTAATTGATACTCATGTTCATTTCAACGAGCCAGGCAGAACTGAGTGGGAAGGTGTTCAAACTGGTAGCAGAAGTTTAGCGGCAGGTGGGGTGACAACCTATTTTGATATGCCATTGAACAGTACACCACCAACAATCAATAAAGAATATTTGGCATTAAAGAGAGCTTGCTCCGAAGAAAAGTCGGTAGTCAATTGCCGCTTTTGGGGTGGACTTATACCGGAAAATATTGAGAATATTAAGGAACTTGATGAAAATGGAGTAATTGGATTTAAAGCTTTTATGTCACCGAGCGGAATTGTCGATTTCAATCATGTCGATGATAGTACGATTTTTAAAGGGATGAGAGAAATTGCCTCTGTTGGTTCACTTTTAGCCGTTCATGCTGAAAGTACAGTGATTTGTGATCAGCTTGCACAAGAAAAACAAAGACAAAAAAAGACGACTGCAAAGGACTTCGTCGAATCAAGACCGATAATTTCCGAAATTGAAGCGGTAAGAAGAATAATTTCATATGCAGAAGCTACAGGGTGTAAACTGCATATTGTTCATGCGAGCAGCCGCAAAGTAGTGGAAGTCATCAATCAGGCAAAACAAAGAGGCCTGGATATTACGGTAGAAACATGCCCTCATTATTTATCTTTGACATTAAAAGATTTAGAGGAAAAAGGCGGTTTGGCAAAATGCTGCCCTCCACTGCGTGATGATGAAGAAGTGGAACAATTATGGGAAGCTGTAGCAAACGGTGAAATTGACGTAATAGCATCCGACCATTCACCAGCACCTGCCTCTATGAAAGAAGTAATAAATGATGACTTTTTCAGTGCCTGGGGCGGGATTTCCGGTGCCCAATCTACGCTCAATATTATGTTGACAGAGGGGCATTTCAACCGTAATCTTCCTCTGGGGAAAATTGTTGAATTAACATCAACGAATCCAGCTAAGCTATTTGGCCTTTATCCCCATAAAGGGATAATAGCCGTTGATAGCGATGCTGATCTGGCGATAGTTAATCTGAACAAAAGCTTCGAGCTGAAAAAGGAAGATTTGTTCTACCGCCATCAGCAGTCGCCTTATGTTGGCAGGACATTCAAAGGGCAAGTAACAACAACGATCGTCAATGGGGATATTGTTTTTGAAAATGGAAGCATTACCACTGTGGAAAAAATTAAAATCTAGGATTGTTAAGCATAAAGGACTGGAGAAAATCTTTTTATCTATAATGAACAAAAATATAAAACGTTTTTATCAATTAGGCATAAAGACTAATTAAATGAAAGCGGTTAATATTTATATAAGGGACTTAATTGTTTCTAACACAAGCTAATAATATAGGAAAAGAAGCTACAATTATAAGTTGATTTATAGCGGGAAATGGGCACACCATGAGTCACATATTTCAAATAAAATACGATTAAAAGGAGAGTTTAAAAGATGGGTTATCCTAAAGATTTATTAGCAAGCAGATCAATAATTGAGCACGGTAAATATGCGTTAATTGCACCTGAAGGATTGGTTAATAATGTTATTCCGGGATTTGAGAATTGTATCATTTCCATTTTGGGTTCTCCAAAGCTTGGAGCAAGTTTTGTCGATTACATTGTGACAATGCAAAAGGATGGAAAGAACAGCGAGGGGTTTGGTGGACAAGAAGATGTTGAGACATTTGTCTATGTTATTGAAGGGAAAATAAAAGCTGCTGCAGGTGAACAGGAGTTTGTCCTCGATGAAAGCGGTTATTTATATTGTCCGCCCGGAACAAAGATGTATTTAGAAAACCAATCGGATGGAGATTCTAAACTATTCCTATATAAGCAAAAGTATCGTCCGCTTGAAGGACGGAGGCCATGGGTTCATTCAAACCATGCGAACAACATCGAATTCAGGATTTATGATGATATGCATAATGTCCATCTTAAGGATCTTTTGCCTGCTGATATAGATTTTGATATGAATTTTCATATTCTTTCCTTTGATCCCGCTGCATCTCATCCATTCATCGAAACACATGTGCAAGAACATGGAGCCTACTTACTCTCGGGAGAAGGGATGTATAATCTGGATAATCAGTGGGTTCCTGTAAAGAAAGGAGATTACATTTTTATGGGTCCATATGTACATCAAGCAGCCTATGCGGTAGGCAGAGAAAGTTTAACATATGTTTACTCTAAAGATTGTAATCGTGATGCATCCTTGTAAAAGGTCACATCATATAGAAGAAATGAGTAGATGACAACTTCAAGAGATTTAATGCGGGCGGAATTGTATTTTAGGGAGATCCAGTAAGTGTAATTCAAAACCATTAAATATAAAAGAGGTGCTGAGGTATGGACCAGAATGTAATTTTGAACAAAAAGTCGATAATAGAGGAAAGAGTTTTTGAAATCGATAAAATAGCAAAATTCGATTCTAATGCACCACAAAAAAATTATTTCTATGAAACGGATAAAACTGTTGGGGCAGTTTGGTGTCTTGAACCTGAGCAGGAAGTATATTTACATTCCCATTCGAATGTTGATGATATTTGGGTCTGCATTGAGGGGGAAGGAACATATTTCCCTGACCTAGAGAATGAGATCACGATCAGGAAAGGAATGGTAGTATTGGCCAAGCCTAATCAAATTCATGGAATGCGTAATACAGGAAACGGCCGATTCATGTTTGTAGGCTTTGCTGCAGGGGCATTGCCTATGGATATAACAAGATATTAAAAAAATGCTAAGTTTATTAAACATTACAAAATAATTTAAGTTACTTCTTTTAAAAAACAAAAAAGTGATTAAGGCGAAGCGATTGTAGTGAAGACAGCGCTTCGCTTATATTTTTATTTATAAAAAGTGATGATTTTGTAATTTCTACGATTGGCTTCCTTAAAAACTAGCAAACAGATTTTATAAAAATCCAGAAATCGGAAATGGTGATGATTAAGATGAAACAGCAAGGAGTTACTGTAACATTATTCTCCTCTTTACAGTGGCTTTTTTTTATTTTTGCCAATACGGTTGTCGTACCAATTTCTGTAGGAGCAGCATTCCAGCTTCCTACAGAAACGATTGAAATGACGATAAGGTGCTCCTTTATCTTTACCGGAATATCCTGTATTCTGCAGGCATGGGTTGGGCATCGTTATCCATTATTGGACAGCCATTCAGGGCTAATGTGGGGTCTGATGATAAATATGGGCATCTCTGCATCTGCACTCGGATTGGATTTTGAAACCGTAGGGGGAGGTATTGCAACAGGTATTTTGCTGGCTGGAGCTGTAACCGTACTGCTTGCGGCATTTAACCTGATTTATATCATACAAAAAGTAATTAAGCCGATGGTGATAAGTGTTTATATATTTTTACTGACCTTTCAGCTCATCTTTATTTTCTTCAAAGGTATGTTTAAAATAACCGAAAGTGGAACAATTGATCTTCCTGTCAGTTTGTTTTCAATCTTGATTGTCATCTTCGTCGGCTTTTTAAGGATTAAAGGAGGGAAAATACTAGGCAATTTCTCAATCCTGATCGGAATTATCGTAGGGTGGTCATTATATCGAATTATTTTCCCTTCAGATCTTCCGACGGCTAGCTCTTCAGGTATGGCATTCACTTTCTTTCCCCTTGGAACTCCAAACTTGAATATTGGTATTATTTTTGTTTCCTTTTTTGCTGTCCTTCTGAATTTAACGAATTCTTTCGCTTCTATTCAAGCTGTTGCAGATGTTTACAAGGAAAAGGTGGAACATAGTCAATATAGGAGATCTATTTTTGTAACAGGTATTTTTGCGTTTATCACTTCGATTTTTGGCTTGGTCCCTTTTACACCATTTACATCTACGATAGGTTTTTTACAAAGTACCAAGTTATTCAAACGAAAGCCATTCATTATAAGCGGATTTTTGTTTACTCTCCTTGGAGTTATTCCTCCATTAGGGAGATTCTTAGGAACAATACCATTAACAATAGGTAACGCTGTTTTATTTGTCGCATACCTTCAATTGTTCGGGACCGCATTAAACAGTCTGAAAGGAACGTTATTCAACTCTGAAACGATACTCCGTTTAGCAGGGCCGGTCCTAGTTGGAGTTAGCATTATGAACATCCCGCCAGCATTATTCGGCAGTATACCTGTCCTCTTGCAGCCTTTCATTACAAATGGTCTCATCATGGGTGTCATTATATCGATCTTTTTGGAGAAATTCATTAATTGGAATAAATTAATGAATAAGTTGGAGGTCGGGCAGTAACCGATCTATCTACCTGGAAATGGAAACACAAAGTGATTATTTTTTAAAAGATGGGCTTTCATTTTGCGAGTGAAGAAAAAAGGTGTTCATACCATACTGACTATATTTGACATCTCTAACGATAAACTTGAAATTGATTATAAGATAACAAAACAATAAATTTGAGAAATGGAAATCGAAAACAAACTAAGTATTGAACCCGTTCAAAGGGAGGAGAGATCACCTGGTTTAAGAAAATTATCTCGGCGTATGCCGGGAGTCAAACTAATTTTTAGAGGAGGAATACATCATGGGAGAATATGTGAAAGTAGGTAATCTTCAAGTGGCTTCGGTACTTTTTGAATTTATCAATAAAGATGGGCTGCCTGGAAGCGGACTGAATCAGGAACAATTTTGGGTTGATTTTGAAAAATTGGTACATGACATGTCTCCAAAAAACAAAAAATTATTAGCTCGTCGTGATGAAATTCAAACCAATATCAATACATGGCACAGAGAAAATAAAGAGATGGACTTTGGTGAATATAAAACATTTTTACAAGAAATTGGCTATCTCGAACCTGAAGGAGAAGACTTTCATATTACCACAGAAGGGGTAGATGATGAAATTGCCTTCCAAGCCGGTCCGCAGCTAGTTGTCCCGGTTGATAATGCTCGTTATGCTATTAACGCTTCAAATGCAAGGTGGGGAAGCCTTTATAATGCCCTATATGGTACAGATGTTATTAGCGAAAAAGAAGGAGCCTACCGAGAAGGGAGCTACAATGAAGTACGCGGTGGAGAAGTCATTTCATTTGCAAAGGATTTTCTTGATCAAGTAACTCCTTTAAAGGCTCATTCACATAAAGACGCCGTGAAATATACAGTAGTAGATGGGAAATTAGCTGTTACACTCAAAAATGGAGAAATTACAAGTTTAATAGAGGAATCTAAGCTAGTTGGCAATCAAGGTGAATACGGAAATCCATCGGCGATATTATTAAAAAATAATGGGTTGCATTTTGAAATTCAGATTGATAGAAGTCACCCGATCGGTAAAAAAGATAAAGCAGGCGTTAAGGACATTCTAATGGAATCTACTCTTACGACCATTATGGATTGTGAGGATTCTGTTGCGGCAGTGGATGCTGATGATAAAGTCCTGGTCTATCGAAATTGGTTAGGTCTTATGAGGGGGGATCTGGCTGTAACCTTCAAAAAGGATAATAAAATGATGACACGTACAATGAACCCGGATCGTTTATACAGGGCACCAAATGGAGAAGAATTCTCTTTACCTGGCCGTTCACTTATGTTTGTCCGTAACGTGGGACATTTAATGACGACAAACGCAGTCCTGGATGCAAATGGTGAGGAGATTCCTGAAGGGATTATGGATACAGTCATGACTAGTTTACTTGCCAAACATTCCTTGTTGGGGAATGGTAAATATCAAAATTCATCTAAAGGATCAGTTTATATCGTTAAGCCAAAAATGCATGGATCCGAAGAGGTGGCTTTTGCCAATGAGCTCTTTGATCGTGTGGAAGACATGCTTGGTCTACAGCGAAATACACTGAAAATTGGCGTTATGGACGAAGAACGTCGAACTTCATTGAACTTGAAAGCTTGTATCCGCCAAGTTAAAGAAAGGGTGGCATTCATTAATACAGGGTTCTTAGATCGAACGGGAGACGAAATTCATACTTCTATGGAAGCCGGACCTATGATCCTCAAAAATAACATGAAAGGATCAAAATGGCTACAAGGTTATGAAAAATCGAATGTCAATGTAGGTCTAGCAACCGGTTTTCAAGGTCGAGCTCAAATTGGTAAGGGAATGTGGGCAATCCCTGATATGATGGCGGAAATGCTAACGCAAAAGATTGGCCATCTGAAAGCGGGGGCGAATACAGCATGGGTGCCTTCACCGACTGCAGCGACATTGCATGCTCTTCATTATCATCAAGTGGATGTAAAAAAGGTGCAAGATGAGTTGAAAAAGAATCCAGTAAATTTACGTGATGATATTTTGGAAATCCCGGTGGCTCAAAACCCCGAATGGAGTCCGGAAGAAATTCAGCAAGAGCTGGATAACAATGCCCAAGGTATCCTCGGTTATGTTGTACGTTGGGTAGAACAAGGAATTGGTTGTTCCAAAGTACCAGATATCAACAATGTTGGGTTGATGGAAGACCGTGCCACACTAAGAATTTCGAGTCAGCATATCGCTAACTGGCTTCACCACGGAATTTGTACAAAAGGACAGGTTTTGGAGACTTTACAACGAATGGCTAAAGTAGTGGATGAACAAAACCGTGGAGATTCAGCCTATCAATGTATCGCGGATAATTACGACAGCTCAGTGGCGTTTCAAGCGGCATGCGACCTAGTGTTTCAAGGCTATAACCAACCAAGTGGGTATACTGAGCCTATCCTGCATCGACGACGCATTGAAGCGAAGAAAAATAAGTGTAAACATTAAGTGATTTCTGGGGCATCAGACCAACCAGGATGCAATGTTATTAAATTCATGAGGCTTAGCATAGTGCCATATCTTAACTTCTACCAGTGATTCATACGGGGCTTCGGATTAAAATAAGTGATTAATCGATAAAATGGGGGAACAAGTGATTACGATTACTTGTTCCCCATTTTGGTCTAATTCTTTATAAAAAGAAAAAGCAAATAAAACATATGTGAATTAGATGTAACAAGATTAGACATCATCTTTTTAGGTTCGCAGTCCATCAAATGTTAATTTGGCCGGCATATGTAGAACTAGTATCTTAATTTATCAAAAAATACCAGTGAAATATGATAAGGCGCTGACTATAACAAAAGTTCTTTTGATCATGGAAATCTGTATATATATAAACATTATTGGTTGTCTTTCAGTTGGTTATTTTGCACAAAAAAGCATCGAAATACTAACAGAATTGTCAATGAAGTTAAATGCGAAAGCAAGTAAAATAATAGATGACATAAATTTTGTGAATGTTCATGACATCAAAGGCTAATGCGAAGGGAAGCGATATGATGGGCAATCATAACGAAAAATTAATAGATGAAAAGGATGATGTTACGGTTCGCTGATAGAAGGGTTAGCATTTTTCGGGGCAACAGAGAGTAATGGAGTGACCCGGATATTATATTCCAAGGAAAGGATGAGCACTCAGCAGGCAATGAAAGCTGAGGATGGGAAAAAACTTACTACATATTTTGATATTGTATGCTTTAGGGCGTCCCTCCGGTGGAATCAATCTGACGAGTTCCCATATGGAAACGGACAAGGATGGGGCGTCACCGCCTTTATACGGTGACAATCATTGGTAAGAGTGATCATGCGGGCACCACTCCCATTCATAATGGAAGGATGCTGTCGTCTGGCTTCCGAATTCAATGTTCCGAATGGCATCGGAGAGGAAGAGGTTTTTGAAAGGTTTTGTAAGGACATTTTCGACTCTCGATTCCCTGGCAAAGAAAGCGGAAATGAAATTGGGGTTTCACAATCGATGGATGTCAAACCTGTTGCGATGGATATGGATCAGGGAATCGGATTTTTGAATGAAATACTTTATAAAATAGCCTATTGAAGGAGTTGGTAAAAATGGCATATACAGAATTGAATGCACCGATGAGAACGATCATGACACCAGGACCGGTCGAAGTTGACCCGCGTGTTTTAAGGGCGATGAGCACACCGATATTAGGGCAATTCGATCCTGCATTCACCACTATCATGAATGAAGTGATGGAAATGCTGCGTTCGGTTTTTCAAACGAAAAATAAATGGGCGTTCCCGATAGATGGCACCTCAAGATCCGGTAATGAAGCGATTCTATGCAGCATCATTGAGCCGGGGGATAAGGTCCTGGTTCCTATATTCGGAAGGTTCGGTCATTTATTGGTGGAAATCTGTGAGCGATACGGAGCTGAAGTCCATACGATGGAATGTCCTTGGGGAGAAGTGTTCGAACCGCAAGCAGTCATTGCGGAAATCAAGAAAGTCTCCCCAAAAATAACAGCAATCGTGCATGGGGAAACCTCCACTGGTTGTATGCAGCCTTTGAAGGAAATCGGGCGGGCCTGCCGTGAATTGGGTGTCCTGCTTGTTGTGGATGCGGTTGCCTCCATCGGGGGCACCGATGTTAAGGTGGATGAATGGTGTATTGATGGATTGATAGGAGGGACACAAAAATGCTTGTCCGTTCCTTCCGGTATGGCACCGATTACGTATAATGAGCGAATAGAAGAAATCATCCAGTCCCGCAAAAAGGTGGAACGTGGTATTGCCACGGATGAAGACAATCAACAGGTTTCGCTCAGCCGTCCGATCGCCAGTAACTATTTCGATTTAAGCATGCTGCAGGATTATTGGGGACCGCGTCGTTTGAATCATCATACAGAAGCAACTTCCATGATTTATGCGTTACGTGAAGGATTGCGCCTTGTGCTCGAAGAAGGTCTGGAAACGCGCTTTGCCCGTCATGAACTCCACGAAGCTGCTCTCGTTGAAGGGATCAAGGCAATGGGACTAATGTTATTCGGGGATGGGAAAAACAAACTTCCGTGTGTAACTTGCATTGAAATTCCAAAAGGAATCGATGGTGAAGCTGTAAGAGACATGCTGTTGAATGAATTTGGCATCGAAATCGCTTCCTCATTTGGTCCGCTTCACGGGAAAATCTGGAGAATCGGGACCATGGGATTCAGTTGCAGGAAAGAAAACATCCTGTTTGTATTGGCTTCCTTGGAAGCTGTCCTATTGCGCCAGGGGTTTCAAGTTAATCGGGGAGAGGCTTTGCAGGCTGCGCTGGATGTATATGTAGGAAAGAAGGAGAAAATGGTAGCATCACAACGGTCTCTTTGAATAATGGATGTCCATGTGAATTTCAGCAAATCTGGCCATGATCATCGGGAAGGCAAAGAGGGAAAATCGCTTATCAGACGGATGGGATAATTGAACGGGAGTGCGGCGAGTCGTTAATCGTGATAGGTAACAGTATTACGGTCAATAACTAAAAGAAGGGTTATAAAATAGGGGAGGGGGGATTCCAATCGGGAATCCCCTTTTTTTTTTTCTACGTATCCTTGGAA
Organism: Peribacillus sp. AS_2; assembly: GCF_026891895.1. Lineage (NCBI taxonomy): Bacteria > Bacillati > Bacillota > Bacilli > Caryophanales > Bacillaceae > Peribacillus > Peribacillus sp. AS_2. The sequence goes on from NZ_JAPTGA010000003.1 coordinate 272,718, forward strand.
AATCAAGGGAAACGAAACCGGACAAATGGATTGCATGTCCGCTTTCAAACGTTACTTATTCAGCCTGGTCGACGAAATATTGATTTTTCCTGTATACCATCGCTTCCATGGTTGCAATCAATTCCCTTTCATTTAACACGTCTATTTTATACCAGGCCAGTTTATGGTTTTTCTTGATCTCTTCCGCTCTGGCAGTTAAAGTTTCACCCCGTTTGCCAGCTGATAAGAAATTGATGTTGTTTGAAACGCCAACCGCTATTTTGCCATATGAATTGCTGGCTGCTGCGAACACGTAATCAGCAAGTGAAAAGATAATGGCACCATGAACCGTTCCGTGGCTATTTAGCATGTGGTCACTCGGAATCAATTCTGCTTCCGCTGTGCCGGGACCGAGTTTCGTCAATCTCATTCCTAGAAAAGAAGCATATGGTTCGTCGACCAGTACTTGTTTGATTTGATCGTAATGCAATTCGTGAATATCCTTATCTAAATGTGCGGTCATGGAAATCCCCCTTTTTAATGGTCTTTTGCTGAACTTATCCCATATCCGGTGTTTGATTTGAACAGTACTTCAGCAAAACTGTTTTCCTCATCTTTTGCCTTTGACAAGATTGTGCCTAAATAAGCTCCAATAAAGCCGAGCGGCACGGTGAAAATGGTCGGGTTGCTCATCGTGAAGAGGGGATCGCCCGTGAAAATCCCCATTCCAGGTTCCAAATTTCATACATTGGGGCTAAGCATGACTTGTATGATGGAGCTGAGTAAACCGAATGACATTCCTGTGATCGCTCCGGTAGAGTTGAAGCGTTTCCGATATATTGTGCAAAGGATGATCGGTAAATTGGCACTGGCAGCAATCCCAAGTGCGAGGACTGAAAGAAAAGCGACATTCATTGATTGTGCGAATAAAGCAAGTAGAATCGAAATGACCGCTACGCCGACAGAAGCCAATCGGGCGACGAGTACTTGCTGTACTCCCGTAATATTTCCATCCTTGATGATTTCACCTTATATATCATGTGCAAAAGCGGATGCCGATGTTAAAACAAGGCCTGATACAACCAGTAAAATCGTGGCAAATGCTACAGCAGAAACGAATGCGAATAAAAATTCACCGCCTATGGTTAATGCAAGTAGTGGAGCGGCCATGTTTCCAGCTGGGTTTGCATCGACGATCCGCTCAAACCCGACGAAAGATGCAGCCCCGAAACCAAGGAAAATCGTCATGATGAAAAATACCCCTATAAACCATGTGGAATGGAATCTACGACGGATTTCCTTGCAGCAGCTGCGTCCTTTACTGTAAAGAAGCGGACGAGTAAATGCGGAAGGCCGGCTGCTCCAAGGACAAGCGACATATTGAATGAAATCATGTCGAGTCCATCGGTGTATTTATTTCCTGGATCCAAAAAATCCTTTCCGATCGGTGTTGCAGTTTGGGCTTGATGAAACATCTCTGAAATGTTGAAATTAAAACGCGAAAATACGATGAACGTCAACACGCACCTAGCAAGAGCACTGCTTTGGTGATCTGCACCCAGCTTGTCGCTGTCATCCCTCCGAAAATCACATAAATCGCCATCAGTACACCGACAAGCAGAACGGATAGCCAATAATCGATGCCGAGCAAGAGTTTAATTAATCCTCCTGCACCGACAAGTTGGGCAATCATGTAAAAGATTGAAATGACAAGTGTGTTAGCCGCAGCTATCCCTCGCACTTTTTTTGATTTGAAGCGTGCTGAAATCATATCTGCCAGCGTAAACTTACCTAGATTGCGTAATGGTTCAGACACTAGATACAATAGACAAGAAAGGCAACAAGGTTCCCGATGCTCATGTAAAAGCCATCAAAACCAATCAGTGCGATTGCCCCCGTAATTCCGAGGAAAGATGCGGCTGACATAAAGTCACCTGCCACGGCCAATCCATTCTGTCATGCTGTCAATCCGCCGCCGGCCGTATAAAAATCACTGGCATTTTTCGTCTTCTTAGAAGAGTAATAGGTTATAGTAATCGTTTAAAAAAAGCATGAGGGATAAAAGGCTCATTCGCCAAGCTCCTTCTCATATTTATTCAAGACTTTTTTGCCATCTTGTCGTACTTCGCTGCTTTTTTTATCCATACGACGGCAAATTGGAGGAGTGCGTATACCCAAGCCCAAGTAATATGGAAGAAGGCTTCGCCTTTCAGCACTTCGCTATAAGCAGCTAAAATTGGCAGAACAAAATAAAAAGCAAGAAAGAGGAGAGTGACAGGTACATGAAAGCTTTTTCCTTTGGATTAGTTCCTTGAATTCTTACTTTTCAATTAATTTACGATACTTATTTCCTCTGTCATGTCCTGATGGTGAATGCCCAGTTTTAGCCTGTGATTCCATAGTAAGCCCCCTTTTAATGTAGTACGTTTTTAAAACGAGTGTTTGATAAAATGATATATCATTGTTAAAATTAACATAGTCTGAAAATTTAGTAAATTGGTATTTTGTCTATTCAGTCATTTTATCTGAATTATAAAAACATGATTGACAACGTTGAAATGACGTATTAATCTTGAACTAAATCATAACAATAATTTATTCTCCGTTTTATTACTGTTATGAATGTCGGTGGGACAATAGTAAAATTGAGGGGGACTGAAAAAATGTACAATCCGGAAGTTGAAACGGCTTCGCGTGCTGAAATGGAAAGTTTACAAATGGCACGCCTTAAAAAAACGATTAGCCATGTTTATGAAAATGTACCTTATTACAGAGAAAAGTTTAGGGAGATGGGCCTGGAACCAGAAGATATTCAAACTCTAAACGATGTGATAAAGCTTCCCTTTACAAAAAAACAGACGCTTCGTGATCAGTATCCCTTCGGATTATTTGCCGTTCCGATGGAGGATGTAACACGCATTCATGGTTCATCCGGAACGAGCGGAAAGCCTACAATTGTCGGGTATACGAAAAATGATTTGGAAATCTGGGCAACAATCGTCGCACGTGGAATTGTAGCTGCAGGAGGCCGCAAGTCAGATATTTTCCATAACGCATATGGATATGGTCTGTTTACAGGGGGCCTGGGCTTGCATTGTGGGGCAGAAAAGCTAGGGGTTGCGACAGTACCCATTTCAGGGGGGAATACCGATAGGCAGATTACGATCATCAATGACTTTAAACCGCGAGGCATTTGCGGAACCCCTACCTATATTTTGAATATCGCTGAAAAGATGGAAGAGATGGGAATTGATCCTGCTGATAATGGGCTTGAGTACGGAATTTTCGGAGCTGAGCCATGGTCGGAGGCAATGAGGGCAACACTTGAGAGGAAACTGAAATTGAAAGCCATCGATATTTACGGATTGAGTGAAATCATGGGGCCGGGAGTTGCGATTGAATGTCATGAAGCACAGGATGGACTGCATATCGCAGAAGACCATTTTCTTGTCGAGGTCATTAACCCGGACACGCTTGAACCGGTTGAGGACGGCGAAGATGGGGAACTTGTATTCACCAGCCTTACAAAGGAAGCGCTTCCAATCATTCGTTACCGTACAGGGGACATCGCCTCAATCACACATGAACCGTGTAAATGCGGGCGTACGACAACTAGAATGTCCCGTGTTAAGGGCAGAACGGATGATATGATCATAGTCAGGGGAGTGAATGTATTTCCATCTGAAATAGAGCGTGTGTTATTCCAAATGGAGGGAATTGTGCCGCACTATCAGATTCATCTCGTTAAGAAGGGAAATATGGATGGTGTTGAACTGCACATTGAAATTGAAAGCGGTTTCTACAAAGAGATTGAAGAAGACTTAACGCATGGGAATGTAGAGATATTAAGGAAAACGATTCAGCATCATTTGAAATCCGCATGTCTTGTCACGATGGATATTGTTGTCAACATCCCAAAAAGCATTCCCCGTTCAGAAGGAAAAGCGATTCGTGTCGTTGATAAGCGGAAGGATGAAGTCATTCGTCTGTAAATTCCATGCTCATGAATATGGATGTGGAAACCGGACGATTCTGTCGTTCAGTTCTTTCCAGCTGAAGTATCGATTGGAATAAGTGGAGCTGAAGAAATCGAACAAGCAAACGCCATACATAAAGCGGATGCAATCGTGTTTAAATATGGGTTTATCTCTTAATGGAAGAGAAGATGGAGCCAATCATGAAATGGAGAAGGAGGAGGGCCTCTTGTCAAAATATACAGTTGTGGATCAAGAAACTTGCATTGCATGCGGTGCCGCTGCACCAGAAATCTTTGATTACAATGATGAGGGAGTGGCATTTGTCATCCTGGATGAAAATGAAGGAACTGCAGAGGTCCCGGAAGGTTTCTTTGATGATCTGGATGATGCGGTGGAGGGGTGTCCGACAGAGTCTAAGTGGAAACTTCGCCTTTTAAAGTTTTAGTGGATTAAAAGATTCAAAGAAACCCAGAAAATTTCCTTTTATTTTAAAAAAAGACAGAATAGTCTTGCATAAAGTATAACGGTAAAATATAATAACGTTATATAAACGTTATATTTGAAAAAAGAGGTGATTTGGATGAACGTTCTTTTAAATGATATGGCAGGGGAAGAAAAGCTAAATCAATTCATTGCCAGAATCGAAGCGGGAGAAAAGATAGAGGCGGATGATTGGATGCCGGAAGAATACCGGGGCACTTTAATCAAATTAATATCGATGCATGGAATCAGTGAAATCATGGGGGCGCTTCCAGAAAAGGAATGGGTACCTAAAGCCCCGACCTTAAATAGGAAACTTGGAATCATGGCAAAGGTGCAGGATGAAATGGGGCATGGGCAATTATTGCTTCGCGTCGCCGAGGATTTGCTAAAGCCTTACAGCAAAAAACGGGATGACCTCATGCAAGATTTGTTTAAAGGAGATTTAAAGTTTCATAATGTTTTCCATATGGAAGCCAAATCATGGGGCGATGCTGGATTGATTGGCTGGCTGGTTGATGGTGCAGCCATCATTTCCCAGACGAACATGCTTGGTGCCTCATACGGGCCTTATGCCCGGGCATTACAGAGGATTTGCGCGGAAGAAGTTTTTCACGCGCAGCATGGTGAAGCGATTATCATGGCTTTGGCTGAAGGGACGGAAGAACAAAGGAAATTGGTTCAAGACTCCATCAATTATTGGTGGGAATCTTTATTACTTTTCTTTGGACCTCCCAGTAAGAATGAAGTGGGCACATCCAAACAGGATATTACGATTAAGTACAAAATCAGAACCAGTACGAATGAAGAACTTCGACAAGCTTTTTTTTCCAAATATGTGAAGCGGATCCTTTCGCTTGGCTTCAGCATTCCAGATGAATCGCTTAGGTTTGACAAAGAGTCTGAAACCTGGATTTACCAACAACCCGATTGGGGGAAATTGAAGGTGTTCGCAAGGAATGAAGGTCCCCGTTCGCAGGATCGCTTAAGTCTTCGAAGAAATTCTTATGAAAAAAATAAATGGGTACGCGAGGCATTGGCGCCAAAGGTCATTTAAGGGAGGGGGAAGGAAGATATGGAAACTAGACAAGGAAATTACTTTGAAGAATTTGAAGTATTCAGCCGTAAAACGCAATCATCACCCGTTCAATACCACTTCAGCCTGCTCGCCCCGAATGAGGATATCGCCATCATGATGGCACAAGAAAACTTCATGAGACGTGAAGCGGTTGATGATATCTGGGTCGTGAAAAGACGGAATATACGGAAAATGACGGCTGAGGAAAAGAAAACGCTTCAACGTATCGATAATAAAGACTACAGGACCACAAAAGGGTACGGGTATTTAAAGAAAAAATGGCGGAAGTATGAGCAGGGAATGCTCGATGAAAAAGAGATAATGTCTTGGGCTGGAGGTGTGAAAAATGAGGAATGAATCATTGAAGGACATCGCAATCAAGGAATTGCTGCTTCAACTGGCAGACGATGACTTCATCCATTCATACCGTGGTGCAGAATGGTTGGGACTCGCACCGCATATCGAAGAAGATGTTGCATCCGCCTCGATATCCCAAGACACGATGGGGCATGCAGCCATTTATTATAAGTTACTTGATGAACTCGGTGAAGGGGATGCGGATAAGCTGGCTCATGACCGTCCCGCCAAGGAACGGCGCAATGCGATCATTCTCGAATTGGTCAATGGTCCTGGTCACTATATGAAAGACCCGGATTATGATTGGGCGTTTGCGGTAGTGCGGAATTATTTTTATACCCAAGCCAAGGCAATTAAGGTTCAATCCCTTCATTCATGTTCATATGAACCGCTTGCTGAAGTGGCACAAAAGGTACAGATGGAACTTTACTATCATTTGATGCACTGGAAAACCTGGTTCGTCCAATTGCTGGGATCTGGTCACTTGGAAGCGGTTTCGAGAATGAAAGCGGCGATCGGTAAAACAATGCCCGATTTTGCTGGCGTATTTTCACTTGGACAATATGGGGAGGAAATGGTGGAGCTCGGCTTGATAGAGGGCGAAGCTGTTTTACAGAAAAAATGGATCGAGGCCATCACACCAATTTTTGAAAGTGTCGGCTTGGCAGCAACGATTCAAATAGGGATGGCAAGAGGTGATGGCCGCAATGGCCAGCATACGGAAGATTTGGAAAAGGCGCTAGAAACGTTAAGCGAAGTATACGCAAGCGATAAAGCAGCTTCATGGTGAATCAATAGAAAGGGGAGGGGTACCATGGCGACCGTACAGTTAAACACAGAAGAAATATATAGGCTCCTGGAAGACGTTAAAGATCCCGAAATCGATACAGTAAGTATTCTGGATTTAGGGATGGTCCAAGACGTGACGGTTTCGGGCCAGGACGTTTCGGTAAAAATGCTGCCAACTTTTCTTGGATGCCCGGCATTGTCGATCATTCAAAAAAATGTGGAAACAGCCCTTAAACAGCTGCCTGCCGTAAAAAATGTAAGTGTGGAATTTTTACGTTCTCCTTCCTGGACATCCGATCGAATTACGGAAAAGGGGAAAGCTGGATTGAAGGTTTTCGGAATCTCCCCTCCTCCTCGACAAATGAAAAGTGATGGATCATGGCATGTGGATTGCCCATATTGTGAATCGACATATGTCACGATGGAAAATATCTTCGGTCCAACGGCCTGCCGCAGCATTTTATATTGTAAGGCATGCAAAAATCCGTTCGAAGCGATGAAACCGATGATAAAAATAATCTAATAAAATGGAGGTTTTCTAAAATGGTAAAACTAATCGCCCTTTATAAACAACCTGAAAACAAGGAAGAATTCGATGAGCACTACTTCAATGTACATGGTCCGATAACGGAAAAAATTCCTGGTCTTCAAAAAATGGAGGTCACTAAAATTGTAGGGACCCCAATGGGCAAAGACTCTGAGTACTACATTCTTTGTGAAATGTATTATGAAGACCATGATGCATTGCAACAAGGAATGCGTTCCCCGGAAGGAAAAGCATCAGGGAAAGACCTAATGGGCTTTGCCGGGAAACTTGTAACGATGATGATCGGTGAAGAAATAAAATGAATGCGCTTCAATTCATCGAAACGTCAATCTCGGATGGAATTGGTTATATCTCTTTAAATCGGCCTAAGCAACTTAATGCCCTTAACAGGATAATGGTTAGGGAAATAGTTTCAACCATGGAAGAATTCGACCGGGACCCGCAAGTGAAGGTGATTTTGCTATCGGGCAATGGAAAAGCATTTTCCGCTGGAGCTGATATTGACGAGATGGTGAACGATGATCCAATCAGTATGGAGTTAACGAACCAATTTGCCGATTGGGACCGAATAAGCCTAGTCAAGAAGCCTGTGATTGGTGCGGTGAAAAGTTTTGTATTCGGCGGCGGTTTTGAACTTGCTTTATCCTGTGATTTCCTGATTGCCGCCAGCGATACCCAGTTTTCCTTTCCTGAAGTGACACTAGGGGTCATGCCTGGTGCAGGAGGAACCCAAAGGTTGACGAAATTGGTAGGCAAGACGAAGGCACTTGAATGGATATTGACGGCTGAAAGGATAAAGGCAAAGACAGCCCTGCAATATGGTTTCATTAATAAGATCGTTGCACCTGAATTGTTAATGGAAGAATCGGTTGACTTTGCTAGAAAGATAGCAAAGCAACCCCCGTTAGCTGTAAGGCTGATCAAAGAATCCATCAATAAGGCCGTTGATTATCCCTTAAATGAGGGCATGCAATTTGAACGGAAGAATTTCTATATCCTTTTCGCATCAGAGGACCAAAAAGAAGGAATGAAAGCATTTGTTGAAAAAAGGGAGCCAAAATTCACAGGCGGATAAGGGGTGCTCTATGTACGAAACGATCAAATATAGGGTTGAAAATGGAGTTGCTTGGCTTACTTTGAACCGTCCTGATAAACTAAATGCCTTTACGTCCCAAATGAATAAGGAAATACAGAAAGCGATCAAAATATCCGCGGGGGCAGATGAAGTCCGGGCCATTATCATTACTGGGGAAGGCAGGGCATTTTGTTCGGGGCAGGATTTATCGGATGTTGATGAGGGCATGAATTTAGGCCAGAAGCTGCGTGAGGATTACGGTCCGATGATGGAGCAAATAGCAAACTGTGAAAAACCGATCATTGCAGGAGTCAATGGGGTGGCTGCAGGTGCTGGCTTCAGCCTGGCGCTGGCATGCGATTTTCGGCTTGTTTCTGAAAAAGCCAGTTTTTTAAATGCCTTTGTCAATATTGGATTGATTCCTGATTCGGGGAATCTGTATTACCTTTCGCGAATCGTTGGTCATGCGAAGGCCTTGGAATTATCTTTATTGGGCGAAAAGGTTACGGCTGGCGAGGGGAAAAATATCGGGCTCGCTACAAAAGTGATCGGTGTGGATGAGTGGAACGAGCAATTGAAAGCCTTTGCAGAGAATATCGCAAACAAACCAACGAAGGCAATCGGATTAATCAAAAGATACTTAGAGGCGTCCTATCATCTTTCATTGGAAGAATACTTAAAAGAAGAAGCGGAGGGTCAGCGCATTGCTGGCTTAACGAAGGATTATGCAGAAGGTGTGGCAGCATTCACTGAAAAAAGGAAAGCTCAATTCATAGGCAAGTAATATAGAAAAGGGAGTGGGATTACATGGTTAGAGTACAAGAGGCGGCATTTGAAAAAGCGGAAATGAAGCGTGATTATTATCATCTGATCATTAATGGAGAAAGAGTGGAAAGCTCGGATGGTTCCACGATTGATGCGTACAATCCTGCGACTGGTGAAATCATTGCCAAGGTTGCAAAGGCGACCAAGGAAGATGCAGAAAAGGCTGTTCAAGCTGCACGTGAAGCATTTGATAACGGGAAATGGAAGAGGACTCCGATTAACAAACGGTCTCGTGTTTTGAACAAAATTGCAGCGATCATGCGTTCACGCTTTAATGAATTGGTTGAATTGGAAGTCCTGAACAGCGGCAAATCCATTTCTGCAGCGCAAGGCCAAGTCATGCAGGCAATTGAAGATTTCGAGTTTTATGCAGGAGCGTTAGTTGCACACCGCGGATCTGTGAATAATGTGCCTGGTCAATTCCATAACTATACGGAAAAAGAGCCAGTAGGCGTTTGTGCCCAAATCATCCCATGGAATTACCCTATGATGATGGCTGCGTGGAAAATTGCACCTGCAATCGCGGTTGGCTGTTCAGTGATCGTTAAGCCAGCCTCGTTAACGCCGCTGACGGCCATTGTTTTAGGGGAAATCTGTTTAGAAGCAGGTGTTCCTTCAGGCGTGGTCAATATCATTCCAGGTCCTGGATCGGACGTAGGGAATTATCTTGTTCAGCATCCGAAAGTGAATAAGGTGGCCTTCACGGGTTCTACGCCAATCGGCAGAGATCTTATGGGCAAGGCTTCACAGACATTAAAAAGGGTCACATTGGAGCTTGGCGGCAAGTCCCCTAATATTGTTTTTGAAGATGCAGACCTTGAAGCAGCCATCGATGGATCATTATATGGAATTTTCTATAATACTGGGCAGTCTTGCGAAGCTAGATCCCGTTTATACGTTCACGAAGACATATACGATGAGTTCGTTGCCAGATTCGTAGAAAAGACGAAAAAATTGAAATTGGGCAATCCGCTCGACAAAGAAACACACATCGGTGCAGTCATAGATCAAGGGCAATTGGATGTCATCGACAATTATGTCCAATCTGCCATTACTGATGGAGCGAAAATCCTGACGGGAGGAAAGCCAGCGGTCATTGAAGGTTTCGAAAACGGTTATTGGTATGAGCCGACGGTCATAGCGAATGTCAATCATGAAATGGATGTAGTGAAAGAGGAAATATTTGGGCCGGTCGTTGTCATAATGAAATTCAAAGATGAAAAAGAAGCTGTGAGGCTCGCGAATGATACGGAATTCGGTTTGGGTTCAGCCCTTTGGACAAAAGATGGCGGGCGTGCGACTAGAGTGGCCAATCAAATAGAAGCGGGAATCGTCATGGTGAATTGCCCATTCTCCGCATTTCCTGGAACACCTTTCGGAGGGTATAAACAGTCAGGATTCGGCCGGGAACTTTGCATTGAGACACTTGATCTTTATACAGAAACGAAAAGCATCATTTCCTATCATGGAAGCCGTCCGTTAAATCCATTTGGAATTCAATAAAACAATAAAATAGACGGCTGGCTGAACGGTATGTCGGAAAAGTAATTCAGGTATGGTTGAATGCTTATCTGATTCACCCACAGCCAGCCCTATTTATTTTTGAAGGAGGAATGAACGAATGATTAGTAATCTAGTGGTCGTCGGATCTGGTGTCATGGGCAGGGGAATAGCATATGTAGGAGCAATAGGGGGCTTTAATGTAATATTGGTGGATGTGAATCAGGATGCTTTGGAAAGTGCTAGAAACGAAATCGATTCCATTTTTGAAAAGGGTTTGCGCTACCAAAAGCTTACCGAGGAAGAAGCGGCAGCTGCAAAAAGCAGATTTACCTATTCTGCCAATCTGAAAGAATCAGCAGCATATGCCGACTTGATCATAGAGGCAGTTCCGGAAAAGGCGGAAATCAAGAGGGCAGTCTTCGAAACGATTGAAATCCATGCAAAAGTAGATTGTTACTTTGCAACCAATACTTCCACGATGAGTCCGACGGAAATTGGTTCTTATGGAAAGCGTCCCGAAAAAACGATTGCCATGCATTTTTTCAATCCTGTACAAAAAATGCCGCTCGTTGAAATTGTACGTGGTCTTGAAACAAGCGATGAAACGACAGCCATAATAAAAGAGGTAGCCGAAAAAATGGGGAAAGAGACCGTGGTCATAAATGAATTCCCTGGGTTTGTTACAAGCAGGATCAGCTGTTTGGTAGGTAATGAAGCGTTCTTTATGCTTCAAGAAGGCTTAGGAACACCAGAAGAAATCGATAAGGCAATAAAGTTAGGGCTGAATTACCCAATGGGACCATTTGAGCTAGGTGATTTGGTGGGATTGGATGCCCGCTTGAATAATTTAAAATATTTACATAGTAAACTGGGTGAGAAATACCGCCCGGCTCCCCTCCTTGAACAGTATGTTAAAGCTGGCAGGCTCGGCCGTAAGTCTGGTAAAGGTGTGTACGATTATACAAAAGACGGCGAGCTGGTGAGGAAATGAAGGATGTTGTGATCATTGATGCTGTGAGAACACCTATCGGAAGATATAAAGGCGCATTGAAAAGCGTTCGCCCGGATGACCTCGGCGCAATTGTAATCAAGGCGCTGATAGATCGCAATCCAGAGCTGCCGCCTGATCAAATTGAGGATGTCATCTTCGGGAATGCAAATCAAGCGGGAGAGGATAATCGCGACGTGGCCCGGATGTCCGCCCTCTTAGCTGGTCTTCCGGTAAATGTAGCTGGAACGACAATAAATCGTTTATGTGGATCCGGATTGGATGCCGTCATGTATGCTGCACGCTCCATTGCAGTCGGTGAAGGCGATATATATATCGCAGGGGGTACTGAAAGCATGACAAGGGCGCCGTACGTCATGGCCAAACCTGAAAGTGAATTTCCGCGGGGGTCAATGGAGCTTCAGGATACAACGATCGGATGGCGTTTCACGAATGAGAAACTTAAAGAAATGTATGGTGCGGATTCCATGCCTCAAACGGCTGAAAACGTCGCCCTGCGTTTTTCTGTTTCAAGGGAGGACCAAGATCAATTCGCTTATCAAAGCCAGCAAAGGGCGAAAAACGCAGTGGAAAATGAGCGTTTCATTAATGAAATCGTACCTGTTCGATATACGGATCGAAAAGGGAATGAGGTCATTATCGAGAAGGATGAACACCCTCGTCCTGACACGACCATCGAAAAGCTGGAAAAACTCAAACCGATCTTTAAAGGCGGCACTGTAACCGCCGGTAATGCTTCAGGTGTAAATGATGGAGCCTCGGCACTGCTTTTGATGAGTGCAGAAAAAGCACGGGAGCTTGGGTTGAAGCCTCTGGCCAAATATGTTGTAGGGGCGGTAGCGGGCTTGGAACCGTCCATTATGGGCCTTGGCCCGATTCATGCCACTAAAAAAGCATTGGAGAGGGCAAGTTTGACGATTGAAGACATCGGGCTGGTGGAATTGAATGAAGCATTCGCTTCCCAATCCTTGGAGTGCATCCGCCAATTGAAATTGGATCAGGAGAAAGTGAATGTCAACGGCGGGGCAATAGCTTTTGGCCATCCGCTCGGTGCAAGCGGGGCGCGTATTTTAACAACACTCGTCCACGAAATGAAAAAGCGGAAAGTACGCTATGGCCTTGCGACGATGTGTGTAGGCGTCGGCCAAGGCATATCCGCCATTATAGAAAATATCGATAAAGAATGATTAAGCGTATGGCCCTTATTAATTTTATCTGCATAAGGGTCATTTTTTCAAAAAGGGGAGGAGACTCATGTCCAAGGTTATTTATAAAGTGATAAATCAAATCGGCTATATAACAGTGAATCGGCCCGACGTATTGAACTGCTTCGACTATGAGACACTTTGTGAACTGCAGCAAGTCATCGATGCCGTTTATTATGACGGCGATATCCGTGTCGTCATTTTCACCGGTGCAGGGGAAAAAGCATTCAGCGCGGGAGCGGATTTGAAAGAAAGGAAGTCTTTGAATGATGCCGAAGTAAGAAGGAACGTTAAAGCGATTCGCGATGTTTTTAATAGTATCGCAGGGCTTCCGCAGCCGACAATGGCTGCCGTCAATGGATATGCATTGGGGGGAGGATTTGAATGGCTGCTTTCATGTGACTTTGCAATTGCTGCGGAAGGTGTTTCTTTGGGGCTCACTGAAACTAGCTGGGCCATTATTCCGGGAGCAGGCGGTACACAGCGGCTGCCGAGGTTGATTGGGGAAATGAAGGCGAAGGAATTGATCTTCACCGCTAAAAAATTGACTGCGGAAGAAGCATGTCAATTAGGGATCCTTTTGAAGGTCGTACCAAGGGATCGTCTAATGTCAGCCTGTGAGGAATTGGCAGCCAATATCATGAAGAATGGGCCGATTGCAGTCAAACAAGCCAAATATGCGATTGACCAAGGAATGAATACGGACTTGCAAACGGGAATGGCCATAGAAGGAAAAGCCTATGAATTGACCATTCCGACTCAAGATAGATCGGAAGCGCTCCTGGCATTTAGTGAACGGAGAAAAGCGCGATTTACTGGTGAATAATATTGCGCTTTCATTTTAAAAAGATATAATAATTATTATGTCTTCCGTGTGAAAATAGTAACAATGTTAGGACGAGGTGAGAAAGATAGGTACTAATACACAATCCATGATTTTTACGATATACGGCGATTATATCCGTAACTATGGAAGTAAAATCTGGATAGGCAGTTTAATTCGTTTGTTAAAGGAATTCGGCCATAATGAGCAGGGCGTTCGTGTAGCCGTTTCACGAATGGTCAAGCAAGGGTGGATTCAGTCAGAGAAGCAGGGAAATAAAAGCTATTATTTTTTGACTGATCGCGGTGTGCAGAGAATGGATGAAGCGGCCAATCGCATATATAAGATGAAACCGAATGAATGGGATGGTAAATGGCGCATCTTAATGTACACGATCCCTGAAGATAAGCGGCAATTACGGGATGATCTCCGCAAAGAATTATTATGGAGCGGGTTTGGCAGTTTTTCAAGTGGTTGCTGGATTTCCCCCAATGATTTGGAAAAGCAAATCAATCGCTTGATCGAGAAATATGACATAGATGAATATGTTGATTTTTTCATCTCGGAGTACAAAGGTCCAAAAGAAAACCAATCGCTTGTAGAGAAGAGCTGGCAATTAGAAGAGATTGAAAATAAATATGAAGAATTCATCGAGAAATACAGTAAACAATTCATCGTTCATCAAAGCATCATTAGCAGGGGCGAAATGTCCGATGCAGATTGTTTTGTGGAACGAACGAACTTGGTGCATGAATACCGTAAATTTTTATTCATCGATCCGGGCCTGCCAAAGGAACTTCTGCCTTCTAAGTGGAATGGGAATCATGCTGCTCTTTTATTTAGCCAATATTATCAAGTCTTGGCTGAACCAGCAAGCCGTTTCTTTGAAAGCGTATTTCAGGAAAACAATGATTTATGCCGGAAAGATGAAACCTATGATGCCAAGGACCATCCACTCATCATTAAGTGAAAAAGAGCTTCAGCGAGCCGTTAACGACGACTGGCCGGAGCTCTTTTCAAATTCCTTGCAATAATTAATCGAGTATCCCTTTGAAGTCTTTCCCTTTTTGAACATATGTATCGATGGAAAGTTGGATCAATTCAAGATCTTTATCATTCAAACGGCGAACCACTTTTCCCGGGGAACCAATGACCAATGAACGTGGAGGTATGATTTTGCCAGAGGAAATCAATGTGTTCGCTCCGACGATGCATTCTTCGCCGATCTCTACATTATCCAATATCGTTGAACCCATACCAATAATGGAGCGTTTGCCTATTTTACAGCCATGCAGGATGACATTGTGACCGACCGTCACTTCATCTTCAATGACAACCGGGCATCCTTCAAATAAATGAATGGTTGAATTATCCTGAATACTGCATTTTTCTCCTATTGTAATTGAATCTTCATCACCGCGCAGTACGGAATTAAACCAAATGGTCGAGTCTTTCCCAATCGAAACATCACCGATTAAATGAGCGCCGGGTGCCACGAAAACGGTATCATCAATGGATGGTTTTTTATTATTGTACGGAATAATCATAGTCTCGCTCCTTTTTTTAAAAAGTCAGAATTGTTTTTCTAATGAATATAGTATAACATTAAATTGACTGGGAGGGATGAAAGTGAAATATATTTGTGAACTTTTTAAGATAAAATATCCAATTATTCAAGGCGGCATGGGGAATATAAGCAATGCAAGTCTTGCGGCTGCAGTATCCAATGCAGGGGGCCTGGGAACAATAGGGTGCGGTACCATGACTCCTGAACAGGTAGAAGCCATCATTCTCGAAACCAAAGATAAAACCAATAACAATTTTGCGTTGAACATTCCAATAAACGTTAGTCCATATACAGATCAATTAGTGAATCTTGTCCTGAAGCATGATATACCTGTAGTATCCTTATCTGCAGGGAATCCTGCCCCTTTCATTCCACTATTGCAAAAAAAGAATATAAAAGTGATTGCCATCGTTGCGTCGGTCAAGCACGCACAAAAAGCACAAGAAGCAGGGGCAGATGTGCTGGTGGCAGAAGGGTTTGAAGCTGCCGGCATCAACTCGAACCTGGAAATGACGACGTTTACACTCATTCCGCAAATCAGCAAGCATGTGACGCTTCCCGTTCTGGCCGCTGGCGGAATAGGTAATGGGCAGGGGTTGGCAGCTGCGTTGATGCTGGGAGCTTCAGGCGTCCAATTGGGAACCAGGCTGATTGCTACACAAGAAGCACCGTTCCATCCGTCATATAAGCAGAAACTAATCGAAGCGATGGGCAATGATACAGTAATTTTGGGCAGATCATTTGGACAGGTCCGAAGGGTATTGAAGGACCCATATACCGAGAAAGTGCTGGATCTGGAGAAGCAGGGTCTGTCTCCTGTGAATTATCGTGAAATGACCTCTGAAGTCCATCATATTAATGGAGCGATGAACGGGGATGTTACCAATGGTTTTATGAACAGCGGCCAGGTTGCCGGATTGATTGACGATATACCCACGGTAAAGGAATTACTTGATGGCATGATGAAAGATGCGAAAAAACATATGGAGGATGGATTGAGCAGGCTCTCTGCCCCTTTTATGATTTGAGAACTAAGGGTACCGATCTTGTTATGTGTACATATCTACCTATTTAGGGGCTATTCACTTGGTTAACTATATCGAATGCTTGAGGTCAATTCGTCCTCAAGTTTTTTTCGTTTCAGGGCCATCTGATATTCTATTATCGTTCCTCATACAAGCATAGTTCTGTAGTAAATAGCCCGATAACAAAACAGGGACTCCATAAGAACATTGTTTTAGGATAACGTTATGGAAAAATTGGGGTTAACTTGTGATACAATGTAAAATGTCCTTTTTGACATCATGGGTGCCCGGATTCATTTTGGTGCACTCCTTTTTATATGTAATAAAAGTTAGAAAAGGGGAAACCTCAATGGAAACTTTAATAATGGATATGATTGAAGCGTTTAAATCTTTATCTTATTTCGGTGTTTTACTAGCTTTGACTTTTGAATTCATTCCTGCTGAAATAGTTTTGCCACTGGCAGGATACTGGGTTTATCAAGGTGATTTGAATTTATACTTGACTATCCTTGCCGGTTCGCTTGGCGGGGTAACGGGACCATTGACGCTTTATGCCTTAGGCAAGTATGGCGGGAGGCCGCTTGTATTAAAGTTCGGAAAATACTTTTTAATCAAAGATGAGCAGTTGAACAAAGCTGACCGCTTCTTTGAAAGGTATGGTGGGGGAATTGCCTTCTTTGGACGGTTTGTACCAGGTATTCGTACCGCCGTGTCGCTGCCATGTGGAATATTGAAAATGAATATTTGGAAATTCATCTTATATACCTATATGGCGATGCTTCCTGTTACAAGCGTTTATGTTTATTTAGGGTTTAAGTTAGGACCTAGATGGGAGCAGGCGGGAGCCATCTTTTCACAATATGCGAATTTCTTGCTTATCCCCATTGCACTTATAGTCATTTGGTTCATTATGAAGACTCGAAAACAAAAGCAAAGAGAAAAAATAAAAGTCAATCCATAACAAAAAAGGCGCCATGAACAGGCGCCTTTTTGATTTATGTCATTATTAGCAGCATCCGCCGAAGCCGCCGCCGAATCCCCAACTGCATCCAATGATGATCAGCAAGATGAATAATACGATCAGCAAAGCGAATCCGTTATCGAAACCGCCGCCACAACATTCGTTACCATTTCCACCCATTTGATTTCCTCCTCATATATATTATGAATTACATACCTAGCAAAACATCTTTACCGGGAATACTTCATACTATGTATTCTAGGCCGAAGTGTTTGCTTATTCATAAAAAATGGGCGTGGGCAAACCAAGGGATTAAGCCCGAATATTTTTTTGATTTCGTTTTGAATGTTATAATATACCATGTGGATTGTGGAGGAAGGGAGCTGAATTAAGTCATGAAAGTTGCCATTATAACGGATGTGCATGGTAATGCTTCAGCGTTAAAAGCCGTCCTTAGGGATATTGATCAAAGGGAAGAAATAGATCGTCTCTATTGTTTGGGAGATATGGTTGGGATTGGCCCGGATACAAATGAAGTCCTTGAACTTTTATTTTCAAGAAATGATTTATCGATGATAACTGGAAATCATGATGAAGCTGTCCTGGCCATCATTAACGGGGAGCCGCATCCGGACGGACA
This sequence comes from Peribacillus sp. AS_2, assembly GCF_026891895.1. Lineage (NCBI taxonomy): Bacteria > Bacillati > Bacillota > Bacilli > Caryophanales > Bacillaceae > Peribacillus > Peribacillus sp. AS_2. The sequence continues at coordinate 290,558 of NZ_JAPTGA010000003.1, forward strand.
TATTCATGTTAAGGAGCATCATGAATGGATAGCTGAAAGGATGCAGCGGAAATTCATAAATGAATTGGAAAAATTGCCTCGAACCATACATCATATCATTAATGATCACTCCGTTTACTTCACCCATTATCACATGAAACCGAAGAAATTGGATGAGCACATAAGCCAAAATCCATATAGTAAAATCGTTGAACCGAGTTTAAATAACTTGGAAATGCTTTTCAAAGATCAGCATCACGATTTAATAGGATTCGGACACCATCATCCTATCCACCTTTATAAAAATGACCGAACGATATTCCTGAACCCTGGTTCTCTTGGCTGTAATGGTGAACCAGTTGCTCCTTATGCCATTGTTTCAATTGAAAATGCGGGTATTCAGGTAAAGCTTGAAAAAGTGGCCTATGATAATACATCGTTCCTGTCATCGTACCAAAGCTTACAAGTTCCAGAGCATGAATTCATTATACGTGCCTTCCATGGCGGGCAGCAGGCCTAAACGTTTATAAAAGATGAAGGTTGGGGAAATGTTGAGCATAAAGGTACATGCCTGCGGATACGCTAATAGGCAAACAATATGAAGCTGGAGGTAGGTCATGAAGGAAAATGAACAGGTAATTCAAGAACAGGAAGAGATGGAACGGCATAGTCTTGTCTGTAATGATGAATTGTTTAATAAGGATCTGTATGCCATTGTCGATGATACGATGCAAGAGGAAAAATAAACGGGGAAGACGCTGCAGGAAATGTCTGTAGCGTTTATTTTTACTTTGAATTGGTTGAAGTCCGATTTTTATTTTTAGTAAAAAATCACTTCTGCCCGTTTGATGGCTCTTTTTGCAGCCAGTGAAATCCCTGAAGTGAATCATTTGAAACCATTCTGGATTTATCCCATACTATATATAAGTTTCAAATCGAGAGGAGGGATGGCATGGGACATCATCATGGTCACTCCCATGATCATGGGCACGGGCACCACCATTCTAACAATAAAAAAGCATTGTTGGCATCTTTCTTATTAATCTCCACATTTATGATAGTAGAGGTCATTGGGGGATTCTTGACAAATAGTCTGGCTTTACTGTCGGATGCAGGTCACATGCTTAGCGATGCGGCAGCATTAGGGCTTAGTTATACAGCGATAAGGTTGGGGGAAAGGAAAGCGACATCGTCCAAATCGTTTGGGTATAAACGGTTTGAGATCATTGCTGCTTGCTTGAATGGATTGACATTGATCGTCATATCCGTATTTATTTTCTTTGAGGCAATTAAGAGGTTCCTGGATCCTCCTGAGGTTCAAAGTATGGGAATGCTAATGATTTCAATCATTGGCTTACTTGTTAATGTCATTGCCGCCTGGATTTTAATGAGCGGAGATAAGGAAGACAATCTGAATGTGCGAAGTGCTTTTTTACATGTCATTGGTGATATGCTTGGATCTGTGGGTGCCATTGCGGCCGCACTCTTGATTTATTTTTTCGATTGGGGAATTGCAGATCCTATTGCGAGCGTCATAGTCGCGATTTTAATTATTATCAGCGGTTTTAGGGTAATGAGGGATTCTTTCCATATCTTGATGGAGGGCACACCAGATCAAGTCGATATGGATGAAGTGAAAGCATCCTTGGTAAAATTGGACGGTGTATCCGATGTCCATGATCTCCATATCTGGACGATCACTTCTGGTTTTTTGACAATGAGCTGCCATGTTGTCATAGATGAGAACGGTAATCACGATTCAGTTTTAGCAGAAGCGCAAAAACTACTTCATGATCAGTTTGGAATTGAACATAGTACGATCCAAGTGGAAAGGCAGGAAGCGGGCTGTCCCAATCCACACGAGACATGTAATTGAAAAGGCTGGCTCAGTTTAGAGCCAGCCTCTTTAAAGTGTAATGAGGAGCTCATGATTTTTCTGTATGATTTTTACGATCACATAGCGGCATTCCTGTTAAAATGAATCGAGATCACTTACACAAGTTTCGAAGTGAAAACACCGGTTAATTTTACTGAGAACATAATCCTGACACATAAAAAGGGTAAAATTGAGGGAAAAGGCTTGGTGTTTTTTTATAGTTAGCATATACAAAATAATTCCACTATAATTCAGGAAGGAGGAATCCATATATGAAAAAAATTCTTGTAGTAGAAGATGAAATTGCCATATCGATGGTATTGAAAGCATATTTGGAGCGGGAAGGTTTTGATGTTGTCCAAGTTTACGATGGGCTAAAGGCCATTCCAGTGTTTGAAGAAACGAAGCCAGATCTTGTCCTGTTGGATGTCATGCTGCCGGGTAAGGAAGGCTGGGATATATTGAAGGAAATTCGGGAGGGCGATACATGTCCGGTTATCATGTTGACTGCACTGACAGATGTCGATTACAGATTATCGGGATTTAAGTCAGGTGCGGATGATTACATCTCCAAACCCTTCGTTGCTGAAGAAGTCGTGGCCCGGGTGCATGCCGTTTTAAGAAGATCATCATCGGTCGTTACGGAAGATGGTCATGTACACGAGTTTGGGAGTTTAATCATCGATGATCTGTCATATATGGTGCATTTGAATGGGGAAGAGATAAACTTGACGCCGCGTGATTTGTCTCTTCTCGTTTTTTTCGCTAAGCACCCTAATCAAATTTTCACGAGGGAACAGCTGCTCGACCAGGTGTGGGGCATGGGTTATGACGGCAGTGACCGTGCGGTGGACCTGGCGATCAAACGTATCAGGAAGGCGATAGATGCATGGCCGGTAACTGAGGGGGAAATAAAAACATTGCGTGGATTGGGGTATCAATTGAGTGTCTATGAAAACTAAAAAAAGAACCACTTTACAACGCTATTGGACAAAGAGATACGTATTGACCTTGATTTCCGGTTTGATATTATTATCTGTTTTTTCCTTATGGTGGATGGAAAAAACGGCTTTGGAATATAGGCTCAGCCTTCTAAAGTACTTAGCGGATGAAACATCCGATCGGGCGATAAAGGAAAATGGCCAGATTGTCGTTGGCCCGATCCTTTCGGAAATTGTTGAGGAACGGGAGAAAATCCTCCATCTCAATCAACAGCCAATCATCTATATCGTCGATCCCGATGCCACCATCATATATACGATGCCGCAGTTGTATATCGATCCGGATGAAAATAAACTGCCGGACGTCATCATGAAAAATACGGAGTTGGTCCAAAAGGTCAAGATTTCCGACAACAAAGTATATGTCGTCAAATCCCCCATTACGTTCAATGATGAGACGAGAGGCTGGGTGGTCATTGCCCAGGAAGAAGGGGCATTGAAGGAAATCAACCAAGATCATGGTTTGTTGGCGATAATGATTGGAGGACTTCTGATTCTCGGAACGGGCGTCATTTATTTTCTTTCCAGGCAGATTTCGCGCCCCATCCAAGACGTAGCTAACGCCGCGGTCCAGGTTCGTGAAGGCAACTATGATATCCATTTCAAAGAGGAAGAGGAAATCAAGGAAGAAGAAATCTATGAACTGATAGAATCATTTAAGGAAATGACCAATCGATTGAAGGTCATGGAGAAGTTGCGGGCGGAATTGCTCGCGGGCGTAACCCATGATTTGAAAACGCCAGTCACTTCCATTAGCGGACTGATACAAGCGGTGAAAGATGATGTCGTCAAGGGAGAGCAAAGTAAGGAATTCCTCGATATTTCATTAAAGGAAACTCAGCGTTTACAAGGTATGATAGAGGATTTACTCAATTATAATGCCATATCGGCAGGCGCTTTTAAAATCCGGGTGCAAAAAGAGAATATCAATATATTCATCAAGGAAATCGCTTATCGCTGGCAGGTGACCCAAGATGATGATCAAGCGTTCGCTTTGGAGATAAGCGTTCCTGATGAACCGGTCTTTGGTCAAATTGATTCTTTGCGGATGCAGCAAATCGTCATTAACCTTTTGAATAATGCCAGACATGCACTTGACGGCAAAGGCAAAATAGCGATTCATCTTTATGAAAAGGATGAAGAACGAATCTGTATTGATGTTCTGGACAGCGGGCGGGGGATTCCAAAGCATGAACAGCAATATGTGTTCGAACCATTTTATCGTGGCGAAAACAAAAAGTTGAAGGTACGCGGTTTAGGTTTGGGACTGCCATTCAGTAAGATGCTCGCAAAAGCGCAAAAGGGAGATCTTGTGCTTAAGGATAGCAATGAACAAGGCACCATCTTCACGATTGTCATAGAAAAAGCGGATCAAATATAATAAGAGGGTTGTCCTGGTAATGGACAACCCTCTTATTATGCAGAATGCTAACTAATTAAGCTAATTGGCTGATTGCCCGCCATAATTGTACATGACGGACCTTCCTTGGAAGGAAGCGTCCCATTTCCTCTTCATTATATCCTGCATGCAAGTTCTTATGATCGAAAATGATTGGCCGGCGAAGTAAATCCGGGTTATCTTGAATAAGCTTGCAAAGATCATTAAGCGGTGTATTATTTATATCGATATTCAGGCTTTTGAATTTTTTGGAACGGGTAGAGATGATTTCATCTGTCCCGCCTTCCGTTTTACGTAAAATCTCTTTTATTTCTTCTATAGAAAGAGGCTGGGAATATAGGTTACGTTCATTAAAGGAAATTTCGTTCTTCTTAAGCCAAGCTTTTGCTTTACGACAGGCTAAACTGCTTGGAGTAGTATAAATTGTTACCATTAAAATCGACTCCTTCAAAGTTTTCAAGTTTATTGGAATGAAATTATTTTTATATTTGTGATACTCTTACTTTAACGTTTCTTTGTGTCAGCAAGATGTCAAGAAAAATAAACTTAAATGTTATTTTAAAAGGAAAGGGAGAAAATGAATGAAATCTGCCTTTAATGAAAAGGAAACGGTTTGGGTAATGAAACCGAATAAGGACCTGCATATGCCGATATTTAATAGTGATGTGAGAGAAGTATCATGACAGGGGATTTTTGGTCACCAGTCAGGCTATCGATACAAGTAGCGGGACTGGCGGGTATCCTTGTTTTCATTTTAGGAATTTTCCTTGCGCGAATGATGGCTAAAAAGCAATTCAGGGGAAGAGTCCTGTTGGAAACAGCGTTTTTATTGCCGCTTGTTTTGCCGCCGTCCGTCGTTGGTTTTTTATTGATCGTGATTTTTGGCAAGAATGGACTTCCGGGACAATTCATTGAAAGGGTTTTTGACCAGCCCTTGATGTTCACGTGGTGGGCTGCGGTCATTGCATCTACCGTGGTAGCTTTTCCGCTAATGTACCAATCCGCTAAAACGGGCTTTGAAGGTATAGATGAAGAAATTGAAAATGCAGCAAGGGTTGACGGGGCCGGGGAGTGGAGGTTATTCCTGTTTGTAACCCTCCCATTGGCGGTCAAATCGATCGTCACAGGTGCCATCCTAAGTTCAGCGCGTGCGTTGGGGGAATTCGGGGCCACACTCATGTTTGCCGGAAACATTCCCGGACAGACACAAACCATACCGACCGCGATTTATATCGCCATGGACTCCGGGAATATGACATTGGCCTGGCTATGGGTTGCCGTAATCATTGTCATTTCATTCATTATGCTTTTTATCGTGACATACATAAAATGAATGCTGTTTTTCGTATATGCTTATGAATAAGCGAGGTGCGGCTTCTACGTCCTCTTTATGGGTGAATCCGTTTTTTTCGTAAAGATTTCGTGCGGGAAGGTTCATTTTACCGGTCGAAACGGATATCTTTTCCCAGTCGACGTGTAATTGGAGAGCATGCAACAATGCGTCCGCAATACCCTGCCGAAAATAATCAGGATGGACGACCATTCGGCAAATCAGCAATTGGCCATACTCTTTTGTATAAGATATGGCACCAGCTAAGGCATCACCCTTTAAATAGCATAAAAACGTTTCATGGCAATGTATGAATTGGTCATATGTTTCCAATAGAGGAGGTATATCGGCAAAACCGATCATTTCCGCTTCCACCTTATAGGATTCTTTCTGCAGTTTAAATAGCTGCTGGCCATAGTCTGATTCCAGGTCCCGAATTCTCATGATCAAATCCTATCACTCCTTTTCATTACATTATAATGGAAGAGGGGGATTATTGTTTCTAATCAGTCTGTGTTATAATCGACAAACAATATGAACTAATGAAATGAGGAAGAAATTTGTTAACATTTGAAGAAAAATTGAGCATCATTGAAACTTTTCCGGAATTACAGCGAAAAGACGTTTCATTGGGACGTGTGAACTTCCATTATCCAGATAGCGTCCAGGAGAAAAAGATCGTCGTTCAGCACTTGCATCCCAATGGAAATGGGTTCGTTTACGCAGGGCATATGAGAAAAAAAGACACTGACCGTAAAGGTTTTATCAATATACGTGACTATAATGAAGCCGAATTAAAAGAATTGATCCAAAGAAGCGTGGATTACCTATCTGAACCTCCGGCTGAAATCGAAGAAGAGGAAAACGAGTTCGCTAGGTTGGAAGGGGCATGGATTGGCCCTGAAAAGCAAGAGCTTACACTTCAAAAGGAAGACCTGCTTTGGAATGTTTATTCAGGGTCGAATCTTGAGGAATGTTTCGAAAGTCCGGTTGAGGCGGAGCGCTACTTATTGGACGAAGGCTTCCGACAAAGCAAGAAAAGGAATATGTAGAATTTTAGGATAATTTGTCGGTTGATTTACGGCGATAATCTTGTTTTTTTAGGATTTTCCATGATATAATATGAGTAATTATTTTTGTTCGGAAAAGTTTGATAGAAGGATTTACTGTAATAGGATTCCTCTTGAAACATTATCCAGAACCAAAAATAGTAATAAAATGGATTTTTCCAAACACAGGAGGAACTATCATGGTACAAGGTAAAGTAAAATGGTTTAACGCAGAAAAAGGTTTCGGTTTCATCGAAGTTGAAGGCCAAGACGATGTATTCGTACATTTCTCAGCTATCCAAGGTGAAGGCTTCAAAACGCTTGAAGAAGGCCAAGAAGTTTCTTTCGAAATCGAGCAAGGCGCTCGTGGACCACAAGCTGCTAACGTTCAAAAATAATTGAACGCATATAAAAAAAAGACTCCGATTTTGGAGTCTTTTTATTTTTCTTTTTTTTCGGCGATTTCCTTTAATGCTTTGTCCAATTTTTCTTCGATCCGTTTAGTACGATTAAAATGCCCTGACAGGAAAAATACGATGAATATAACGAATGCGACAAGCATTAGCATGAAAAGGATAGGAAGGAACTGGGTTATATTCTCAGTCATTGGATATCATCTCCTTTTTTCTCCATTATACTTCATGCTTACCGTTGCTATGCTTGAGGGTGCCAAGTTTTTAAAAAAACACTGAAAGAGGATATGCGAAAACGCATATCCCCTTTCAGTCAGTTCTGGAATAGCGAAGCGAACTTTTGAAGTCTGTGCAGGTCTGATTCTTGATACATCTGTTCTATCTTCAATGTCACCAATAACTGGCTCTTCGCAAATAACATGTCCCGGAAATGATCGACCGCCCCACAAAAATGATTATAGTTGGTTTCGCCAGTGCCGAAGACTCCCGTTTTCAGGCGAGCAATAGGCAACTGTTCCAGTTCTTTATAAAAGGCAGCTGATTTAGCGGGAAGCTCCCCATTGCCCCATGTATAGGTGCCGACGATCAAGGCATCGTAATCCGGCAATGTACGTAAATCGAATTCATTCATTCGATATAGGAAAGCCTCAGGTAAAAGGGCAGCGAGGGCTTCGGCAAGCGCTTTTGTATTGCCGCCGGCAGAATGATAGACAATGGCGATTTTACAGCTCATCGAACCCATTGCTGGCATTTACTTGACTGTATGTCCTTGACTTCTGTTCGAAGAAATCGGTTTTGGTAAGGCCGATGGATTCATCATCGAACGTTTTGATCCATGGCATCGGGTTCTCGCCATACTCTTTATACAAATTTTCAAGGCCTAGCATACGTAACCGTTTGTTGGCGATATATTCGATGTACTCATTGAATTCTTCCAAATCGAGATCGGCTTTCGTTTGGATATCTTCGAGCATATATTCAGACCATTCCTTTTCGAGTTCGACTGCTTTTTCAATCGTTGTATAGATGAACTTCGTGTTTTCTTCATTATTTAACTCAGGATATTCATACATCAAGATTTGAACGAGCATGCCAATGAAATCGAAATGGACCATTTCATCGCGATGAATATAGGATATCATCGTAGCTGAACCGGTCATTAGATTTTGGCGTCCTAGATTATAATAAAAGGCGAAAGCCAAATAGAAATAAATCCCTTCAAGGTTCGTTGAATGGATCAGTGCCTCGAATAAATGCTGAGGGCTGGGATCGTCCACGAACGTTTGATAAGCATCAACGATCGGTTGGTTACGCTTAATCACTTCAGGATGTTCTTTGATGCGGTCGAAAAGCTGTTTTTGCTTGCCTACCGGAATCAAGGAAGCAAGGATATAGGAATAAGACTCATTATGGATCGATTCCTGCTGGGCCATGTTGGCCAGGATAGCTTTTGCCGCCGGATCTTTTATGTACCGAAGGATCTCTACTAAAGTGGGCGTTTGAAGACTGTCCATTCCAGCAATCATCGTAAGGATATCGAGAAAAGCGTCCTGGATATCTTCATCCAATTCGCCCCACTGCTTTTTATCCTGAATCATGTTCACGCTCGAAGGCTTCCAAAAGTTATTGATGAGCTGTGTATAGGTATCATAGAATTTTTCATACTGTATATCGTTCCAAAGGAGGAAGCCTGAAGCTTCTCCTTTGAAAACACCGGTTGCCTTTGTTGGATGCGTCGGTTCGAGCATCCGAATTTTTTTTATATGATTGGTCATTCGTGAAAACTCCTTTAAGAATAGATTACTGGGTCATGATTGACGTTAACTTGAACAGCTTTCGCAGGCATTGTCATATTCGGAAGACGTCGAACGAACATAATACGTTGATTTCAACCCGCTTTCCCATGCCGTTAAATGGATGTCCAAAAGGACCTTCGCTTTGATTGTATTGTGTACATACAGATTAAAGCTGATTGCTTGGTCAATATGGCGTTGGCGGGCTGCATTTTGCCTGATGCTTTCCAGTTGATCCAAATTGAATCGCGTCTTTTTATAATATTCATACGTATTTGGCGTCAAGCCTGGTGCGGTCACCTTGAATTTGAAGTTTTTCTTTTCTTCGTAAAATTCAATTTCATACAAAGGATCGATTCCATCCGTGGAATTACCGATTTTGGCTGTCGATGAATTGGGGGCAATCGCCATTAAATAGCCATTACGGGTTCCGTGCTCCTGCACGTCTTCTTTTAAATCCAGCCATTTTTGATCTGTATAGTCACGCAATTCGAAATAGTCCCCTGTATGCCAATCAGAACCTTCAAAGTATGGGTAAGATCCTTTTTCCTTGGCCAGTTCGTTGGATGCCTTGATAGTTAAGTAAGCGATCTTTTCGTATAAAGCATCTGCATAGCGAACAGCCTCATCGGATTCCCAATAAATATTCTGTGTGGCAAGTAAATGATGCCATCCAAACGTTCCTAAACCAATTGCCCGGTACCGTTTGTTCGAGATGGATGCTTGTTTGACAGGAAGATTATTCACATCAATGACATTGTCCAGCATACGGATCTGAATGGGAATCAATCTTTCCAGAACATCGCTGCCCACCGCTCGGGGCAAGTTAATGGATGAAAGGTTGCAGACAACGAAATCGCCGCTTTTACGAACCACAACAACATCTCCATCTTCTGTTTCATATTCATCCGTGATCGTCGAAGGGCTTAGGTTTTGGGCAATCTCCGTGCAAAGGTTAGAACAATAAATCATACCTTTATGTTTATTCGGATTCTTCCGATTCACTTCATCGCGGTAGAACATATACGGTACGCCTTCTTCTAATTGAGAAATCATGATGCTTTTCATGATGTCCATCGCATTGATTTTTTCAAAGCTATAGTTTGGAAGTGTGCCATTTTCTGCGGCCTCGACAGCAAGTGCATAATGATTCCTGAAGCTTCCTTCGCCTTTCTTTTCGTCATAAAGATCTTCAAGTGAAAATCCAAGGGTTTGCTTAACGGTATGCGGATCGAAAAGATACCATTCTTTTCTGTCGCGTACAGCCTCCATGAATAAATCCGGTATGCATACACCTGTAAAAATATCATGTGCTTTTAATCTGTCATCCCCGTTTTGAGTCTTCAAATCGAGGAAGCTCATGATATCTTTATGCCAGGCATCCAAGTAAATCGCGATGGCGCCTTTACGTTGCCCCAATTGATCGACACTTACAGCTGTCTGGTTGAATAGTCGAATCCAGGGCGTCGTTCCGGAACTGTTTCCAGAGAAACCGCGGATATCGGAACCAAGCGAGCGAACCTTACCGACGTAAAGACCAACACCGCCGCCGAATTTAGATACTTTTGCCGCATCGTAGTTTGATAGGTAAATTCCGTCGATGGAATCTTCAATTGCGTCGATAAAGCAGGAGCTTAACTGTCCATGTGTTTTACCTGCATTGGAGAGTGTAGGAGTCGCAACGGTCATATAAAGGTTGGACATGGCCCAGTATGCTTCTTTTGTCAGTTGCAGGCGGTGCTCCGTTTTTTCCATTCGCATGATTTCCATCGCGATGATCATGAAACGTTCTTGCGGCAGTTCGAAGACCTTGTCCTTTTTTGGGCGGGCCAGATAACGGTCATTCAATAAGTAGATGCCTATGTAAGAGAATAATTTATCTTTTTCCGGGTCGATCACCGATCCCAATTCCTCAATTTCCGCTTTTGTATATGAAGATAGCAGTTCTGGTTTATAAATGGGATAACGCTGACCTTCCGATAGCTGGGAGAGTTCTGTGATCAGCTCATAGAATGGGCCATAACTCTTGCCTTCATAACCTCGATTGGCTTGTGCATCCCTATACATTGTATTCAACAGTTCTGCTGCAGCAACGAAAGTCCAATCCGGGGCATCGATATCCACGCCTTCAAGAGCGAGCTGAATCAGTTTTTTTGAAGCCTGTTCTTCGGTTGAGTCACTTTTGCGATCAAGCCATTTTGTAAAACGCTTTTTGAACTTTTCCATATCGAGACGGCCTTCGAATTCCTTCGATAACATCTCAAGCTGGAGGGATTTCGCTTCTGTGTCATTTTCACTTATGGTAGAGTTATATGTTTGAGTCATTAATAATCCTCCTTGTTAACTTCCGCTAAAATAAAAAAACCGCCCAAAGAATTGAGCGGATCAAACGATAGAATAAAAGAGGCATGAAAAAATAGCCGTTATACTATCGTTTCATCATCTCAATCCCCGAAGAATAAGAAACGTGAAAAATTCAAGGCAGGTCTCCTGACTCATGATCATCCTACTTTGAGTCCTTCCCGTATAGAGAGCTATACAGTGGTTTTCTCATTTCGTCACATTTACAGTTGCGGGGACAGTTCCGGGTTTACACCGGATTCCCTTTTCAGCCATCACTGGCACCTTGGATTATAAAAATTCTATATATAGTTATTGGAATTGTTTATGTAATCAATATCTAGTATTTCTGCTTATATTATCGTAAGCCATATACGATGATAATTCAACTAATATATTTGAAAAAAACCAACCCTTATCTATTGACAAAGTGATGGAAGAGGGTGGGGGAATGAAAGATTTTATGGGGGAATGGATAAATCAAGCGCTGATTTTACGGGATTTTGTGTTAAAATAAAGTGTCTAGTAAAGGTGGCTCTCCGTTATTGCACTGAGGGGATTCGCGGAAAAATATTTATGAAAAAGGGGATAAAATCTTGGAAAAAGTATTAGTTTTTGGACATAAAAACCCGGATACAGACACAATCTGTTCAGCAATCGCTTATGCAGATCTTAAAAAACAGCTAGGTATCAACGCTGAACCAGTTCGTCTGGGTGAAGTGAATGGTGAAACTCAATATGCATTGGACCAATTCAAATTCGATGCTCCCCGTCTTGTGGAAAAAGTTGCAGGGGAAGCTGATGGCGTAATCCTGGTCGATCATAACGAACGCCAGCAAAGTGCTGAAGATATTGACCAAGTCCGTGTGTTGGAAGTTATCGACCATCACCGTATCGCTAACTTTGAAACAAGCGATCCATTATATTACCGTGCAGAACCAGTTGGCTGTACGGCAACCATCTTAAATAAAATTTATAAAGAAAACGGCATTGAAGTCCCTAAAGCAATCGCAGGTCTTATGCTGTCTGCCATCATTTCCGATTCTTTATTGTTCAAATCGCCGACTTGCACGGAGCAGGACGTTGCAGCAGCAATGGAACTCGCTGCCATTGCTGGAGTCGACGCTGAAAAATATGGCTTGGAAATGTTGAAAGCGGGAGCTGACTTAAGCGACAAAACGATTGCCCAGCTCATCACTCTTGATGCCAAGGAATTCTCCATGGGAATGGCTAAAGTGGAAATAGCACAGGTCAATGCCGTTGATCCGAACGAAGTCCTTGCTAAGCAAGCAGAATTGGAAGCAGCGATTGAAGCGGTCATCGCAGTGAAGGAATTGGACTTGTTCCTATTCGTCGTAACGGATATCCTGACTAATGATTCCGTTGCCTTGGCCCTTGGTAAAGCGGCATATGCGGTTGAAAAGGCATATGACGTTTCATTAAACAATAACATCGCCGTCTTGGAAGGCGTTGTATCGCGTAAAAAACAAATCGTTCCGGTCTTAACCGACGTATTCAGCAAATAATTCAGGAAAAGGGTTGCTCATTAAAAACTTGGGCAGCCTTTTTCTGTACATTCAAAAAAAGACTCAACCATCCCATTAAGGGTGTTTGAGTCTTTTTTCTTAATTTAAAGATTCCTTTTCTTTTTCATAGGCGATGACAATCAATTCTTTATTGGCTTCCTCGCCAAGTTTGCTTTCAAAGCTTTTCAGTTCATTCAATAAATCCGGTGACAGATTTGCTGCCGTATAATCCTGCTCGGGTGTCATGCTTTTCGCTCCTTTCAAAAGGAAATGATTCATGTTATCTATTTTGTCGGTTTGAAAAGTTTCTATTCAGCAGAATTTTACTTCTTTAAGATATTTTACTTTCTGAGGTGGCGAGTTTTTCAAGCAATGTCGAACTTTCTTCATCGAGTCCTTGGACTTGGACAGGTATTCCCAAGAGCTGATATTTAAGAATAACCGTATCGACAGCACCGACTGCTGAAGCATCCCAGATCTTGGAATGGGAGAAGTCGATGACGATTGCATCGGCTTTTTCCTTGAAGTCGAACTTTGAAACAAAGTCCTGGACAGAAGCGAAAAATATTTGTCCGCTGATACGATAAGTGATTTTCTTAGCCTGGATGTCTGCCTTTTTCTCTACTGCCACTTTAGAAATTTTAGCCGAGAAGAAAATCATGCTCAAAAGCACTCCGGCAAATACGCCTTTTGATAAGTCATGTGTATAAAGGACAATGAGGACCGTCACGATCATCACGGCTGCATCCGACTTAGGAGCTCTAGTGAGCCTCTTTAGGGAAGACCAGTCAAATGTCCCGATTGAAACCATGATCATGACTGCGACAAGTGCAGCCATCGGTATTTTGATAAGGACATCATTCAATACCACGATTAATACCATAAGGAATGCGCCCGCTACAAATGTCGAGAGCCGGCCCCTTCCACCAGATTTAATGTTGATACCGGATTGGCCGATCATCGCACATCCTGCCATGCCGCCAAAACATCCGGCGATGATATTCGCAATCCCCTGGCCTTTGGCTTCCTTATTCTTATTACTTTCCGTGTCAGTCATCTCATCGACAATTTGAGCCGTCAATAACGATTCAAGCAGTCCAACAAACGCAAGGGCAATGGAATAAGGGAAAATGATCGCCAAAGTTTCGAAGGTCAAAGGGATGTCTGGAAGCATGAACATCGGAAGCGCTTCGGTCAATTGCCCCATATCCCCAACCGTCCGCACCGTAGCTCCCGTGGTAACTGCAACGATCGTCATGAATATGATGGCGACAAGTGGTGAAGGTATGACTTTCGTGATCAGCGGAAAAAGATAAATGATAGCTAATGAAACGGCTGTCATGACATACATGATCCATGTTTCGCCCACGAAATGGGTGAGCTGTGCCGTGAAAATCAAGATGGCTAAAGAATTCACAAAACCAGTCATGACTGGCTTCGGAATGAACTTCATTAATTTCCCGATTTTTAAAACCCCTAGTAAAATTTGCAGCAAACCAGTCAATATGGTTGCAGCAAGTAAATAGTTCAAGCCATGATCTTTAACAAGGTCGACCATGACGAGTGCCATTGCGCCAGTGGCAGCCGATATCATTCCCGGCCTTCCGCCGACAAATGAGATGACGATGGCAATGCAGAATGAGGCATATAGACCAACCATTGGGTCAACGCCAGCAATGATCGAAAAGGCAATCGCCTCTGGAATCAATGCCAAGGCAACGACAATTCCCGAAAGAACATCTCCTCTAACGTTGCCGAACCATTCCTTTTTGTATGCAGATGTATTCAAAGAAACACTCCTTCTTTTATATATGTGTGTTCATTTCTTTTTTAACGCACTAAATTATAGCATGAGTCCTTTATTCTATCTATATGGATAATATAAACGACAAATCGAGGGCTATTCATTTCTTATCTTACGAAGGAAAATGCTTTAAGAGAGAAGAATATCATGTGAGGGAAGTCAATTATATCGAGGTAGGCGAATGCATACAGGTCATGCTTGTAATAAAGTCAGTCGAATGAGATTTCCGTTAATGGCTTGGCCATTTTTGACGTAAGGGGCCCTTATAGGCTTTTGTAAAATTCCCGCTAAGGGGGAGTGGAGTAAAACGGTAGAGATCTATTTCATAATTAAAAATCAAAAACATGGATTTCCCTTTCCTGCTAGCTTTACGCCACCGATGGAACCGATTCATGACATTCTACGCGATACTGATTTATATCTTATCGAGCACTATAGGGTGACCGTACCTTTACCATTCATATAATGAAAAAAAGATCGTGCTTTAACTGTGTCAATATGTGGGCAGGAGGTAAGAGAGTTTTTTATCGGAATGATATTTCCCGTTTTACCATATATGGAAGTGGTGAGGATGAAAAGCCAGCTCTATCAAAGTTTGGGAGTAGGAACCTTCCTTGTGTTAAGAGGCTATTCCTCATCAATGATACTGGATTTACATAAAGGACATGTTACTTCTTTATAATGCTTGAACCTGATCTTTCGAAGGTCGCTTCTGGATAACATTGCGAATGCATTATATCTTGTGCCGCATGCACAAGTATTTTTATCTTTAACTATGTGTCTCTCATCCGTAGTAGCTGAATAAATGGTTGGAAAGAACATATATAACCCTCCTTGTTTTAATTTTAGGCAAATTAAAAAGGGGCAAGAAAATTAATTATAAAGTGATCCATTCAAGAAAAATCTTGGCAACCCGGCTGCCGTGACAACTAAGTTGTTGGTTTAGGCCCGTGGCTTTGCGTCTTTTACTTTCATAAAATTTGCCTGAATTAATCTTAACATAAAGTTCGATGTGTTATGAAGTGCTGGAAAAATACTTATCAGTTTGTGGGTGTGTCATAAGGGTTGGTGGACTTTACGGATAGGCATGAACGTGACCCCTTCAAATCTCTTTTCCTTGATTTCTCTTCTATCATTCACCATATAAAAAAGCTCCAGAAATATCGAGCACTACAGCTGTATGAGCATTAAACAGGAAAAGCCTGCTTAAAGATGGAAGCAGGCTTTCTTGCCAAAAATGTGATTAATGTGATCTGGCCAACTCCGGATTGCGGTGCATCGCGAAATAGAGGACAAGTCCGGCTATGAGGAGTAACGTGCTGGTCGTGATGAAGACGGCAGAGAATCCGTAGAAACCAGCAACCATTCCGCCCATTGCGGGTCCGATGATATTGCCTAAAAAGCGCAGGCTCGTATTGTACCCAAGCACTTCCCCCTGCATTGCGACAGGCGCTTCTTGGCGAATGTAGGCAATCCTTACAGGGATGATGCCGCCTATTGCCATGCCTAGTATAAAACGTACAAAGACAAGCTGCCAAAAATGATTGATGAAGGCACCGGGCAAGTAGACAAGAGCTGTCAGAAAAAGAAGCAGCACAAGTATCTTCACATGTCCATGCCGATCACCTATCTTGCCCCAGTGACGCGCCATCAATAAATTCCCCAGGCCTGCTGCAGAAAAGGCGATTCCTGAATAAAAACCAAGATTGGAAGTTCCATGCAGCTCACCAACGTATAATGAAAGAATGGGCTGGATGCTGAAGTGGGCAACTTGGACAAGCGTGGAGATGAGCATGACATTCACCAGGATGGGATTCCTTAAGATATGTGAGAGAACCTCCCTGCTTGTATAGCTCGACTTCGTTCCCTTCTGCCGCTCCATTCGGTACTCCTTGGTTGCAAAAACAAGGAGACCAGAGATGAAAATGGTGATGGAGGTGAATTTAAAGGCGGTTGAATAGCCGAGTGTGTCTGCAAGGACGCCGCCTAGCAATGGTCCGAAAAGGGAACCGGTTATATTTCCCGTTTGTAAGGTTCCCAGTACACGTCCGGCAATTTCTTTTGGTGTTTGCGTTGATATGAAGGCCTGGGACATGGAAATGAAGCCAGTGAATATTCCTGTGAACATCCTTAGGACGAATAGCTGCCAAACATTTTCGACGAATCCCATCAGGAAGATGGACAGGCCCATCCCAAAGGCGCAGGCAATCAAGATTTTCTTTCTGCCATACCGGTCACCAATCCGTCCCCAAATGGGGGAAAATAAAAAGGCTGTCACGAAAGTGATTCCAAAAGTCCATCCGGACCAATGCTGGATATATTGAGTCGAATAATCTCCGAATGTACCAATGTATAAGGATATGAATGGGAGAACCATCGTCATGCTCCCGCCTATGAAGAAATTGGCGAACCACATGATGAAAAGGTTCCGTTTAGCTATTTTATGAGCGTTCATTTTACATACAACACTTCTTTCCTCCAAAAAAAAACTTCGGGTTCCTAAATAATAGTATACAGAAATTAATTAATTTATTAAACGAATTTGTTTAACAGGTTTTTTAATGTATGGGCAAATGGTATAATGTGAAAATACTGATTTTTCAGAAAAATTAAATAAACAAAAGGTATTCATTTTTCCAATTAAAGGGGTTTTAAACATGTTGACGATTTTAGGGTTTTGTATGATTTTAACGTTTCTGGTCTTGGTCATCACGAAGCGGTTATCAGTGGTTGTCGCTTTTATCTTCACGGCAATAGCTTTTGGTCTGATTGGTGGGTTTGCCTCTGAAATGGGAGATATGATGGTTGCGGGTATTTTAAAGGTGACACCGACAGCAGTCATGATCGTTTTTGCTATTCTGTATTTTGGTTTAATGATTGACGTTGGTTTATTCGAGCCCATGATAGCTAAAATACTGAGTTTTGTAAAAGGAGATCCGCTAAAGGTTGTCATGGCAACCGCCATTATAACCATATTGGTAGGTTTGGACGGAGACGGTTCTTCTACATTCATGATCACTGTTTCGGCCATGCTGCCGCTTTATATCAAATTAGGGATGAACAGGCTCGTATTGGCCTGTGTCGTTGGTTTGGCCGCTGGCGTCATGAACATGATTCCATGGGGCGGTCCTTTGGTCAGGGCGGCCGCGAGCCTTCAGGTTGAAGTATCGGAGTTATTCATTCCTCTTATTCCGGTCATGGTTTGCGGTCTTTTATGGACGCTTTTTTCGGCATATGTACTTGGCAAAAAGGAAAGGGAGAGATTGGGAGTCGGCTCCTTGGAGACGAACATCCAACCTGGTATGGGCGAACAGGCTGCAGCTGTTGAATCCGCACCACAAGGAACATCCAGGCTTTTTTGGTTTAATTGGTTCTTGACGATTTTACTGATGGTATTGCTGGTGATGGAAGTGCTGCCGATCCAAATCTTATTTGCCTCTGCTTTTGCGATTGCACTATTCGTTAACTTTCCGAACCCAAAAGAACAGCAGGAAAGGATTTTAAGTCATGCCAATAGTTTCGTGATGATTTGTACACTCATTTTCGCAGCTGGGATTTTTACGGGTGTATTCACGGAAACAAAGATGATGGACTCGATGGCTGCTTCAATCGTAACTGTCATTCCGGAGTGGCTCGGGGCACATTTGCCACTGGTGGTAGCGCTGACGAGCATACCGATGGGGTTCATTTTCTCACCTGATGCCTATTATTTTGGCATTCTGCCAATCATAAGTGAAACGGCATCGAACTTCGGCATTGCCCCTGTAGAAATCGGAAGGGCGGCATTATTAGGCCATTCGACCGCAGGGTTCCCCTTATCGCCATTGGTGCCTGCAACATTCATATTGATTGGCCTTGTAGGCGTGGATTTTGGGGATCATCAAAAATTCCTGTTTAAATGGGCGTTTGGGACAACCATCATCATGACGATCGCAGCCATTACTTTCGGGGTCATAACTTTGTAAAAATGTGAGCCCATTAAGCTATAGTGTAATATCCTTGTCTGTGAATTTAGTAAGGTGTTCACTCTCATTGGTGTAATCTATTTTCCTATTTATGCCGCTATTTGTTTATTCTTCCATAATAGTGGAAAGTAATAAGAGGAAGATACATATAAGAGAGTGGAGGGAAGTTATCATGAACTATAAACAAAAGCTTATACTGCCTATGTGTGCTGCCTTTTTACTGTATGGATGCAATTCAGCGGATGATTCAAATCAGGCCGATAATAATGCCGAGGACATGACTACAGCGGGACAAGGAACAGATACAGAGGTTGATCCGCAGGTGAAAGCGGAAGTTAAAGATGTAGAAGGTAAAACACTTGGAACGGTGAACTTTACCGCTGAAGAGAATTCTGTAGTGATCGAGACCGCTTTGGAAAGTCTTGAGCCAGGCTACCATGGAATCCATGTGCACGAGAACGCAGCATGTGAGCCGGATGCCAAGGATGGCCCTTTCACTACAGCGGGAGGACACTTCAACCCAACTGATGAAACGCATTCTAAACACGCAGGTGATATGCCCCCTTTATATGTAAAAGAAGATGGGACAGCAAAATATACGGCAACATTGGATAACATGACAATAGACCAATTGAAGAAAGAAGAGCTGGCTGTAATCGTTCATGCTAACCCAGACAACTTTGCCAATATTCCTGACCGCTATGAAGCCAATGGGAAAAAAGGACCGGATGCAGATACTTTGAAAACTGGTGATGCAGGCGATAGACAAGCTTGCGGGATTGTTCTAAGTGCAGATGCAAAATAACATGAATGAAGAGCGATTCCTCTAAAGAGGAATCGCTCTTTTCATGCAGGTAAGACTGATGACTGCTAAAATCTAAAAGCGGAAACCATTCTTTTTACGTATTAAGAAGGTTTTTTCTATTGTGATATAGAAGTAAGAATGGAAGTAATATTGCAGTAAAAGCAGATGGCATTAAAGATCAAAGTTAATTCTTACAGTGGAATGAAGTCCAAGGCATAAGTTTAATATAGAAAAATAAGATTTGGTTTAATCGATAAAAAAACCCGAACAGGGATCATGTCCACTGATTCGGGTTTGCTAAAATCATTTTGCCATAATGGAATCTTCGATTAGCTGTAATCTCTCAGCCACTTCTTCTTCAGAAAGGTTATGCTCGACTACATAGCGATTACGCGGATGCACTCGGCATTCATGGGTACAGCTGCGCATATGTTTGTGTTCATTCTCTTCGCTGCAAAGGATTTTCTTGTTGCATTCAGGATTAGCGCAATTGACATAGCGTTCACAAGGTTCGCCGGAATAAATATCGCGTCCGACGATTACATGTTCCTTTTGATTGATAGGTACTGCAATCCTTTCATCGAAAACATACATTTGGCCATCCCATAGCTCACCTTGGACCTCGGGATCCTTCCCGTATGTTGCGATGCCGCCGTGCAGCTGGCTTACATCTTCAAAGCCTTCCTCGACAAGCCAGCCGGAGAATTTCTCACAGCGGATACCGCCAGTGCAATACGTTAGGATTTTTTTGCCTTCGAACATTTCTTTATTTTCCCGTACCCATTCCGGAAGTTCACGGAAATTCGTGATTTCTGGCTTGATTGCACCCCTGAAATGTCCTAAATCAAATTCATAGTCATTTCTGGCATCAAGGACGATGGTGTTTTCATCTTGCATTTGCTCGAAGAATTCCTTCGGGCTCAAGTATTTGCCTGTCGTCTTGTTCGGGTTGATGTCGTCTTCCAAGCGAAGCGTTACAAGTTCATTGCGTGGACGAACATGCATTTTTTTGAAAGCATGGCCTTCAGCTTCATCTATTTTAAACACGATATCGGCAAAGCGGGGATCGCTTTTCATCATGTCCATATATTTGTCGGTTTGTTCGATCGTACCTGAAACCGTTCCGTTGATACCTTCTGAAGCCACCAAGATACGGCCTTTCAATTCAAGGGCTTTACATGCCGCAAGATGCTCGGCTGCAAATTCTTCGTGATTCTCGATAGGTACATACAAATAATAAAGTAATACTCTATATGGTTTTGTTTCCATTTTTTATTTACCACCTATGTTTTATATTTGCAAGATATAAAGGGTGATCATTTAGACACTTTTCTCTTACAGATAATCATTATACCAAGAAAACGTAAAAATGATAAGGGCATGAAGAAAAATCAAGAGGAGTTGTATCGAATGTTGAAAGAGTTAATGAAATATCCAATCATTCAGGCACCGATGGCAGGAGGAGCTTCCACTCCGAAGCTTGCGGCTTCTGTATCCAATGCAGGAGGATTGGGCTTTCTCGCAGCTGGCTATAAGACTGCGGAAGAGATGATGGACGAGATAGGGCAGACCCGTCAGTTGACTGAACGCCCTTTTGGCGTGAATGTATTTGTGCCAGGCAACGAGCCGGCGGATGAAAATATATTATCTGGCTATCGTGAAAAGATCGAAAAAGAGGCCGAGAGCGTTGGGGCTGAGATTGGAAAAGCCGATAGTGATGACGATGATTGGGATAATAAACTAGATGTATTGAAGGAGGCTGGGGTCGCGGTCGTCAGTTTTACGTTTGGATGTCCAACGGAAGATGTAATAAGGGAGCTCCAAGATGTCGGTTCCCTTATAGCAGTGACAGTAACCAACCTTCAGGAAGCAAAAAAGGCGGCGGGAGCAGGCGCGGACGTTCTATGTGTGCAGGGGTTTGAAGCAGGGGGGCACCGGGCCAGTTTTGATGACCGCACAGAAGATGATTACGGCCTTTTAGTATTGATTCGGATGATAGGGGCTGAGCTGGACTTACCGATCATTGCCGCGGGCGGACTGATGCATGGAAAGGATATCGCAGCCGTGCTCGAAGCGGGAGCAACAGCGGCGCAATTGGGTACCGCTTTCCTTCGCTGTCCCGAAAGCGGGGCTAGTCCGGTCCATAAGGCGGCGCTGGGAAATCCCCGATTTACTAAGACTGCTGTTACCCGAGCCTTCAGCGGCCGAAGGGCACGCGGGTTGGTGAATCACTTTTTAACGGAATATGATAGCGTTGCACCGGTCGCCTATCCTTATGTCCATCACATGACCAAACAAATGCGAAAAGCAGCCGGACAAAAGAACAATCCTGAATTGATGGCTTTGTGGGCAGGACAGGGTTATAAGTTGAGCAGGGAACTTCCTGCATCGGAATTGGTTGAACTGCTTGTGGATGAATTAAACTGAGGAGGGTTTGGATGCTGATGGAGATAAGGGAATTATTCTTGGATGAGCCACCCCCGATGCATTTATTGCTTTTGGCAGATCCTTCAAGGAAATTGGTCGAGGAATATTTGGGAAGCGGAACGTGCTTTGTTGCCATGGGTGATAACCGGATGATCGGCGTTTGTGTTTTACTGCAAAAAGCCCCGGAACTGATAGAGATAATGAACATCGCGGTCGATGAACAGTACCATGGAAGAGGAATCGGCAGGCAATTGATTGAACATGCGATAGGCCATGCAAGGGAACAGGGATATAAAATGATTGAAATCGGAACGGGCAATTCGGGGATAGGGCAGCTTGCCCTTTACCAAAAATGCGGTTTTAGAATAACTGGGGTCGATCGGGATTTTTTTACTAGAAACTATTCCGAGGCCATTTATGAAAATGGGATTCAGTGCCAGGATATGATCCGCTTGTCACAAAGCTTGGACTAAGCAGGGATCATTCAAGTCTGACGGAAAAGCTTTATAGACAAAAGGGTGCGTCGAATTGCTTAGGAGGTATGAACTTGTTCTTTGGTGATATGATTTATCTTCTTTTTGCTTTACTAATGCCATTTTTATTTGCGATTGGTGTTTTCATATTCATTCGATCAACGAAAAGGCAAAAGGATTCTTTATCGGAAATTCGTAAAGACTCACATGAAAAATAGCAGTAAGAGAAAAGAGTGCAAAACAATGGCACTCTTTTCTCATTTTCACCTTTCTAAAAAAGCTTCCAAATTCCTTTTCACACTGGGCCATTCATGCTCGAGAATACTATAGACCACCGTATTCCTGATCCTCCCATCTTGCAGCTTTTTCTCCATCCTCAAAATCCCTTCTTCAAGGGCGCCGAGCCTGGTTATTGCGGCACGTGATCTTTTGTTGCATTCGTCCGTCCTGAATTCAACCCGTTTCATTTGCCACTTTTCAAAAGCATGCTGCAATAACAAGTACTTACATTCAGTGTTAATGGCTGTTCGCCATTTGTCGGGATGATACCAAGTCGCGCCGATTTCCAGCGATTGATTATGAAAGTGAATATTCCTTAAGCTCGTGCTGCCAACTACGGAATCATCTGTCCGATCGATAACGACAAATGGATGATGAACTTCCTGTTCCCTTGCTCGAATGCCTTCCTTTACATAGGAGATCGCCTCTTCATATGACAAAATCTTTGTTGCACTCCATGTCCATATTTCAGATGGCAGGGAAGCGGCGTAAAGCGGTTCGATATGATGTTCCATCATCGGGGTGAGTATCACGTGTTTACCGTATAATTCGAAATGCTTCATAGTTTCCTCCTCTTGATTGATATCTTCATTATAAAAATATTCTGGTTCTGCAATAAGGACCAATACTGATATAATTTATGGAACCAGTTTGAAGGAGGACCAAATGTTTGAAATCACTTTAACCCTAGATAAAACGAACAAAGAAGCTTTATATGTGCAATTGTATAAATACTTTATAAAGGAAATCCAGAATGGACAAATAAAGGCCGGAATGAAACTGCCTTCTAAACGAAAACTGGCCTTGCATTTAGGGATAGGCCTGAATACAGTTGATACGGCTTATCAGCAGTTGATGGCGGAAGGATATGTGGAAAGTCAATTAAGGAAAGGGTACTACGTAGCCGATTTAGAACCGATTTCAGCTTTGAATGAGCCATTGCCTGTAACAGAAGGGATAATGGACCCTCTGAATGAAAGAAATGAGATAGATTACAATCATGGCCGGGTCGACGTGGATTCTTTCCCGCATGCCGTATGGAAAAAGTGCTTGAATAATACGTTGTATCTACAGGAAAGGGAAATGTTCATGAGCGGTGATCCACAAGGGGAATGGGGGCTTAGGGCTGAGATTTCATCCTATCTATTCCAATCAAGAGGAGTTCGCTGCGGGGCTGATCAAATCATCATTGGGGCAGGTACCCAGTATTTCATCCATCTTCTGCGGTTACTACTTGGAAATGAGCGGGTATTTGGGTTGGAAGATCCTGGCTTTCATCGGGTAAGGGAGGTACTGAGACTGGAGGGGGCGGTTACGGAATTCATACCTTTGGATGAAAGTGGTATGAGTGTGGACTCATTGAAAGAGAGTACAGCGGATGTAGCCTATGTCACACCTTCCCATCAATTTCCTTCCGGTATGATCATGCCGATAACAAGACGGGTGGAATTATTGAATTGGGCGGTGGAAAAAAAAGGTTATATTATTGAGGATGATTATGACGGGGAATTCCGACATGCAGGCAAACCGATTCCGTCGTTGCAGGGGTTGGACACAAATGGAAGGGTCGTCTACCTAGGCACGTTTTCAAAGTCGTTCATCCCATCGATCAGGGTGGGATTTATGGTGTTACCCATGGAGTTGTCTTGCCGATTTCAGCAGAAGTTAATCGGATATAAACAGACCGTTTCCAGACTGATTCAGGAAACGCTCTGTCTTTTTATGAAAAATGGACATTGGGAACGCCATCTGAATAAAATGCGAACGATTTATCGTAAAAAGAATAAGGTGCTGCTGAACGCAATGGAAGAGAGCTTCCATGATCGTGTAGCCATAATCGGTGAAAAGTCAGGATTGCACGTTCTTTTAAACGTAAAAAACGGCAGCAGTGAGGCAGAGCTCATCCAAAGGGCTGCCAGTGTAGGGGTTAAAGTCCACCCAACATCGATTTATCATTCAAAGAAAGTGAAAGATCCGACTATTTTGATTGGGTACGGTGGTTTAACCGAAAGGGAAATCGAAGCTGGAATCCGGCTTTTAAAAAAGGCATGGCTATAGCTTGGTGTAAAAGTAAGGAAACTCCTTGCTTCACACTTATTCTAAAATGATACAAGCTACCCATTTTAGTTTCTGATATTATTGAGGATTTTAAGGACCGTCTGGAAAAATACTTCCTGTTCTTCTTCAGTAATGCCTTCCAAGGCCTTTCCTTCGATTTTTTCTGCAATCTTAAGACATTTTGTATGTACCTCTTTGCCCCGGGGGGTCAGTTCGATTCGTTTTTCCTGTTCATCTTTACCAGGAACTTGTTTAATCATATTATTCTGTTCCATGCTGTTGACCGAACGTGTGATGATCACACTGTCTACATCCAGGTAACTGCAAATATCGGGGATTGTGGAATAGCCACAGTTCTTTAAGTAATTCAGGATTGTCCACTGATTATGGTAAATTTCAAGGGCTGTAATTTGTTCATTCATTTTGCTGACTAATGATCTCGATACTTGTAAATATTGATGAAATAATTGAGTAGGGTTCGTCATATGATTCTCCTTTATAATGGTCGACCAGTCCATTATATTCTTTAATTCTTAAAAGTCTATTGTAAAGAATCATTTATTTCAGTCAATGTTTATTTTTGGAAGCAAAGCGGGGAAGGGTAAAATTCTGGAAATATGAATGAATTGAGGGAAAGCTCAGTCTTCCCAAATCTCAAACAACAAAGGGGGAAGCATCTGCACAATCACAAGAAGAACATCAATCATGATGGAATATATTTCAGCCTGGAGACAAAGTCGAGAATTCATGTTTACCTACAGTTTTTTTGTGGTTTGTCCATTTGGGCGTTTAATTCCGTTCCAGGCACTCGCTTTCCGCGGGCGGTCCGGGGAGCCTCCTCGGCTTGCAACTGCAGGGTCTCCCTTGGAGGCGCTTTTCGCGCAGGAGTCCCGAACACCCGCTCCAATCAACTTTGATATAAGATTTAAACCATACCTAAGGAGTTGAAGGTGCTGCCGGTACATCAATTGAAGATAGATACACTTTCCGGACCCCTTTTAGTCTACTGCTTGTAATATATGATGGGAAGAATATATTACTCTTTGAAATGGTCCATAAGTGCCGACGAATTTGGTAAAAGTATAAAACGCGCTGAATGCAGTATATCCTGCAAACAAAAACCAGCCTCTTAAAAGTGGCTGGTTTTTGTTTAAAACTTCTCGCTGGTGGAGCGGTGCTTTGTTTCTTTTTTATTTCGTTCTTCTTGATGTTCATATTTAATTTCATCAATTGGTAAATCATCAATGGGCATGACCACTTGATCACGTTCCAGCTGTTTCTCCTGATTTTTCTTGAAGGCCTTGGATTTATCATTACGCTCCTCAAGATACTTTTCTTTATCTTTATTATCCAATGTGAATCCCTCCATCTCTTTGTATCTCTTTTTCCCCTTATTGAGAAAATAAAACGTATAAGCGAAATATATGTGTCCCCGTTTCATAAATATAAGGAGAACAGGAAGGTGCAAGGAGGGTTTGTTCAGTGAATGTCGCCGTCTTTTTTCGCTGGTTTTGGAGGGGAATACTCCTTCTAGTCATATTAATCGTCATTCCTTATTCATGGGCATTGATTTTAGCGCTGCTCACCGCCGTTCTTTTGGATGGATTGGTCCGCATGATTGGTGAAACGGCAAGGCTGCATCGTTTTTGGGCAGTGTTAATTTCATTTGTTTTATATGTAGGCGGGCTTATGAGCATCACTTATTATTCTTTTTCGGTATTAATCAAGAAGGTCATTGTCTATTCGGAAGAATTTCCCGGTTTCATACGTGAAGTGTATTTGACGGCTATATTGCCAGTCATTAGGCAATGGGAACGGTATTCGCAAACTTTGCCGACAAACCTCATTCAATCGGTAGAACAGACGATGGAAAAGGGAGTCATGGCTCTGGAGGGGTTCACAGAGGGCTTTGTTCAGGATATGGTCCAGTTCGTGACACTCATTCCTGGACTTTTCATTGACTTTTTAATTTACTTAATCGCTTTATTCTTATTCAGTCTTGAATTGCCTAAATTAAGAAAAAAGGCAGTCCTTTATTTAAAGACATCCACCTATCAAAAAATTTCGCTAGTTTATCAAGATTTAAGTATGGCAGCCGTAGGCTTCATAAAGGCACAAATCCTGTTGAGTTTAATAACGTTCATCATGGCTTATGGAGGACTATGGTTGTTAAATGTGAAGTATATGATTCCATTGGCACTGTTAATAGTGGTGGTGGACATTCTTCCTATCTTGGGGACGGGATCTGTGCTGGTTCCTTGGGCAGCGATCGTTTGGGCTCAAGGAAATCATCATCTTGGTGTTGGCCTCATCATTCTATTCCTGGTCATTACCATCATAAGAAGGACCATCGAACCGAAAATCTATTCAGCAAATATGGGGTTGAGCCCATTGGCATCGTTGGTCAGTCTTTATTTAGGGTTTAAGATGCTTGGTTTCCTTGGGCTTTTCCTTGGACCTTCGATACTGATTGTTTATGATACGCTAAAGAGGGCAGGTGTCATTAAAACCAACTTCAAAATATGAAAGATTATTAGATGTTTTTGGCCTGATTTCTTAAATTTGACATATCTTTTACCGCTTTACCTTGACCGTTGCAATGATTGCAGTCCCGGGAAAAGAATTGAAGATAACGGGTTTTCCCTTTCCCTTTGCAGTGCTGGCAAATGGTTATGAGTTTCATGATTCTTCACTCCTTCAAAAAGTATCGCTTTTTTAACAGTATGAAACAATAAAGGTAGAACTATACTTCATGTAATCATCCAATGTTAAATGAAGCAGGTTTTATATAATATGTATTTAATTTATTTCATGTACCAGTTGAAAAAAAATAACCCCCGCTCCTATTGTATTAGGAACGGGGGTTATTATCATGAAACGATTTCGGTTTGTGATATGATCGGGAATTCTTTCACTTCGCTTACGACTTTTGCCTGTTTATATATTTCAATATAACGAATATGGTGATCTTCCATTTCCTTTATCCTGAAGTTATAGGGACCATAAGTCAGGATATCACCTTGTTTGGCCTCATAATCCTCTGTAAGGATCCATCCGCCCATCGTATCAATATCTTCATCATTGATATCCAATCCGAGTAAATCATTCACTTCACTTACTAATACCTTGGCATCGATGATGTAGTGATCTTCTTTTAATTTGCGGACATCGGGAACTTCATCCAGGTCGAATTCATCGCGGATATCGCCAACGATTTCTTCAAGGATATCTTCAACGGTAACCAAACCTGAGGTACCGCCGTATTCATCCATGAGGATGGCCATGTGGATCCGTTCCTTTTGCATTTTTAAAAGTAAATCGTGAATCGGGATACTGTCAATGACACGGATGATTGGACGAACATATCGGTCGATCGTTGACGCTGCCTGATTGTTTCTGTCTATCATTTCAGTGAATAGCTCTTTGATATTGACCATTCCGATAACATGATCCTTATCACCATCAATGACAGGATATCGCGTAAAATTCTCTTCCGCCATTACGGTGAAAAACTGCTGGATCGTATCATCTTTGGATACCGTTGCAATTTCTGTACGTGGAACCATGATTTCTTTTGCGATCCGATCATCAAATTCAAAAATCTTATTCACATATTTAAACTCTGATTGGTTAATTTCGCCACTTTTGTAGCTTTCGGAAACAATGATTCGAAGCTCTTCTTCTGTATGAGCCAAATCATGTTCGGAAACCGCTTTTAATCCTAGCATTCTTGTAAGCGTCCTTGCAGAGCCATTCAGTACCCAGATGAATGGATACATGACTTTGTTAAAGGCAATTAAAGGCTTCGAAACCAATAATGTTACTTGCTCCGCTTTTTGAATCGCCAATGTTTTCGGTGCCAATTCTCCAACAACGACATGTATGAACGTAATGAAAGAAAAGGCAATTGCAACCGAGAGTGCATGTGAAGCTGAATTTGGAAGATTCAATTGATTCAAGAGTGGGTGCAAAATGCTTTCAACTGTCGGTTCCCCGAGGAATCCAAGCCCTAGAGCTGTAACGGTAATTCCGAGCTGACAAGTTGAGAGGTATTCATCCAGGTTGGAGATGACCTTCTTTGCTGAAATGGCATTCCTCGTTCCTTCTTCAATTAATTGATCGACCCTCGTGCTTCTCACTTTAACAATCGCAAACTCCGTAGCTACAAAAAATGCTGTTAAAGCAATTAAAATGGCAATAAGAACCAAGTTTATTATGTCCAAATAGTCTCCCTTAACTCGCCTTCGAGACGAATAAGGAGTACACCTCCTACATTTTTAAAATATACAAGTATATTTTTTTTGCCGTGCTGAATATTTTCGGGATTGCTTCTGTGGCCATAGATGTGCAGCCGCTTGAACTCCCATTTCTTTTAGTGATGAAGAGAATAATAGTATATGCCGATTAGCGATGCGTAGACGGGAAATAGAAGAATTTCTGTCTGAAGGAGTGCAGCCATTTTCCAAAAGGACACATATCCGTTACGCAAAGCAGCGCCTGTCCGTCACAACGAACATTCTTTAATGCCCCATCAAATCACCTCAATCTAATTAATTTAAATACTTTCATTATAGAAAGAGTTATTCATTCAGTCAAACAGCTTACGGCGCCTTAAATCCGGTAAATTGCTTGTAAAGGATCAGTTTGAGCTAATAAATAGCTGTTTTTGACTGTTTTCTCTACTTTATTGTAACTTATTATAGAATATTCAGAAAACTGAGGGCCGTTTCATAAAAAATTGCTCAGTTTCATTATTTTTTTGCTGGTACAAACATATTCTATAGAAACCAAGACAAGTTTTAAATGCAAGAATTAAAGGGGGTGGCAGCCATGAAAATCATGGAACGGATGGCAGCGATCATTGCCGGCAGCATGCTTGTAGGTGTGGGAATCAATTTTTTTCTGATACCTTATCATTTATTGGATGGCGGCATGATAGGGATTGGGCTGATTTTTCATTACTATATAGGACTTCCGACAGGACTGGGTGTGATTTTGAGCAGCATTCCATTATATATATATGCTTGGTACTTTGAAAAAAAATTATTCCTGAACAGCTTGCATGGCTTGCTTTTTTCCTCTTTATGCATCGATATTTTTTCCGACGCTGTCACAGGATGGAACCTCCCCATTTATGTAAGTGCGATAATCGGGGGAGGGTTGATTGGACTTGGAATCGGTTTAATGCTTCGGTATGGGACCTCTACAGGCGGAACCGATATGTTGGCACAGATCCTTTCCAGGAAAAGTGGACTCAATGTAGGTCTGCTGATTTTTTTCATTGATGGGTGTGTACTGCTCTGCGGATTGAGCGTTGTGGGGACTTCAATCTTTTTATATTCATTTTTAACGATCATCGCGGTAGGCATGCTGACTTCAGTCACCGTAATGCGAACCATTTGATGTGAAATTATGTATAAAAATCCGAAAAAAGGAAAGGATGGGCAATATGAAGAGGACAGATTTTTAGTCTAATAAATAGTAAAGGGAAGTTCATATGAAAAAACTTTATATGTGTACTGCGTTGTTAGTTATGCTGGCAGGGTGTCAAGAGTCTGAAATGCCAGAGGATAAGGAAGTGAACAGTGCTGTTCCAGAGTCGATGGATGCATCAATTGTCATTAAAGGGAAAGTGGAGCCTGGAAAAGAAGTCATTCTTGAAACGGCAGTGAAACAGGGAAGCCAATTGGTGAATGAAGCTGATGAGGTGCTGTTTGAAGTGAGAAAGTCCGGACAGGATAAACGGGAAATGCTTGAAGCAAAGAATACTGGAAGTGGCATGTATCAAGTGATGCATACTTTTGAGGAACAAGGCAAATATATTGTAGTGTCCCATGTAACGGCTAAAGGCCTTCATGTAATGCCTGAAAAGGAAGTTGTCGTTCCAGGACATGAAAGTGAAGGTGCATCGGTTCACCCTAGTACGGATGTATCTATCGGGTTTCAAAGTAACCCTGTAAAGGCAGGAAACAGTTCGAATTTTGAAGCGACGGTTGAATTGAATGGGAAGCCGCTGACAAATGCAGATGTGAATTTCGAGGTGTGGAAGGAAGGCAGCGAAGAGAGTCATTTCACCAAAGCTGAAGAAGATGGGAATGGAACATATCTAAATAAGGTATCTTTCGAAGAAGCGGGAACCTATAAGGTCCAGGTCCATGTTGAAAAAGACGAAGTGCATGAACACCAACTGCAAACTATTCATGTCAATTGATTGTTTTTTGGATCGAATCGTTTAAATAGGTTTTATTACTTCGTTAAATGGGAAGTTAAAGGATAACGGTACAGCAGAAAAGGAGGGTAAGCATGAATAATCAAATAATCAACAAGTATAAAGATCTCGGGATTCATATTGAAAAAACGAAATCACGGCAGGAGATTTTCACTAATGTTTCACAAAAAGATTCATCCTTACTCACTGCCGCTGTTTTTTCTCAAATTTCCCAAAAAGGGGAGCTAAAAGAATATTGATGTAAAGAGACCGGAGTACATAGCAGCTGGTCTTTTTTTGTGCAATCCTGAATGTGGTGCATTGTGAAACTGGATATGAAAAATCGAATATAACGTTATGAGCTGAATAGGATAGAAGGACAAACAATTTGAAATTAGCGGTAAGGGGAGTCCGATAGCATGATATCACAGCTTATTATGACGATATTGAATTGGTTTGCGGAAATGGGCTACATGGGGATTTTATTGGGGCTGATGGTTGAAATCATCCCGAGTGAGCTTGTTCTTGGATACGGTGGTTATGTGGTTGGCCTGGGGAAAATGAATTTTTGGGGAGCTGTTCTTGCCGGTGTGGCAGGCGGGACGATGGCACAATTATTTCTCTATTGGGCGGGGTATTATGGAGGAAGGCCCTTTCTCTTGAAATATGGAAAATATATTCTAATTAAAGTAAATCATATTGTACATGCTGAAGAGTGGTTTAAGCGGTATGGCGTGGGCGTGGTTTTTACGGCTCGATTCATTCCGGTTGTTCGCCATGCCATTTCCATCCCTGCCGGAATTGCGAGGATGTCAGTATGGAAGTTTATATTTTATACGGTTGCGGCTGTCATACCTTGGACCATATTGTTCCTGACCTTAGGAAGGATCCTCGGCGAGAATTGGCAGCAAATCCGGGAAATAACTGAACCTTATCTAATACCGGCTGCTGGTTTTTCCTTTATCTTCATCATGCTGTATATCTTATGGAAAAAAAAGAGCACACCTCCAATCGTAACGGTCAAAAAAATGGGACGGTTTCCCGATAAATGAACAAATCGTTAAAAAACAGCCACGTAAAATAACCTTTTACGTGGCTGTTTTTGATCATTAACCTTGGGTACCTTCAAGAGGAAGATGTACGACCTTTTTTGTGACCTCGATGGAACGGATGGCGTGATCTTCCATTTCAATCACTTTAAAGCAGAATCCGTCTTTTTCCATGATATCCCCTACCTTCACATCATAGTTTTCAGTAAGGACCCATCCGCCTATAGTATCGACATCATCTTCTTCCAAGTGAATGCCAAGTAGATCATTCACTTCCTTTACAAGAAGTTTAGAGTCCAAAATATAATGTCCTTCTTTAATTTTCCTGATTGAGGCAACTTCATCGATATCGAATTCATCACGAATTTCCCCAACGATTTCCTCGAGGATATCCTCGACTGTGACAAGTCCGGAAGTTCCGCCGTATTCATCCATCAAAATAGCCATATGAATGCGTTCTTTTTGCATTTTTAACAGCAAATCGTGAATTGGTATATTTTCCATTACCCGAATGATCGGACGAGCGTAATTTTCAATCGCTTTGATATGGATTTCCCGGTTCTTGATAAGATCCGAGAAAACTTCCTTTAAGTTCACTAGGCCGATGACATGGTCTTTATCACCTTCGACAACAGGATATCTAGTGTATTTTTCCAATTTGGCCACATCGACGAATTCCTGTACCGTTTCATCCTTGGATATGGTCATGATTTCTGTCCGTGGAACCATGATTTCCTTGGCAACTCGATCATCGAATTCAAAGATGTTATTTACATATTTAAATTCCGACTGGTTAATCTCCCCGCTTTTATAGCTATCTGACAGGATGAAACGCAATTCTTCTTCCGTATGGGCTATTTCGCTTTCGGATGCTGGCTTAAAGCCAAATAATCCGACAACGAATCGGGAAGAATGATTCAAGGCCCAGATGAAGGGAAAGGCTATCTTATGGAAAAAAATCAGCGGGCCGGCAATTGCCAAGGTCACTTGCTCAGCCTTTTGGATGGCAACCGTCTTTGGAGCCAATTCACCTACAACCACATTCAGGAACGTAATCAGGGAAAATGAAATGACAAATGTCAGAATGCTTGTAACTTCTTGTGGGATATTCAAGGCATTGAATAAGGGCCCAACCAATTTGAGGACGGTCGGTTGTCCTAGCCACCCCAGTCCAAGGGCAGTAACGGTAATTCCTAGCTGTGTAGCGGATAGGTATTCATCAAGATCGGATGTAACCTTCTTTACCGAAATGGCTTTTTTGTTTCCTTCTTCAATCAGTTGATCGATCCTGGAGCTGCGAACCCTTATGATCGAAAATTCCGAAGCTACAAAAAAGGCTGTTAAAGCAATTAAAATAATGACGAATAAAAAACTTAATATGTCCAATTAGTGTGGGACTTTATTGAATCGCCAGATGTGCCGAACGATTTAATTATCCCAGTCACCTCCCAAAACCAATAATGAATGAAATGATATTAGTATATAAAATGTTAGATGGAAAAATAATTCGCTATCTTGTATAAAATCTGGTTTTTATTTTCAATCTATAGGATCATTCACCTCGATCAGTAGTGGAACCTTCCTATTAGTATAAGTAACTGGACGTCAATCAGTCAAAAATTTCACACTAAAACCCTAAGGAAAAAAGGATATTTATCCATTATTTAGTTTTTAATTGTATGGAAAAGGTCGTTAGGAAATCGGTAGAGTGACAGGATAATGTTCCTTGATGCTTTAAAACGATTTCTTTACAGACGAATAATCCCAATCCCGTTCCTCTTTTTTTTGTGGTGATGAATGGCTCAAAAATATTCGGCAGGACGTCGTCAGGTATCTTCGGCCCATTATTCGATATATTTAAAGTAAGAATGCCGGGTGGCGATTCAGAGCCTGAAATGTAAATGGATGGGGAAGGCATCCCTGCAACCACATCAAGAGCATTTAATATAATATTTAGTAAAACTTGACGGAATTCTTCTTTAGAACCCGAAATTACGGCATCCTCGGCAATATTGCATGTAATGGAAGCATTAACTTCCAAAATGCTGGGATATAAAAATTCGATCACCTCATTCACAAGCTGAGCAATGGAAAATAGATCAGGTTGTGTTGTTGAAGTCTCCTTTTTGGAAATATTAAGAAATTGCGTGATCCGGTAATTGAGCTGATCCAATTCCTTTGAAATGATATCAAGGTACTTTATCTCAGGTTGTTCTGCCTGTAATAATTGTATGAATCCCATGATGGAAGTCAGTGGATTTCTGAATTCATGGACAAAGCTTGAGGTCATTTGGCCAAGGAGCGTCAAACGGTCTTTATGGTTTGGGCTTATGAATTGATAGCGTTCTTCAAGTTCCATCGTTTTCAATTCGGTATAATGGGATAATGCAAAATGAATGAGTTTATCGAAGTAAACGTTTACCCGTTTTATTAGAGCCGATATTTCTTCTTTGTGTGCTCCGGAATTCAAAATGTGCTCTATGATGACGGATCTCCCGATGGTTGCAGTGGAAAAGAAATTTTCCATATCCAATTGCTTAGTAACGCGATCAGCCGCAATTTTTTCCCCTACGACCTTCAGTACATCGTCTATGTCAGTATCCGATTTTCCAACCTGCTCCATTAGCAAATTAAAAATATTTTCGACTTCTCCTTTGAAATACCCCAGATATCCGTCCGGTAAATGCAGCAACTCATCTTTCCATTTGGAAATGATACTGTTTTTTTGAGAAGATAAAAAGTGAATGGTCATTTCTCGATTAGATACCATTTTGCCCTCCATACTGTAGGAAAATGAATTTACTTTTGACCCAGAAAGTGCTTTATTTGAATAAAATTACAAAATATCAAAATAATTACAACTTGTTTTCATGATAACAGATTACTGTTCCTTTAACATGTGTCAATTGGATAAATATTCGGCAATCAATCAATAAATACCTTTTTTTGACACAGTTTTATTACAGTAATTACAGGAATAAATAACAAAAAAAGGTATCCGTAAAGTTAATGACGGCTACCTTTTTTATGAAATGCATATGGTTCGATGTGTACGATCACATGCTGGATATTATATTCCTTCAAAAGATTTTTTTCGATTCTAACTGTAATATCATGACCTTGAATGACGGTCAAAAGAGGGTTGACATGAACGGTAGTTTCGAGCAGGATTTCACTTCCGTGCATCCGTGCTTTAATTTCACTCATGTCTTTAACACCCTCTGTCAATATAATCGTTTGTCCGATCTTTTGCAGGAGCTGCTCGTCAAAACCATCGGTTAAAGAGATGGACGCATCACGAAAGATATCCCAGGCCGTTTTGCATATGATGACCCCAACGACTGCTGCAGCTATCGCATCCAGCCAAGGGATTCCCAACTTAGTACCGATGATTCCAATGAAAGCACCAACACTGACAAGGGCATCGGAACGATTATCCTGAGCAACGGCATAGATGGAAGAGCTGTTGATTTTTTTACTTAATGTAAGGTTATAACGGTAGATTCCGTACATGAAGATGGCAGAGAATAGAGCGACATAACCGGTCAGCATACTGGGTACGGTTGTTGAATCTTGGTGAAAGAAGGATTCAATGGCACTGTAAACAACCTGAAGGCCCACAGTGATCATGATGAAGGCAGCTACCAATGACGCTACGGTTTCCGCCCGTAAATGACCATATGAATGATTATCATCAGGAGGTCTCTTTGAAATTTTCAAACCAATCAAAACGGCTATGGAAGCGATGATGTCGGTCGTATTATTTAAACCATCAGCCCAAAGCCCTTTAGAATCACCGAAATAACCAAATGACAATTTAAGAGCAGACAAGAATATGTAAGCGGCAATGCTTATGTAGGCGCCTTTTTCAGCTGATATCGAATGTTTATCCATGTCCATTCCCTCCCCAATGTAAATTAGGCTTAATGAAATCAAACCTTAGTGATTCTATAGAAAAATTGTCGTATTCTAACTTGGTTATCGGCAGGTGTATTGAAAGTCTGTAAAGAAGTTGGATAAACGAAATGATATTTACATGAAATGGTAAAAAGGTGAGTTTCGATGACATGTACAGTTTTTCTTTAATTGGCATTTAAAGAAACTAATAGATATTCTAACCGATGATCGAAAATTAAATACTTCCACAAGGGGAGCCTAAAGGCTGAGAGTGAACGGTTCTGGTTCAGCCATTTTGAACCTGATAGTCAGCAGGATGTGGTTTTGGGCAGCAATTAGCAACCCGGT
Organism: Peribacillus sp. AS_2; assembly: GCF_026891895.1. NCBI lineage: Bacteria > Bacillati > Bacillota > Bacilli > Caryophanales > Bacillaceae > Peribacillus > Peribacillus sp. AS_2. The sequence goes on from NZ_JAPTGA010000003.1 coordinate 326,577, forward strand.
GTTTTTCGGCTGCTCCGAATGTAATACTGAAAAAATCCTATTAACAAAAAGGCCGGATTCTATATGAATCCGGCCTTTTTCGGAGAATGTATGACTCGAAACATTCAGGTAGAAACCGTTCATTCTTCATTTTGCAATGAATACCGAACATGGTGCGTTTTTCGCAATGGAACTACTTGTACTGCCAAGGAAGAATTTTTCCAAACCGCTTTTATCGCTATTGCCGACAACGATAAGATCAGCTGAATTTCTCGCTGCAAAGTCACATACGCTATCTGGCGCATATCCTTCCAATAGTTCGAATTTCCCCGTCACTTGACATTCACTTAACAATCTCAACGTATTACTTTCTGCGTTCTGAATACTATTCTCGAGGGCGGAGGGGGTGTCATTTACCTTTTGATTTCTTGGCTGGTCAACTTCAACAACAGGATGTGTCTGGACTGGATCCACATAAAATCCGGCGGAGGGCACGAACCCCGGCGCGGAGGCGTTACCCATGATACGCTGTTCAACCTTATCATTTAGGACATGAACGACGGTCAACTCAGCTTTTGGAAAGGCCTTTTTCAATGTTGCTCCATATTCGACGGCCCGTTTACTTTCTTCATTTCCATCAAAAGCGACGACAATATGTTTTAAGTCTTTCATTACTATCATCTCTCCCCTGTATAAGACCTTAATAGTGTTATACCCGCTTTTAAATGGCTTCACGCCTTTAATCGGTATATAGATTGCCTTTTACGGGTAAAGGATAGATACGAGCATAGTTAAAATGGTAGGATGAAAACTGGTCCTTCAGTTAATTGGCAGGCACAGACGATGAAGGGATATCATCGGTAAGGATGCCGATTCACGTGTGAAGTGCTACAAGAAAAGAGCGCCTTTTATTCAATCGACGAGTTTTCTTTAACAAAAAGGGTAAAATATTTTTAATGAAACATGTCGCAGATGGAAAAATGGGGGTACAAATGAGAGGGTTAGTGAAATTAGGTCTAATTATAATATTGGCGATTGTGGTTTTAGGCGCCGGTTCACTATTGTATTTCAGGCAGGGTGCTGATATAAGTCATCTTGAAAATAGTCTTCAGCAACCGACAGGGATCTACGATCTGGATGGGAATCTAGCCAGTACGATCACGGCAAATAAATCCGAGGGCGTCTCGATAGATGAAATACCGGAACATATGAAACAAGCGGTGGTTTCCATTGAGGATCACCGTTTTTATGAACATCACGGCATAGATTATCAAGGAATCATGAGGGCTTTGGTTAAAAATGCGAAGGCTGGAAGTGTTGTTGAAGGCGGGAGCACGCTCACCCAGCAGCTTGTGAAAATCACGATGCTGGAATCGGAACGAACACTGAAGAGGAAGATAGAAGAGTTTTTTCTAGCCCAGGAAGTTGAAAATAAATATACAAAAGATGAAATCCTGGAAATGTATTTGAATCAAGTTTATTTTGGCCATGGGGCATGGGGAATCAAAAAGGCTGCAAATATTTATTTTTCCAAAGAGGTCTCTGAATTGACCGTTGCCGAGGCAGCTTTGCTGGCGGGAGTCATTAACTTGCCATCCAAACTTGATCCATACAAGAATTTGGACGGTGCAGTGAAGCGGCGTGATTTGGTTCTTTCGCGAATGGCGGAACATGGTTATTTGACGAAAGATGAAGAAGCGGCCGCAAAAAAAGATTCGGTGACACTGCTTATGGGGGAGAAGGAAACCGATCCATTAAGAGGTAAGTATCCTTATTATGTCGATCATGTTTTATCGGAAGCATCGAGTAAATATGGAATTAAGCTTGAGGAGCTGCTTTCAAAGGGGTATAAAATTTACACGACCCTGGACCAGTCCATGCAGCAGGCTACAGAAAGCGTGTATGAGAATTCAGCCAATTTTCCGGTTGGAACGAGTACAGAGGAACTGGTTCAAAGCGGGTCTGTCCTTCTTGATCCTGAAACAGGCGGCATAAAAGCACTTGTCGGCGGGAGGGGTGAACACCAATTCATGGGATATAACCGGGCAACCCAACTGACAAGGTCTCCTGGTTCATCCATTAAACCGCTTGTCGTTTACACGCCGGCTGTTGAAGAGGGATATGATATCACTGACCCTTTAAAGGATGAAAAAATGAGCTTCGGTGAATATGAGCCAACAAACCTGAGTGGTCAATATAAAGGAGAAGTCCCCATGTATGAAGCGGTGATGAATTCTTTGAATGTACCGACGGTTTGGCTATTGAATGAGATTGGCATCGATAGGGGGCTTGATTCACTTAAGCGGTTTGGGATTCCATATGACAAGGATGATCGAAACCTGTCTATCGCTTTAGGAGGGATGAAAAAAGGTGTGTCCCCGCTGCAGATGGCAGGAGCCTTTTCTGCTTTCGCCAACGAAGGGGAACGGATGGAAACCCACGCCATTGTAAGGATAGAAAATGCCGATGGAAAAGAGGTTGCCGCCTGGAAAGAGAAAAGCACCAAAGTGACCTCTGTAGCCGCCGTCGACAAAATGAATGCTATGCTGCTTGGAACAGTTGAATATGGCACAGCGAAAAACGCGGCTGTTTCCGGTTATGAAATAGCAGGTAAAACAGGATCTACACAAGTTCCCATCGAAGGAGTATCAGGGGTTAAAGATCAATGGTTCATCGGTTATTCACCTTCGCTGGTCGGTGCTGTTTGGGCGGGATATGATAAGACGGACGCAAAACATTATCTAACGACACACAGCAGTCAGGGAAGTGCACTCATCTTTCAAAAAATAATGTCGAAAGCCTTACAGAATCAAGCTGCTCAATCTTTTAAAGCTCAAGATATCGGTCCGCTTATAGCAGAACAACAGGCACTTATAGCTGAGCAACAGGAGAAGGAAGAAGAGGATAAGAGGAGACAGTATTGGATTGACAAAGGAAAGGAAATACGTGAAGGCTTGAATAAATGGAGGGATTGGGAGGTTCCGTGGTAATTCCCAGGTCCGGGAGCATAAACAAGCCTTTCTAAATCAAATCAACAAAAAAAGACTGTCAATCATTGACAGTCTTTCATCATTCTTAAAAAATAAGATTTGCTATTATGCCGATTACGACGATTGCGCCTATCACCATTAAAATGGTTCTCATATAAATACACCCTCTTCAAACGTAGTTGGAATCATTTAAATATTTACGGTTTGGTTCGATTGGAAACGAAATGCACTTTCATCATTTTCTTTACAAATAGCTTGTACTTTTTCAAGCATGGCGTGTACATTCTCGCCTTCAAGTATGACTTTCATCGTTGCACACTCTTGAAGAATGAGCACGAAGGATACGAAAGTCGAAAGTTTCTTGGCATCGACCAATTTATGGTTGCAGATAAAATATATATTCCCTTTAAATTCTTTTGTAACTTGATATAGGTTCATGATTTGTCGCATGGATAATCTTTTATTTGTTTGAATGTCAGAAGAAATCACTTTATTCATGTCGTTTACTCCTTTTGTTTTTATACTTTTGGAAAAGCATAATCAAGATGTCAATTCAGCTACAACGTTTAAAAATGAACAAGTATGTTTTGGACTTTTTTATGTAATTGTTAGCGGGTCATGTTGTATATTTACCCGCGTGAAAGATTTTGAAACCTATTTGAAAATTTCAATTTTGGAGGGGGAATGAACCATGCTCACACTTATTAAAAATGGGGAGCTTTATGGACCGGAATATATGGGCCAAAAAGATATCCTCTTGGTTGGAAAGCAAATTGGCTTCATTGAGGACCAGATTGATGTACCTGCCAATTTCGTTAAAATGAAAGTGATTGATGCGAGTGGTCAAATTGTGGCTCCGGGTTTTATAGATGCCCACGTACATATTATCGGCGGAGGCGGGGAAGGGGGTTTTAAAACGAGGACACCTGAAATCCAATTAACAGATGCCACTTTAGCCGGTATAACGACTTTGGTAGGGGTCATCGGCACAGATGGTACGACAAGGACGATGCCTGCACTGCTCGCTAAAGCGAGAGCGCTTGAAGAAGAAGGAATTAGCTGCTTCGTTCAGACTGGTTCGTATCAAGTTCCAGTCAAGACGTTAACCGGCAAGATAGAGGATGATTTGATTCTTGTGGATAAAATTATCGGTGTTGGCGAAATAGCCATTGCCGATCATCGTTCTTCGCAGCCGACTGCAGCCGAACTCGCTAAACTGGCCTCTCAGGCACGTAATGGAGGTCTGTTATCCGGGAAAAGCGGTATCGTCAATATTCATGTCGGCGACAGTCTAGATCATTTGCACGTAATTGAAGAAGTTGTCGAGACAACGGAAATTCCGATCACTCAGTTCTACCCTACACATATAAACCGAAATCCGCATTTATTCAATGCAGGGGTGGAATATGCAAAAAAAGGGGGGTATATAGATTTTACGACAAGTACAATCCAGAAATTCCTTGAAGAAGGCGAGGTCAAAGCAAGTACAGCAATTAAAATGGCACTAGAAGAAGGCGTTGAAATCGGGCAGATCACCATAACTTCAGATGGGCAAGCCAGCCTGCCTGACTTCGATGGAAGCGGTAACCTGCGCGGTTTGAACATTGGTACATGCATGTCGTTATATAATTGTGTTGTCGATGCGGTCCTCGAGGATGGAGTGGCAATTGCCGATGCCCTACGAGTTGTGACGGAAAACCCGGCAAACATTTTAAAGCTTTCTGCAAAGGGAAAGCTTTCGGTAGGTAAGGACGCCGATATCATCCTGATGAATCAACGAACTTTAGAAATAAATAGTGTTATCGCAATGGGGCAGATGATGGTCAAAGATCGCCATGCTGTCGTTAAAGGAACATTTGAAAAATAGACCTTTTCTACCTTTCGGTGCAATTCCCGTTGCGGGTCCTACCCCATCCTGAAATGCCAAAAGGGTAACATTGATCTAATTTCGGATTTCTGAAAGAGGGTATGTGTAATGATTTCAACTTCATGCACTCGCTTTCCGGGGGCGGGCGGGAGCCTCCTCGGCGCGCCTGCGGGGTCTCCCATGCCACGCTTTTCCCGCATGAGCCTCGCGCCTTCCGTTCCAATCAACTTTGTGTTATTGAAAAAACTGCAGTTTCGTCTTATTCCGAACCAAGTTTTAGACTAGTTTATCCTTCATGTTTTTTCTTGAACTCCTTAATGGATGGAAGAAATATGCGATACTCCTGCCGAAAAACTGGCTAGCCGAGACCCCACAGACGCTTGCGTCGAGGAGGCTTGGCAGGCAGTCGGCGGAAAGGGAGCGGATTTCTGAAATCAACTGGAATTATTAAAAGAAAAAACTGCAGGCTGGTCTATTCCGAACCAAGTTTTAGACTAGTTTATCCTTCATGTTTTTTCTTGAACTCCTTAATGGATGGAAGAAATATGCGATACTCCTGCCGAAAAACTGGCTAGCCGAGACCCCACAGACGCTTGCGTCGAGGAGGCTTGGCAGGCAGTCAGCGGAAAGGGAGCGGATTTCTGAAATCAACTGGAATTTTTAAAGAAAAAACTGCAGGCTGGTCTTATTCCAAACCCTATTAAGACAAGGTTATCCTTCATGTTATTCCCTGTACTCCTTAATGGATGGAAGAAATATGCGACACTCTTGCCGAAAAACTGGTTAGCCGAGACCCCACAGACGCTTGCGTCGAGGAGGCTTGGCAGGCAGTCGGCTCAAAGGAATGCGGATTTCTGAAATCAACTGTCTGTTTAAAAAACGTAGGCAACTGATTTCTTGGAGTTTTTATACAGGCTAAGACCCATATATTAATATAATGGGTCTTTTTTGTGCTGGTTTTTTTTTGATGAAGGTTCTAAATCTGTCGGGAGCACATCACATTTTGAAGGGAATCATTATGAAATTCCCCATTAAAGGTTCCCATTTTCAAAATGAAGGCGAAGTATCAGAAAACATCTTCTAAATAAAGGTAATATGTGAAAAATTCATTCTATTTAACATATTATTAAAAACATGGATGTATTATCCTTTTATATAAGGAAATGTAGTTTATGAAACAGCATTTAATCACAGACAGAAAGACCAATAAAAACATTTTGGGCTGTTATTTCATGACTGTTCAAAACCTAGGTAAGTTTGCGAAACAAATCTATCTTAAGGGGAGAAATGAAATGGAAAAGACGGGAAACCCAATAATGAAAGCGCATTCAAGCGAAGTTGAGCCGGAAATGTTTCGTGTATTGACTCCTGATGGGGAAATAATTGAAGCGATTGATGGAAAAATCGATAAATCACTTATGTTGAAGATGTATGAGAGCATGCTCCTGCTCAGAACATTTGACCGAAAATCAATAAATCTCCAGCGCCAAGGCAGGATTGGGACTTATGCACCTTTCGAAGGGCAGGAAGCGTCCCAAGCAGGAAGCGCTTTAGCATTATCGTCAGGGGATTGGATGTTTCCCACATACCGTGATCATGGAGCGGCAATCATTCATGGACAGGAATTATACCGTGTTTTCCTATACTGGATGGCGCATTTTGATGGTTCGATTTGTCCAGAAGGAAAAAGGATATTGCCTCCAAGTGTTCCAATTGCCACTCAAATGGTTCATGCAGTTGGAACGGCTTGGGCAAGTAAGCTTAAAGGCGAAAAGAATGTTAGCATCGCCTATTTTGGCGATGGTGCGACTTCTGAAGGGGACTTTCATGAAGCACTGAATTTTGCCGGCGTTTATAAAACCCCGACAATCTTTTTCTGCCAAAATAATGGCTACGCAATCAGTGTCCCTTTTGAAAAGCAATCGGCATCAAAAACAATATCCCAGCGTGCTGCTGCTTATGACATCCATGGGGTGCGGGTGGATGGAAATGATATTTTTGCCGTATGGATGACTGTAAAGGAGGCTGCCGAAAGAGCGCTTAAAGGGGAAGGGCCTACATTAATCGAAGCCATTACCTTTCGCTATGGCGCCCATACTACTGCAGACAATCCGAACATATATCGCGATCAGGACGAAATTTCAACGTTCTGGAGGGAAAACCGCGATCCTATTACACGCCTTAGAAAGTATTTGAATAAAGAGGGTCATTGGAATGAAGAGCAGGAAGAATTGGTGTTAAAGCAATTCAACGAACTGATCGATGCTCACCTTAAAAGGGCCGAAGCGTATCCGAAATCCGACCCGCTCGAAATGTTTAACCATGTATATGCTGAGGAGACATGGCATCTTAAGGAACAAAAGCAGGAATTGAACCAAATCTTAAGGAAGGGCGGGAGGAAATGATGGGCAAAAATTTAACGATGCTCCAGGCTATTACGGAAGCGCTGGACCAAATGCTGGATCATGATGATCGCGTGATGATCTTGGGTGAGGATATTGGTGTGAATGGCGGGGTTTTTCGAGCGACGGAAGGACTTTATGAGAAGTATGGAAAAGATCGAGTTGTGGATACGCCATTAGCTGAATCCGGAATCATCGGCTCTGCCATTGGTTTGGCTCTTAACGGAATGCTGCCCATAGTGGAGATCCAGTTTCTCGCCTTTATTTATCCGGGGTTCGAGCAGCTCATTTCCCATGCTGCCCGTATGAGGTATCGTACTCGTGGGCAATTTGGGGTGCCCCTCGTAATCCGTACGCCATATGGTGCCGGAATCAGGGGTCCTGAACTTCATTCCGAAAGTGTCGAAACCTTCTTTGCCCATACTCCGGGTTTAAAGGTGGTTGCACCCAGTAATCCATATGATGCAAAAGGGCTGCTCGTTTCAGCGCTCGAAGATCCAGATCCAGTGATTTTTTTGGAACCGACTAAATTGTATCGGGCCTTCAAGGAAGAAGTTCCCGATGAAATGTACCGAATACCAATCGGTCAGGCAAAAGTGGTCCAGGAGGGAAGCGACCTGACCATTTTTGCATGGGGGGCCATGTTAAGGGAGGCATTGAATGCCGCGAAAAAGATTGAAGCAGAAAAAGGCTGGAAGTGTGAAGTGGTCGATCTTAGAACTTTATACCCTTTAGATAGGGATGCGATCGTGCAATCCATTAAAAAGACAGGTCGTGCATTGATCGTCCATGAAGCCCATAAGACGGCCGGATTAGGTGCGGAAATTATCTCCATCATTAATGATGAAGCTCTTATTTACCTGAAAGCGCCGATTAAGCGTGTAACAGGATTTGATGTACCGGTTCCGCCGTTTACAATAGAAGATCATTATTTACCGACTGTTGACCGTGTAAAACAAGGAATTGTCGAAACGTTATCATTTTAATTGATTTAGGGAGAAAGAGAAGGAGGATGACGCATGATGGAATTTAAACTTCCTGATGTAGGGGAAGGGATGCATGAAGGGGAAATTATCCAATGGCTCATCAAAGAAGGGGATGCGGTAAAACAGGACCAACCCATTGTTGAGGTGCAAACGGATAAAGTCAATGCGGAATTGACAGCCCCGGCAGCGGGAGTGGTCAAGAAAATATTTTTTTCCGTTGGGGATATCGTGGAAGTGGGAACCACTATATTCACAATTCAGGAAGAGAACGATGTGCCAGTTCCGGATACAAACATTAGTGAAGAGGAAAACCAAGTCGGGCAATCCGGTGATGTAAAAGTAAATGCGGAGCATATTACGACTAAACAGCACCATCAGGCAGTGCGTGCGTTGGCAACCCCATTCGTGCGTCAAATGGCCAGGGAAATGAAGATTGATATCGAGAAGGTTAAAGGTTCCGGTCCGGCTGGGCGAATTACCGAAAGTGACCTGAAGCAGTTTAAAGAAAATGATTCGATTACACGGGAAGATGCCAAACAGCATGATGACAAGACTGGTCAAGAGATGGCGCCGATGAAGGATGCCGTACTGGCAAATGGTTTGGAAAATGAGCGGGAAGAGCGGATTCCGCTTAAAGGCATTCGTAAAAAAATCGCTGAACATATGGTAAAGTCCGTTTCGACCATTCCTCATGTAACGCATGTAGATGAATTGGAAATGGACCGATTGAAGGAATTTAAAAGTCAATTAAAGGAGTACTCGGATGATAAGGATATAAAATTGACTTTTTTGCCGTTTTTCGTTAAAGCCATTGTCATCGCTTTAAAGGAGTTCAAAACATTAAATGCTTCAATTGATGAAAGAACCAATGAAATCATCCTGAAAAATTATTATCATATTGGGATTGCGACGAATACAAAAGAGGGTCTCATTGTTCCTGTGATCAAACATGCCGATCAAAAAACCATTTTCCAACTGGCTGATGAAATCAGGCAATTGGCAACCCAAGCCCGTGAAGGGAAGTTGAGTATAAACCAAATCACAGGCAGTACATTTACCATCAGCAATGTAGGACCGATCGGAGGGATGCACGCTACCCCGATCATTAACTATCCGGAAGCTGCCATATTAGCTTTGCATAAAATGGAACATCGCATGGTCGTTCGCGATTTGGAAGGTGTTATCCGTTTAATGATGAATATGTCTCTTTCTTTCGATCACCGTTTGATTGATGGGGTAACAGCGGTGCACTTTACCAATAAAATCAAGGAATTGCTGGAAAATCCAATTCGTTTAGTTGTGGAGATGAGATAAATGGTAGTAGGGGAAGTTGCTGTTGAGACGGATGTTGTCATCATGGGAGGAGGTCCGGGAGGATATGCTGCGGCTATCCGTCTCGGCCAGTTAGGTAAATCTGTCGTGCTGGTTGAAAAGGATAAGTTGGGCGGGGTTTGCCTTAATCGGGGCTGTATACCTTCAAAAGCATTGATTCACGCAGCTGATCAATACCATGGGCTTAACGATTTTGGGAAAATGGGAATCCGGCTGCCTCAGGAAAGAACCACTATGGACTTGGGGGTTTGGCAGGATTGGAAAGGGGGCATCATATCCCAGTTGGGGCATGGTATTGCCCATTTGTGTAAGGAAAACGGAGTGACGGTGGTTAAAGGCCAAGCAACTTTTTTATCTGATGACCGCATTGGAGTTGAAACCGGTGGCGATTTTGAAACCTACAAGTTTGAACAGGCAATTATTGCGACAGGGTCCAGGCCTTTCATTCCATCCTTCATAAAAGTCGATGGAGAATATATATTGGATTCAACATCATCTTTGCAGCTGAATGAAGTTCCAGCGAGCTTGTCGATCATTGGCGGAGGATATATTGGAATCGAGCTGGGTATGGCATTTGCAAAGTTGGGCACTAAAGTGACCATCATTGAGATGGCCAATCGCATACTCCCTCAAGTTGCTGAAAACCTGGTAAAGGACGTCACCCGGAATGCCAAGAAGCTCGGGATCAATATCAAAACATCCTCGAGGGTAGAGAAAGCGAGTGTAGTGGATGGTCAAGTGCACCTTCTTGTTTCCTCGGAAGAACAGGGTGCGGAAGCGGTCGTGAGCGAAAAGACCCTGGTTACAATTGGAAGGATTCCTAACACGGAAGAAATTGGCCTGAATCGGGCTGGAGTGACGGTTGGTGAGAAAGGCCATATAGCAGTGGATATGGAATGCCGTACAAATGTGCCGCACATCTTTGCCATCGGTGATACTACGCCTGGTCCGGCACTTGCCCATCGAGCGTCCAAACAGGGAATCGTGGCAGCTGAAGTGATAGCGGGGCTGCCAAGTGCCGTTGACTCGCCTTATGTTCCCTATGTAATCTTCTCGGAACCACAAATAGCTGGTGTTGGTTTAAGCCGTGAAGAAGCAGAACAACAGGGATACAGCGTAAAGGTTGGCAAATTTCCGTTCAGTGCCAACGGAAGGGCGCTTGCAATGAATGAAACGGAGGGGTTTGCAGAAGTCATCGTGGATGCCAATAGTCATATATTGCTTGGAATGCATATGGTAGGTGCTGATGCTTCCAACCTTATAGGTGAAGGGGTCCTTGCACTTGAGCTGGCGGCTCGGGTCGAAGATATAGCCCTCAGCATGCATCCTCATCCGACCTTGACCGAGGGGTGGCTGGAAGCGGCTGAAGCAGTTTTGGGACATGCAATTCACATCGTAAATAAATAGGAAAAGGTAAATTCATGGGGATTACCAATGTAGTCCCCGATTAGAATGTTTTATCTTAATGGAGTCAAAGACCCGAAAGGCAAGGCTATCAGTAAATTCACTCCATTTGGAATTATGTCCCGGCGTTTGACCAAACAGGGGCCGTATTGGCCTGCAATGATTCCCTCTTGTAAAACCATCGGCATATTGATATCATTTTTACTTTGGGGAAGTATAGAGTTTTCAATAAGCTTTGGATCCTTCCACTCCTAAACCATAACGGTTGATGAGATAACAAATCTATTCGCCATTCAACGATTAAATGGGTTTAATTTATACGAGAAAATTATGGAATGAAGGAGGCAAATGTAATGGAGTCAAATGGTGGGTCATTGCAAAAGAAATTATTGCCGAGACATATTAGCATGATGGCAATGGGAGGGGCAATAGGTACTGGGATTTTTAAAGGAAGTGCCGAAACCATATCGTTAGCAGGGCCAGGAGTCATATTCACTTATATTTTTGCAGGATTGTTATTGCTAGTAGTCATGGGTGCCATAGCGGAAATGGCAATTGTCTATCCAAATACGAATATGAAAGGCTTCGTTCAGAAAGCATTCGGTAAGCGCCTTTCCTTCATCGTAGGCTGGATGTATTGTTTTATGTGGCTGTCCGTTTGTGTCATTGAGGTAGTGGTGGCAGGAAGCTTTTTGCAGTATTGGCTCCCGGTAATCCCGCTATGGATATTAAGTTTAGGGTGTGCGGCCTTCATCATTGGGATTAACATGATGAATGTCAAAAATTATGGTGAATTCGAATTTTGGTTTGCCGGCATTAAAATTACAATGATCATCTTATTCATCATATTGGGAGCCTGTATTTTATTTGGTGTGATCCCAAGCGGCGGATCTAATTATCTGCAAAACTTCACAGGGCATGGAGGATTTTTCCCGAATGGGTGGATGTCCATCTTTTCGGCATTACTGATCGTCATGTTCTCCTATGGCGGTTCCGAGTTAATAGGGGTGACGGTAACGGAAGCAAAGGATGCAGAACGCATTTTACCTAAGGTCATTAAAAACTATATTTGGAGAGTTGTATTATTCTTCACCTTACCGATACTTGTAATCTGCGGTTTGATTCCGTGGAATGAAATCGGCGACCAGGCAAGTCCGTTTGTACAGGTTTTGTCAATGTCAGGTTTTCAGGGATCTGCACATATCATGAATTTCATTTTGATTACGGCCGTCTTATCTGCCGCTAACTCTGGAATATATGGGTGTACCCGAATGCTGCATTCTTTAGCTGCAGAAGGGGAAGCTCCCAAGTCGTTCTCTTATGTATCAAAAAATGGCGTTCCCTTGTACAGTTTGCTATTAAGTGCAGTTGTATTGGTCGTCGGCTCCATGATTACTTTCGTTGCACAGGACAAGGCATTTACTCTATTAATGGCGTTTCCGGGTTTTGTAGTATCACTTGTATGGATCAGCATCTGTTTAGCGCAGCTTAAACTTCGCAATTCATATCCCAAAGCTCCCAGTTTTAAATTGTGGGGATTTCCATATATAACCTTGTTTACCGTAATCACGTTAAGCATCATTTGTGTCACGTTCGTATTCAGTGATCAGAATCGAATCAGTATCATTACTTGCCTGATTGTGTTGGCTGCCTTAATCTTGATTTCAATTTTTAAATTTAAAAGAGTGGACAAACAGGAAACACCTATAATAGAAAAAAATATCGCTAAATAAATCCGCATAAAAGATACGACATGGCAAAGGCGTCCATGTCGTATCTTTCATTACTGATCACTGATATTCTGCAACTTCATTTCGATTGGTCATCTCCAGATGTTTTCTTGATTATTTGTTGTAAGGATGCTATGAATCTCTCGTTCTCAAGCGGAGTGCCGATTGTCACGCGGATGGTATTTTCATAGCCTAGCAAATGACCTGAACGGATGATGACACCCTGAATTAATAACTTCTCAAAAATGTCCTTGCCAGGCTGGTTCAATTTAACCATCAAGAAGTTGGCATGTGAAGGGAAGTATGTCAAACCCATCTTGCTTAGTTCATTTTCTAAATATCTTCTTCCTTCCTCATTCTTACGAACACAATTCTCAACAAATGGATGGTCGTCGAGGGAAGCGAATGCCGCAGCCTGTGCCAAACGATTGGTATTGAAGGGTTCCTTCACTTTAACTAGCTCTTGTATGATGGAAGCATCCATTAAACCGTATCCGATCCTTAAAGCAGCCAGTCCATAAATCTTTGAAAAAGTGCGTAAGATAACCAGATTTGAATGCATATTGAGAAGTGGTAAGGTTTCTAAATATTCTGCATCATCGACATATTCATAGTATGCTTCATCAACGATCAGTAAAATATGCTTCGGCACCTTCTCGATGAAGGAGCGTAACTTTTCTTTTTGAACGATCGTTCCTGTCGGATTATTGGGATTACAGACGAATATCATTCTCGTTTTTTCTGTTATGGCCTCATACATACCCTGAAGGTCATGTACACCATTGGTAAGAGGAATCTTTACAGGTATGCCGCCGTCAATCAATACATTCGTTTCATAGCGTGGAAATGTCACATCAGCCATGATGACTTCATCATTTTGTTGGATATAGGTTCGTGTCAACAAACGTATCACTTCATCAGATCCATTGCCCAAAATGATATGATCTTTATTGATATTCAAGTTTCTTGCCAGTTTTTCAGCTAATGCAGGCGCCATGCCTTCAGGATAAAAGGAGGTTTGCTCCATTTCGTTAAGCATGGCTTCTTTTGCTAGAGGTGAGTAACCGAATGGGTTCTCATTGGATGCCAATTTAACGATCGTTTCAAGACCAAGTTCACGTTGCACTTCTTCAATTGGTTTGCCGGAAACATATGGGCTAATGCTTTCGATGTTTTGTCGAACCGGGATTTTCGTAAAGGTCAATGCAGGTTCCTCCCTTTGGTAAAGTTCTGAATTTTCTTTTTCTATTTGATTATTTTAATGATAGAATATTAACTGTTAAAATTACATACAAAAAAGAACGTATTTTTCGCTATCCATACAACATTTTAAAGAAATATATGCTTATATTCCTTCATTATGAAAGGCGGTTGCTTCATGGATGAAATAGATGTCAGTTTACTGGAACTTTTACAAAAAGATGGACGCATTACGATTAGTGAACTATCGAAGAAATTGGCTCTCAGTCGACCTAGCATCTCTGAACGAATGTACCGACTTCAAGAAAAGGGGATCATTGAGGGGTTCAGCGCAAGGGTTTCCCCTTTGGCAATAGGAAGGGGTGTACTTGTGTTCATTCAGGTGAGTGAACTTAAGGTTCCTGTTTCCGATTTTGAGCAATTAGTGAAAAATGATTTAGACATTATCGAGTGCCACCGTGTAACAGGAACAGTTGGATATTTTTTGAAAGCGGCTTTAGCTGATATGGACAGCATGAGATTACTGATAGATCGATTAATACCCTATGGACATCTGAATACATCTGTGGTTTTGACATCCCCGGTACCTTCCCGCTCCATTCTTCCAAGGGTCAATGAAATGGAGGATCATGGTGCGAAATCCTAGGCGTCATTCAACTGATGCTGGTAAAGGGGTTCGGCATCGTTCAAACTAATGAAGGGTAGAATGCAGGTTTTTTACAGAAAGGAACGAGGCGGAAGGCCTGTTCCTTTTTTTGTGTTATTTTAAATCCATCAAAGCCCCGAAATATTGCTGGGCGGTTGTAAAACAAATGAATGCCAATAGTTCAGAAATTTCTTCATCACTGAACACTTCCTTCAATACTTGGAAAAACTTTTCCTCCGTTTTTTCACGTTGCAAGAGAAATACTTCCGCAAAGGCAATTGCATAGCTTTCTTTCATATCCTCCGGCTTTAGCGGAGTCCCTTTTGCCTGGCAGTATGAGCAGCCATTACCGTATGCCAGCACCCTTCTGACGTTTTCCTTCAATTTCTCCGGAAGTTTCCCATCCGCAGATATGCAATCTGAGAGGTCCGACCATTTATGCGAAATCTCTTCAGAATGAAATAATCTTTGAAATGGACTGGAGCCCTGTGATGATTTTTTTATTCTTGTCATGAACATCTCTCCTTTGAGATAATCCTAATATAAAAATCCAGGAATTTTAATTCCATTTGTAAAGAAATGCGGTTTAATAATGAACGAATGTAAAGAGAAAAAGGGGAATAATTTAAAAAATGAAAATAGATGAGAAAGACCAGAGCATCCTTGCCGAATTAACGTTGAATAGCCGAATCTCCATGAGGGAATTGGCAAAGAAAGTAAACCTCTCGGCCCCCACCGTTGCCGATCGGGTTCGGCAAATGGAGTCGTTCGGGATCATTAAAGGGTATGTTGCCGAGATTGATCATAAAAAGATCGGTTTTCCAATTGAGTGTATCGTGGAAGCTACGATAAAAAATGGGGAATATGAGAAATTCAAAAAGTATATCTCCAAGGTGCCGAATGTTGACTTTTGTTATCGCATTGCCGGGCAGGCTTGCTTTATGCTGAAAATCCACACTCGGAGCCTTGAAGAAGTGGAGGAATTCATCAATCGGACCATTCCATTTGCAGCAACGGTTACCCATGTGATCCTTTCACAGGTGGAGCCGGAACAGGAATGAGTATTTTTATAGTGGAAATAAAAGAGATCCCGATCATTTTGAATGGTTCTAAAATTAAAGGATAAAATCACGTGTCCATAAAGATATGACATATGTTTGCAGCGCCAGGTGTTTTTTTTGCAATCAATGTTTTCGGTGATTCAAGAAAGAATAAGCTAATGGAATAAGGGGTACATGTAATAATGGATAATAATCTGAAAAGGTGGGGTGAGTATCATGGAAGGAACCGACGACTACAAACCTGAACTGGCCAGGAAAGCAGTAAATGTGATTGAAAATGTAGCAGGAACACATCCTGGTTATCGGCGTGTGCATGCAAGGGGATATGTTTATGAGGGGGTTTTTACACCAAACGGAAAAGCGTCCCCATTAACGATGGCTTCGCATCTTCAGGATGAAGCCGTGCCGGTGATCATCCGGTTTTCAAATAGCTCACCGATTCCAAGCCATCCTGATGCCATTTCCCCTGTAAAGGGCATGGCAGTCAAGTTTCATTTGCCGAATGGAAAGGTGTCAGATCTTATTACTGTGACCATTCCGTTATTCTTTGCGAAAACACCGCAAGCGTTTGTTGATATTGCTGGCTTTTTCCAATCTGCAAAGGAAGGTTTCCCCAATCTGAAAGAGCTTGCAAAAATCATGTGGAAATACCCTGAAAGCAAGGCAAGCCTGCAAATGCTTAAAGAAATGCGTTCTCCAGCCAGTTTTTCAACGTGCCAATATTACTCCATTCACGCATTCTATTTCATTAACAAGGAAGGAAGGCGGCAGGCAATCAAGTATGAGTGGGTGCCAGATGCCGGCCTTAGTATGTTAGAAAAAGGAGAGGTGGCCGAGCATTCGCCGGAGTATCTGGATGAAGAAATGGAAAAGAGGCTTAAAGAAGGACCGGTGGGCTTTAAATTGAACATCCAAATAGGTGGGGAAAATGACCCGACTGACGATCCGACTACAGCTTGGTCGGAAGATAAACAGGTAATCACGATAGGGCATTTAATGATCTCCAAAAAATCGGAAGTGTGTAAAGATACATTATTGTTTGATCCAACCAATATTCCTGAAGGAATCGAATGCTCGGAAGACCGGATCTTGCATTTTCGCCATAGTGCGTATGCCGTTTCATATGAACGTCGGATAAATAACCAATGAATCAAATCAAGAAAAACCCCCTATTCCAAAGGGGTTCCCTTGAAAGTAGACAAACAAGATGAAAATCGAGTTTGTCTATTTTTATGGCTTGTACATTGATTTTCATTCTATATGGCCTCGGAATTCGTTCAATGCATAAAACAATAGAAGATGTTGAAACAAATATGGCTTACCGTTGGTTCTTAGGCTATGGTTTCCAGTGCCTCCTACTCCACGTTCGGGATGAGACCAATCAGAATTCCATTTTAAGTAAATTTTACATTTTTCCGGATCTGAAAATAGTGTAGAGCATGAATAAGAACATCAGGGTTGCAACGACAAAACCAATTTCGATAACCGGTATCTTCCAAAGGATCAAGGTTTCCCCGCCTATTGCAGAGCCGATAATGAGACCGACCATGATTATGCTGAATGCAAGCAGGATGATACTGAACGACAGCCGGTTCGAGATTTGATCAAGCTTATGTAAAAAAACTTGAAGTTCGGGGATGTTGATATCGAGCCGCAATTTCCCTTTTTTAATGATACCTGTCACTTCCCTGATATCCTTGGGCAGTTCGGCAATGGCTTCAGCAGACTCGATGAATTGATTCCAGGCGTTCTTCGCAATGTTTTTTGGGTTGTAGCGTTCTTTAAAAAGCCTTTCCCCAAAAGGTTCAGCTGCCTTCATGATGCTGAAATTCGGATCTAATCCTTCGATAATGGCCTCCATGGTAAGCAGAGCCTTGCCGAGCATCGTGAATTCGGGTGGGATTTGGACCTGGTGACGATTGGCAACCGTGAACAGGTCATTGACTGCTCCGCCTAAGCTGATTTGGCTCAATGGGATATCATAATATTTATTTCGCAGTTCATCAATATCCTCCCTTAATGGGGCCATATTGATTTCGTCCGTCAAGAGACCCATATCTGAAAGCGTCTTGATCAATCCATTGGTGCTCCCGCGTTTCAGATTGATGACAAGCGAGGCGAACTGATATTTCGTTTCTTCCTCCAGACGTCCCACCATTCCAAAATCCATGAGTGCAACGACATTCCCGGGCAATATGATGATATTGCCTGGGTGGGGATCACCGTGGTA
This sequence comes from Peribacillus sp. AS_2, assembly GCF_026891895.1. Lineage (NCBI taxonomy): Bacteria > Bacillati > Bacillota > Bacilli > Caryophanales > Bacillaceae > Peribacillus > Peribacillus sp. AS_2. Next base: position 344,404 of record NZ_JAPTGA010000003.1, read on the forward strand.
AAAGCCATCGATCAATATTTGATGAAGCATGGAGTTCGCTAATCTTTCCGCGATTTGCCGGCGATCATAACCTTCATCATCAAGCTGTTTATAATGATTGATCTTAATTCCCTGAATGAAATCCATTGTCAGGACCCTTTTTGTGGAAAACTCCCAATGAATTCTTGGTACCTTAAACCCTTGATCATCGATGAATTGCTTGGCTATTCTTTCCCCGTTTCGACCCTCGGAGTTATAATCAAGTTCTGCGCGGAGTGATTTAGCGAATTCATCAATCATTTTTCTGATTTGGTAGCGTCTTGCCCAAGATATGCGTGCTTCCATAAGTCTTGCCAAATCATCGAGAATTTCCAAATCCGTTTCCACAGTCGGAAGAATATCTGGCCGCTGCACTTTGATTGCTACGACTTCCAGTGATGGAAGCCGAGCTGTATGGACCTGTCCAATCGAAGCGGTTGCCAGTGGGGTTTCATTAAATTCAAGGAAAATGTTTTCCAAAGAATCACCCAATTCGGCCTCGACAATTTTACGGACCCTATCAAATGGAAAGGGGGTGACCTGGTCCTGTAACTTTTCAAGCTCGCGGACGATTTCTTCAGGTACGAAATCACGCCTCGTACTTGCAATCTGCCCAAGTTTAATGAATGTTGGTCCCAAGCTTTGTAATATCGTATGCAGCCGCTCTCCGATTGAGCGGAGGTTCAGGTTTTCATCGGGTTGGAGTTTCGATCCCGCTTTACTCTCGGATAATCCCAGGCGATAAATGAAGTAACCAAACCCATTTTTCAAAAAGGCATTAATGATTTCTTGGTAACGATGTGCGTGTTTCAGTCGCTTGCGAAACATTCAAGTACCTCCTGTCACGGTTGTAAGTTTTGGTTCTGTTTCTCCAAAATTACGATGCGGCGCTCCAATTCCTCGACTTCTTCTTTAGTTGCCAAGTTTAGGCCATTGAGCGCTTGATTGACTTTGGCCTTGACGGAATCGTCCAGCTGCTTTTGGGCTTGCTCCCCTTTTTCGACCCATTGCTTAATAAGGATCTTGGAGTCTTCTTTGCTGATATCGCCTTTTTTGACAAGAGAGTCCACCGCTTTTTCAATTTGCTCTTTTGTAGCAGCGGCTGCACCTAATCCTAAAGAAAACACATTTTTTAATAAGTCCATTTTTACATTCCTCCAATATAAATTTTTACACTGTAAGAAAGATAATAGCGGATGCCTTTCACTCTGGTTCATTCTTGTTGTTACCATCTATCATACATCACTTTAGGGCAGCTACAAAAATATAAGGGTCCTGCGATTATTGATGAGGAAGAAAAGGATTTTTAGATAGCTCAAAATTGTTTGAAGTGGAGCGGATTGGATATTATGATAGGGAAAAGCGGCTGTGAAAGTGAGGTTGGAATAATGGGGTTCAAAAATAAAACGGTGATTGTAACAGGTGCTTCGAATGGGATAGGGAGAGGCGTGGCAAAGGGATATGCAGAAAGCGGCGCTTCAGTCGTTCTCGCAGATTTGGACGAGCGGGAAGGGCTTCTGTGTGTGGAAGAGCTCAAAAGTAAGGGTCATGAAGCCATGTTCGTTAAAACGGATGTACGCAAGGAAGCTGACATTCAACAATTGATGGATGTAACTCTAAAAACATATAAGACCATTGATATATTAATCAATAATGCAGGAAAGGCATTATTCAAATCGCTTTATGATCTGACGATAGAGGAATGGGACGATATGATGAATACGAATTTGCGCAGTGTTTTCCTTTGTTCCCGGGCCGCGGCAGAATCGATGCGGAAAAATGAAATGGGAGGTGCGATCATCAATATAGCCTCAACCAGAGCGATGATGTCTGAGCCTGATTCGGAATCCTATGCAGCAACCAAAGGAGGGATCAAAGCACTGACACATGCACTTGCCGCTTCTTTGGGCAAAGAGAAAATTACGGTCAATTCGATTTCACCGGGGTGGATTGAAACGGGAGATTTTGAATCGCTGAGGGATGAAGATCACCTGCAGCATTTTTCAAATCGGGTTGGCAAACCGGACGATATTGCAAGGGCCTGTCTTTATTTGACGGCAACGGAAAATAATTTCGTTACGGGTGAGGATCTTATCGTCGATGGAGGCATGACAAGAAAAATGATGTACGAGGAGTAACTCATTTTTTTCGGTAGAGATATTGCAGTTCAGTCCCGAGCTCACGGTTAAGCAGCTGTTCCATTTCTTCAAGCTCTTTTATGCCGATAGGGGCATCGGCAGCTGTCCAGTGAACGGTATAAACAAAATAGTAATCTTTTATTTTTCGGAAAATAACAGGCGAATTCGGGAATTGATCAAAAATTGCCCTGATATTATAGCGTCTCATGTAGGACCACTTAACAAGCTGCATGTAGCTACCCATCCTTTTCAAAAGAGATCAATGACTGCCAGGATGGCAGCCATTGGTCCGGTTCTTATTTATCGTTGAATAAATTGAATAAGCCTCTAGCTACGCTGCCTTCTTCGGATGATCCTCCATTTTGCGGCGCTGCAGCAAATACACGGCTGGCAAGCCGGCTGAATGGCAACGATTGCACCCAGACCGTTCCGGGTCCTTTTAATGTTGCAAAGAATAAACCTTCGCCGCCGAACAAAGCGGTTTTCACACCCTTTACAGTTTCAATATTATAATCTACCCCGCTAGTCATTGCCACTAAACACCCTGTATCGACGCGTAAAATCTCCCCTGCTGCCAATTCCTTTTTATGGATCGTGCCACCGGCATGAACGAAGGTCATTCCATCTCCTTCTAGTTTTTGCATGATGAAGCCTTCACCGCCAAAGAAGCCTGCCCCTATTTTTCTCTGAAACTCAATTCCGACCGAAACGCCTTTTGCGGCCGCCAGGAATGCGTCTTTTTGACATATGATTTTCCCGCCCAGCTCGCTTAAATCCATCGGGATGATTTTACCTGGATATGGCGATGCGAATGAAACGTGTTTTTTATCTCGTCCTTCATTCGTAAAAGCCGTCATGAAAAGACTCTCACCAGTAAGTAGCCGTTTCCCGGCCCCGAATAGCTTACCCATCATTCCGCTGTCACCATTTGAAGACCCATCACCAAAGATGGTTTCCATCTTGATTTGATCTTCCATCATCATTAAGCTTCCAGCCTCGGCAATCACTGTTTCCTGAGGGTCCAATTCCACTTCAACAAACTGCATGTCATCTCCATATACCTTAAAATCTATTTCATGATTATTCAATTTCCATTCCTCCTATCCGCTTATTTTCATTGTAAAAGATAAACTCTTAACCTGCCAATATTATTCAGTTTTCTGCTGTAGTTTATATATTTTTTGTTTTCACGGGTATATCTAGTAAAATGTAGAAAGAAAAAACAGCATGACACTTAAGCTGAAATGAACCTTTTCTTAAGTGCAGGAGGAGACAGCCGTGGAGACTTACATACTATCATTGGACCAGGGAACGACAAGTTCCCGGGCCATTTTATTTAATAAAAGCGGGAAAGTTTTGCATATTGCCCAAAAGGAATTCACCCAGCACTTCCCGAATCCAGGATGGGTGGAGCATAACGCCAATGAAATTTGGGGCTCCATCTTATCGGTAATCGCTTCCTGTCTATCGGAAATGAATGTAAGGCCTGAACAGATCGCTGGAATTGGCATAACGAATCAACGGGAGACGACCGTGGTATGGGACAAGGAAACAGGTCAGCCGATTCATCATGCCATCGTCTGGCAATCCCGGCAGACAAGCGAAATTTGTACGCAATTGAAGGATGAAGGCCTCGATGGCTTATTCTTGCAGAAAACCGGATTGTTGATTGATGCATATTTTTCCGGTACAAAGGTGAAATGGATTCTCGACCATGTAGATGGGGCACGGGAAAAGGCTGAAAACGGAGACTTATTGTTTGGTACGATCGATACGTGGCTGATATGGAAACTTTCGGGTGGTAAATCACATGTAACCGACTATTCGAATGCTTCAAGGACGCTGATGTATAACATTCATGACCTGAAGTGGGACGAAGAGCTGCTGGAAATCCTGCAAGTGCCGCAATCGATGCTCCCTGACGTTCGTTCTTCATCGGAGATATACGGGAAAACAGCGCCACACCATTTCTTTGGGCATGAAATCCCGATTGCCGGAGCGGCGGGAGATCAACAGGCCGCATTGTTCGGCCAAGAATGCTTTGAAAAAGGAATGGCTAAGAATACGTATGGCACCGGATGCTTCATGCTGATGAACACAGGAGAAAAGGCAGTGAAATCAGAGCATGGCCTGTTGACCACGATTGCATGGGGGCTGAATGGAAAAGTCGAATATGCCTTGGAAGGAAGTATTTTTGTCGCAGGTTCGGCCATACAATGGTTAAGGGATGGACTGAAACTCTTGCATGATCCGAAAGACAGTGAAAAGTATGCTTTGCGGGTCACTTCAGCCGATGGTGTCTATGTAGTTCCCGCATTTGTAGGATTAGGCACCCCTTATTGGGATAGTGATGTCAGGGGAGCTGTATTCGGACTTACAAGGGGGACATCGAAGGAGCATTTCGTCCGGGCAACATTGGAGGCATTGGCCTACCAGACAAAAGATGTCCTTAGTGCCATGGAGATTGATTCAGGGATTAACCTAAAGGCATTAAGGGTCGATGGCGGGGTTGTCAAAAACAACTTCTTGATGGAATTCCAAAGCGGCCTCCTGAATGTACCAGTCGAAAGACCCGTTATTAGTGAAACGACAGCGTTAGGAGCGGCGTATTTGGCTGGGCTCGCTGTCGGATATTGGGAAAGTCAGGAAGAGATTTCAAAGCTATGGGCGGTCGATAAGAAATTCGAACCCAAGATGGAGGAACAGGAACGGAAGGATTTATATAATGGCTGGAAAAAGGCAGTTCAGGCGGCAAGGGTTTTTAAATAGAGTAAGTAAGGGTATTAATAGGGAGAGATGAATACAGAACGTACAAACTTAAAAATGGGGTGGTATTATGTTAGTTAAGGATTTCATGATAAGGGAAGTCTTTGTAGCCCGTCCTGATTTTACATTAAAGGAAATTCTGCGGATCTTGATCGAAAATAAAGTGGGCGGGGTCCCCGTTGTGGATGAACAGGATAAGCTATTGGGAATGGTGACGGACGGGGATATCCTTCGTTACTTGACACCTGCAGAGGAAGCCATCATGGGGTATTTCACCTACATTACGGTTCTTCCCGGTGAAGAGTTGGATGAAAAGGTTACATCCAAAATGAATGATAAAGTCTCACAAATCATTAAAAATAAAAGGATTACAAAGCTATCTCCCGAAGATCCGCTAGATGAATTGATAAAGGTCCTTTCCAAGCATCATTTCAAGAAAATCCCCGTCGTGGACAAAAATGATAAAGTCGTCGGCATCATCAGCAGGGGAGATGCCCTTAGGGCCCTTTATAAGGAATTCGTTCAAAAGCTGGAATGAATGGGCATCATAAAAAGGCCTGCTCGATTACGAGCAGGCCTTTTTTGTATTCATCATTGAGTGCTTTCTACTGCTTTATCTGCATCAGATTCACCTTTTGCTCTTTTTTCCTTCAATTTAAAGTAGGCGTCCATTACGTCCCGCCCGATCCGTTTGTTAATATCATCAGAGGGCTTGCCTTGATACACCCATGGCACGACGACAGAAAATGCCACTTCCGGATTATTGTGGGGTGCATAACCTACAAGCGTCAAATTGATAGTCGGGACTGGAGCGCTATATTGATTCCTCCGCGGTCCGTCGTAAAAGGCCTCGGCAGTACCCGTTTTTGCTGCCGCACGGTAAGACTTCCCGCCGAAATATTTATATGCCGTCCCGCCTGGCTCCTGGGCGACCTGCCTGAATCCTTCCTGGACACGCTGCATCCAAACGTCTTTTCCGCCTAAGTCGTTTAACACTTTAGGACTCATCGTTTTAAAGACGCTGCCCAATTCATTGTGTTCGTTGGATGGATTCCTGATTTCCCTGACCATATGGGGCTCAAGCCTTTTTCCGCCATTTGCAATCGTCGATACATACTGTGCCAATTGCATAGGGGTATATGTATCATACTGGCCAATCGATAAATCCAGCAGCAATCCGTCTGTTGACATATCGACGCCTTTAAACCCTACGGATTCATTTGGCAGGTCGATGCCTGTGCGGACACCCAATCCAAATTGGGCATAATGATTCCGCATGATTGAATAAGCTTCCCGGTTGATTCCTAACGGCCGGTGAGGGATATAATGACCGCCGGCAATTTTGATTGCCGTCATGAACATATAGACATTCGACGATTTCTTTAACGCAGAGACATCGGTTACATAACCCAAATCACTATAAGATCCTTTCGGATTAGCCCCTGCTAAAAGGAGTTTTCTGTCAAAGAAAGCTGACCCTGGTGCGATGGCTCCTGTCTGAAAGCCTGTATAGACAGTGGCTCCTTTAACAGATGATCCCATCGTATATGAGGTCGTAATGTTTCCAAGGGCAAAATCGTTCATTTCGGTCAACCCGGTTTTACTGTTGCGGCCGTATTGCCTGCCTGCCATCGTAAGCACCTCGCCTGTATTGGGGTCCATTAAAACGACGAAGGCACGATCCAAAAAGTAGGTATTTCCCTTAGCCTTGGTTTTGCGCAATTCGTTCTCGATGATTTTTTCAACCTGCTGCTGCAGCTCCATATCAATTGTAAGGACCAAGTCCTTTCCGCTTTGCCCTTCAGTGAGGGTATTCGTTTTGATGACTTCCCCTTTGCTCAGCACATTTTCAATCCGCGTCTTTTGACCGCGGAGGACATCTTCATATTGCTTTTCGATATAACTTTTTCCGACCCGGTCATTCCTGGTATAGTCGCGTGCCAGGTAATAGTCGATATTTTCACTGGGAATGCCTTCTTCGGAAGAAGAGACCTTGCCAAGAACCGAGCGGAGGGTCTCGTCATACTTATAGGTCCTTTCCCAATCCGTCGTTACATCCACACCTGGCATTTCATCCAAATGTTCGCTGACCCTGGCGAATTCCTTAGTGGTGACATCTTTATTCTTCACGATCGAAGGTGCGAGGGCATAGCCGCTATTGAATTCCCGGAAGATGGCGATCACTTCCAATTCATCTTTGGAGAATTCCTTGATATTCTCATCGGTTACCCGCTCCATTTGAAGTTTGTATAAATCTTTTTGCTCCAGTTTCTTTTCGATGACTTTCTTCTTCTCGGCCTTGGTGATCAAGGCTTCGGCTTCTTTCGGATGTTTTAAAATCCAAAAATCCTTTTTATCCGGCAGGGTTACCTTTTTGGTATCTTTTTCTATCAAGGTGGCAAGGACCTCTGCCGTCTTCACCATATCGGCCGTTTTCGTATTCGGGTATTTCGTATAGGTGATGGCATTACGCGGCTCATTATCAACGACCGGATTCAAGTTGCGGTCATACATCTTGCCCCGGGGAACGGGGGTATTGGCCACATCATTTTCCGTTCTGTCGACTTCGCGGAGGTAATCGTCCCCATACACGATTTGGACGATGCCAAGCCGGATTATTAAGCTTGAAAATAAAATGAATATTAAAAAGAACATAAAGTTCAGTCGGAAAGGAATTGGGGTTTTTTTCTTTTTTTCTTTGGCCATCATTAACATTCCTTTCTAGTAAAAGTAAAAAATAAGAAAATTCCTATCTCCAATGATATATAAAATTAACTTATTTTTCTATGCTTTATCCGTAAATTTATCTATATTTCCAAAAGAATGTTTTGTAGTTATATAATTCCTAGTAATCTTATAATTAGGAAAATTGATATAATAGATAAATAGAGGAAGAAGCGGTACAGCGGCAATCATTAGTAGGGATGCGTGGTTGGGGGCTCCGTAAAAAAAGGGGAACATAAACCAAGGTACTTGGAAAGAACTCTTTTACATGAACGATTAAAGACTATAACCCTAATTCACTACAGAGACTTAAGTACCATGATTTTATTTTGCTTCATGTTTCCTAACGGGAGTTTGAGTCGTGACAGTGATAATCCCATTGAAGTATCCGCATAGCTCAAGCCATTTTTCAGGATAAATATAGATGAAACGTTCAATGGTTTCCAGGGAGTGAAGCACAAGGCAGTCGATTTGCCCCGTTTTTTTACTTTGTAAATTGGATAGAAGCTCATGCGGGATGGTGTAATAAGGGTGGATTTGATACGGATTGAGTATGACCGGGGAAATATTATTCTCTTCCATATACTTGTCCGTCACGATCTTTTGGATTGCAAAGCTTTCCTCCGTATGTAAATCCCCGATTTTGTAATTTGGATTCAATAGTACAATGCCCCTCATTTAATTCACCCATTCTTTTTGCTAACCATTCTTGCCAAATGGCGGATGGGATATTCAAAGTAAGAGGCATCATGCTAGAAAATGGCTTTCATTCCGTTAAGGGTTTTGAGCTGTTTGACATTTTCGAGCACCTCGTTGGTCAGGTCCTCCTTTTTAATGATCGGTAAACTTCGTAAATCTTCCATGTAGCTTTCATTCGTGAACCAATCAAAGGAATGGGGAGGAAAGAGTGGTTGATCTTTCCATGCATCAGGAAGAGTGGGGCTGTAGATTTTATCATCTTTTGACGTGGATCCATCAGAGGTATATATGCTTGCCCAGTAATCCTTTCTGGAACCCGTGTGGGGAATCTCTTTTGTAAAATGGCCGACTCCGCGAAAAACCACCGGATGCTGAAAAAGAAGCCCATATAATAATTTCCCCGTTTCAATGCGCTGTTTCGGGTCTGCAAAGCGTTCGACGGTAAGTCCTGTCAAGGAATGAAGTCCTTTTTGCTTGTTTGCATAAGGAAAGATCACTTTCATGAAGCCTAAGTATTCCTGAAGCTGAAAATCAAGCCTGCGGAGGATTTCACCATGACGGGTGCGTTTTAATATCCTTTCCTGAAGCATTCTTTGTTCATTAATGATAAGGGCCGTTGTCAAAAGGGGTGAATGGGGCTCTTCGATGAAGGATTCCCAAATCGGGGCCATGAATCTTGAAATGCGGAATACTGGTAAATACCTTCTTAGCGGAAGTTCTTTTTGTTTAGAATGTTCATATAAAAGAAGCTGGGGGAAGGCATCTGCAAATATGGCTGAATTGGCACGCTCAAGGAAATGGAAAAATTTATGTCGTTCCGCTCTGTCAAGTAGATGGGTCATGTTTGAACTTTTCAAGTCAGTCATATGGTATCCTCCATTCCTCGAAACCATATGTGCTAAAAAGGCCCAGTGAACCTCTGGATTGCGATTGTAAAAGGCAAGATAGGCTTGAGTTCTTGTGATATTGTTCCGGTTCAAGGCAGCCGTTTCGGTTCGAATGCTTTTTATCAGGGCGGCTTCCTCGGGGAAAAAAGCTTTTGACTCATCAACAGGCTGAAAGAGCTCTTTTTGTAAACGGGATTTTAGCGTGTCAAATCTTTCAGCATCGATGATCGGTTTTGTTTTGGCAGGGTGTTTACCCAACAGCTTTTGCAAATATTGGGAAAGCATACATTTCACCACGAATGTTTTTCGATCATTATATGCATAGCCATCAAGAAAGGGGCGTTGCATTTGCAACCCCCCAAGGTGATGTCATCTTTTTTTCTTCTTTTCCCGGTACAATAAAATATAATAAACTATCCAGAAAAGAAACACAGGAGTGAAGGATAAAAATCTATATTGGACCGGTACGGCAAATAAGATGAAAATGGCTGATAATAAAAAGGGAACCGCCAGGAGTATATATTTTCTCCATTGCATATGCTGAACCTCCTTAGGTTGCGTCATTCTTATTAGAATAAAGGATTATCCATCAATAATCTAGAAAAGTCATAATTGACAAAAATATGCAAACGTAGTAATCTTTAAAAATAAGTTAAAAATTACCATTAATCAATGGAAAAGGAGGCGAACGTCATGACTAAATCAGTTAAGCACAGTGATGTCACAATTGAATATCATACGTCCGCCTGCCCTGATACCTTGTCTTTCCAGACATAGGATTCCTCGCTTCCTTTCATGATTTTAAAGCGCAGGTTGTGGAATTTTCGCGGCCTGCGCTTTTATAGGTGTTATTACGCATCTAAAAAAGCTTCCGCTAATTGGCGGGGGCTTTTTGGCATTTTGGATCCAGGTGCATTAGCACCCTTTCCATATAAAGGATAGGAGGAACTATAAATGAGACAAAAGACATTGGAAATCTTATTGCAGCCGGGAGATCCAGAAAGCGGTTAGCGAGTGAAAGGTTTGACCAAAAGGGAGGGGAATTCATGTTTGCGATTTTTAAAAAACTGTCCTGGTTCTTTAAAGAACAGTGGCAGCGTTACACCTTGGCGATTTTATTTCTATGTCTAGTGAATATCTTGGAGGTTATCCCGCCAAAACTTGTCGGGAATGCCATCGATGATATGAACAATGGCAGCATGACGCAGGAAGGGGTCATGAAATACGTTATTTATTTGCTCATGGTACTGATCGGCAGTTACCTATTTGGTTACTTATGGAGTTATCTGTTATTCGGCGGCGGAAACTTGGTCGAACGGAAGCTAAGGTCAGGGTTTATGGGCCATTTGCTTAAAATGACTCCAAGTTTTTATGAAAAAAACCGTACAGGAGATTTAATGGCTAGGGCAACCAATGATTTAAAGGCAATATCCCTCACAGCTGGTTTCGGGATATTGACCCTCGTAGACGCGGTGCTGTTCACCATCACGGTAGTGGTCATGATGGGAGCCACGATCAGCTGGCAGTTGACGATTGCGGCGGTGCTGCCGCTTCCGATCATGGCAGTGCTGATGCAAATTTACGTGAAGAAAATTTACAAACGTTTTACGGATGCACAAGCAGCCTTTGGCACTTTAAATGACAAGGTCCTGGAATCCATTTCCGGTGTCCGTGTTATCCGGGCCTATGTCCAGGAACGGGAAGATGAAAAGCGATTTGAGGAAATGACCGAGGATGTATATGGCAAAAACCTAGCCGTGGCAAGGATCGACGCCCTCTTTGATCCGACAATCAGCATTATCATCGGCATCAGCTATTTAATCGGTTTGGGCTATGGGGCTTATCTTGTGTTTCAACAGGCCATAACGCTTGGCGGGCTTGTTTCGTTCAATGTGTACCTAGGCATGTTAATTTGGCCGATGATCGCGGTGGGTGAACTGATCAATGTAATGCAAAGGGGAAATGCTTCGCTAGACCGTGTTCAGGATACCCTTTCGTATGAAGCGGATGTGAAGAATTCAATGGGGATGGAGAGTATTACGAACCCGGGGAATATCCAATTCAATTCCGTGCATTTTACATACCCGTCCTCAACGGTTGTGAATCTATCCGATATTTCCGTTCAGCTTGAGCGCGGTCAAACATTGGGGATAGTGGGGAAAACAGGTAGTGGAAAAACGACATTCGTGAAGCAATTGCTGCGGGAATATCCTTTAGGAACAGGTGAAATCGCTTTTGCAGGCATGCCGCTGGAGCAACTGCACCTTGAAGATATCCGTAAATGGATCGGATATGTTCCACAGGACCATTTTTTATTCTCGAAGACTGTTAGGGAAAATATCTTATTCGGTAAAATGGATGCAACGGAAGGTGAACTGGCTGAAGCCATCCGGCTTGCTGATTTTGAGAAGGATTTAATGATGCTGCCAAACCGGCTAGAGACACTCGTCGGTGAGAAGGGTGTCGCTCTGTCCGGTGGGCAAAAGCAGAGGATCTCGATTGCCAGGGCATTGATCAAAAATCCGGAAATCCTTATATTGGATGATTCCTTATCCGCTGTCGATGCAAAAACGGAAACGACGATCATCGAAAATATCCAAAAAGAACGGGCAGGGAAAACGACCATCATCACAACCCACCGCTTATCAGCCGTTCAGCACGCGGACAGGATTATCGTATTGGACAGCGGAAAGATCATCGAAGAGGGGACTCATGCGGATTTACTGCTGAATGATGGCTGGTATAGCGAGCAATATGAACGACAGCAGGTTGACGAAGGAACGGAGGTGAAGGCATGAAGGTCGTAAAGAAACTTTTTAATTATGCTGCCCTTTATAAAAAATTGATCATTGGCGCCCTGATCATGCTTGCTCTTTCGGTAGCGGCCGATTTAACGGGGCCTTTCGTTGCCAAGAAAATCATCGATTCACATATACTTGGCATCGAATCTTCCTGGCATGAAACAGGTAAAGGAAAAGATGCAGTTAAGTATGATGGAAGTTGGTATAAACGGGCTGATTACTTTTCAAAAGGTGAGAAGAAAGGCAGGGAAGTCCATGTTCTGCAGGTTGGCAATCAATTTGTCTTCGTAGATGAAGCTGTCCCTATAGATGGGCGCAGAACCTTGGAGAACCAATCATTGATCATCAAGAAAGACGGGAAAGAGCAACGTGCGCAAGCAGTGAAATTGACGAGTCAGGAAGTGATGGGGTTTTATCAACCGGAAATCCCGCGGATCATTAAGCTTGTGGCTTTTTATTTTAGCCTTGTCATCCTTTCCTCCATTTTTCAATATGGCCAGAGTTTTTATTTACAGAAAGCGGCGAACCGAATCATACAGAAGATGCGAAATGATATTTTTAGGCATATTTCCCGTCTGCCGATACGTTATTTTGATAATATGCCAGCGGGTAAAATTGTAGCCAGGGTCACTAATGATACGGAAGCGATCCGGGAATTATATGTAACCGTGCTCGCCAACTTCTTCTCGAGTACCATTAATATTTTCGGCGTTCTAATTGCTTTGTTTATTCTGGATCCACGAGTCGGTACCATTGGCCTTCTACTTATTCCGATCATCGTTATCTGGACGATGGTATACCGTAAATTCGCCTCGAAATATAATCACATCATTCGGGAACGGGTCAGCGATATTAATGGAATGATTAATGAATCCATTTCTGGTATGAGCATCATTCAGGCATTTGGACGTGAAAAGGAGACGAAGCAATCTTTTGAAAATCTGAACCGGGAGCATTTTTCCTATCAAAATAAAATGCTCCATTTGAATTCGTTGACGGGTGGAAACTTGATTGGCGTCATTAAGCTTTTGGCGCTGATGGCCTTCGTCTGGTATTTCGGCGGGATTTCCCTTACAGCGGGTTCGGCCATTTCCTTAGGGATGATGTATGCAATTGTTGATTTGATCAGCCGCCTGCTACATCCGCTTCACGGAATCGTCAATCAGTTCGCTAATCTTGAACAGGCGCTTGTTGCAGGGGAGAGGACGTTCAGCTTATTGGATGAGAAGGGATTGGCAGTCAGCGATGAAAACATATCCAGATACAAAGGAAACGTACAATTCGAAAATGTTTCTTTTGGTTATAAGGATAAAGAATATGTGTTAAGGGACATTTCCTTCTCCGCTAGACAGGGGGAAACGGTGGCTTTAGTTGGCCACACCGGTTCAGGAAAAAGCTCCATAATGAATTTATTATTCCGCTTTTATGACAGCAGTGAAGGTCAGATCAAAATCGATGGCAGAAATATATTGGATATCCCCCATCAGACGCTTAGGGAGCATATGGGGATCGTCCTTCAGGACCCCTATTTATTTACTGGCACCATCGCCTCCAATATCAGTCTCAATCATAAAGGCATCACAAGGGAAATGGTTGAAAAAGCATTAAGAGATGTCGGGGGGGACAAAGTGCTGAAGCATCTTCCTTTAGGGCTTGACGAGCCCGTGATCGAAAAAGGCGGAACGCTGTCTTCCGGACAGCGTCAGCTAATCTCTTTTGCCCGTGCCCTTGCATTCAATCCGGCCATATTGATCTTGGATGAAGCGACAGCAAGCATCGACACCGAAACCGAGGCAATTATCCAGGAGGGTATGGAAGTGCTGAAAAAAGGGAGAACGACCTTCATCATTGCACATAGGCTTTCCACGATAAAAAATGCCGACCAAATTCTTGTACTGGAAAAAGGGCGGATTGCTGAGCAAGGTACACATGAGGAATTAATGGAACTGAAAGGGAAGTACTATCAAATGTATGAACTGCAGGCAGGTCCGCATAAAGGCATGGCTGGCTGAACACAATGGAATAAGGGTAGATCATCTAGATTAAACTATAATGAAGGTACCGACTTTTGGTACCTTAAAGCATAATGGTTGATAATAGTAATCATTACGTTTAAGATATACCTATACTGACGATGAGGTGATAATAGTGAAACAAGAAATTCATCCCGATTATCAACAAGTGGTATTCATGGATACCAACAGTGGGTATAAATTTTTGGCAGGCTCCACTAAGACGTCCAATGAAACAATCGTTTGGGAAGACGGGCAAACATATCCTTTATTAAAAGTGGAAATCAGCTCGGATACGCACCCTTATTATACAGGAAAGCAGAAGTTTGCTGAAAAAGGCGGACGGGTGGATCGCTTCCTGGATAAATATAATATGAAGAAATGAGAGTTAGGCCATCGGGAAATCGATGGTCTTCTTTTTATTGATGGAATAAAAAAGGTGCCCATAAAATATGAGGCACCCATTACTTTAATCATTTTGCAGCAATTGCTTCCCCTTTGGCAATATTGACGAGGGCAGCTTCGAAGTCTTTGATTAAATCGTCCGGATTTTCCAGTCCGACAGAGAGGCGGAGCAAGCTATTCGTAATGCCTCGCTTTTCCCTTTCATCAGCAGGCATGGCCGCATGGGACATTTTGGCCGGGTAGGATAATATGGATTCTACCGCTCCCAGGCTTACGGCAAAAACAGGGAGCTCGACAGTGTTCACGAAGGAACGGAAGATTTCCTCACTTTCCAATTCAAATGAAAGGACCGCCCCTGCTCCGAGTGACTGGCCTTTCTGGATGGCGTGCTGTGGATGATCGGCTAGGCCGGGATAATACACTTTTTTCACCAAGGGCTGCTCCTTTAAGTAGGCTGCAATCTTTTCGGCCCCTTTTTGTGAATGTTCCATTCTAACTGACAAGGTTTTCAAGCCTCTCATTACGAGCCAGGCATCCTGAACACCAAGGACCGCTCCAAAGGAGTTTTGAAGTGAACCGAGTCTTGCCGCCAATTCCGGATCTTTCACGACCGCAAGCCCAGCTACCACATCACTATGTCCGGATAAAAACTTCGTCGCGCTATGAAGGACAACATCAGCGCCCAGATTCAGCGGTTTTTGCAATGCGGGCGTCAAGAATGTATTATCAACAAAACTTAAGGCACCGGCTTTTTTTGCGATATCACATACAGCTTGAATATCGGTCACTTTAAGTAAAGGATTTGAAGGCGTTTCAATGTATATGGCCCTGGTATTTGGCTGAACCGCCGCTTTGACACTTTCAAGGTCCGTCATGTCAACGAAGGTATGCTCAATATTGAAACGGTTCAAAACGCTTGTGACCATCCTGAACGTTCCGCCATACACATCTTCGGAAATGACGATATGATCCCCGGCAGACAATAGCAGGAAGGCTGTTGAAATGGCAGCCATACCTGATGAAAAGGCAAAGCCGTGAGTGCCTTCCTCAAGTTCGGCAATGATGTCTTCAAGTGCCTCGCGGGTTGGGTTCCCGCTTCTGCTGTAGTCATATTTACCGAATTGATCGATATCGGATTGATGGAAAGTCGATGCATGCTGGATGGGGACGCTCACACCGCCCGTTACCGGATCGAATTTATGTTGATTATGAAGTAATTTTGTTTCAAAGCTAAAATCATGATCTGTCATCGTAGTGCCTCCCTTTTTACATGTGCGAATGCTTGCTGCAAGTCACCAATCAAATCGTCGCTATCCTCGATGCCAACGGAGAAGCGGAGCAGTCGATTACAAACACCGTTTGCCGTTCTGACCTCAAGCGGTATATCGGCATGTGTTTGTGTGGCGGGATAGGTGATGAAGCTTTCAACCCCTCCCAGGCTTTCTGCAAAGGAAATTAATGAGAGCGATTGTAAAAATGGGTTGACCGCCGCTTCATCAATGATGCGGAAAGAAATCATGCCGCCTCGGCCCGGATACAATACGTCCGTAACACAATCATGCTCCGATAAGTATTCTACAAGTATCTTGGCATTCTTTTCATGACGCTCCATCCGCAATGCCAGGGTTTTCATTCCGCGCATCAACAGCCAAGAATCAAATGGGCTCAAGACAGCTCCAGTGCCATTATGATGGAAGGCAAGTGCATCACATAATTCAGCGCCGCTAGCAACGATCAGTCCAGCGAGCACATCATTATGACCACCGAGATACTTGGTTGCACTATGGATCACAATATCAGCTCCAAGCAAGATTGGTTGTTGAATAAGAGGCGTGTAAAAAGTGTTATCAACGATTAGCAATAAATTATATCGTTTAGCCAATGCGGCAACGGCGCTAATATCCGTTTGCTGCATAAGAGGGTTAGTGGGAGTTTCGATGAAGATGGCTTTCGTGTGAGGAGTGATGGCTTTTTCGATATCCTCCAAACAACAAGTGTTTACATAGTCACACTGCAATCCCCATTTTTTAAAACCTTGTTCTAACAGCCGATATGTACCGCCATAAAGATCTTCACTGACAATCCACGCATCCCCGGATTTAAAAAGGGCGAGTATAGTCGAGATGGCGGCCATTCCTGAACTGCAGGCATAGCCTTGGTCTCCTTTTTCCAGATCGGCGATGGATCGCTCCAATAGCTGGCGGGTAGGGTTACCTGTCCTTGTGTAGTCGAATCCCGTCGATTGACCGATTCCTTCGTGGCGAAAAGCTGTTGAAAAGTATACTGGCGGATTGACTGTTCCTGTCGCCGTTTCACTGCGATTTCCTAATTGAGCAAGATATGTTTCAGGTTTATACATGGTTTTCACTGCTCCTTTGAGTTAAATAAAATAAAAAAAAGTCTTCTTTAAGAAGAAGACTTTGATTAAGTAGGGACGAGTCATTCTTCTTATCTTCCAAGTTCATAAACTTGTGGAATTAGCACCTTTTCATTGGTTTGAAACAAATGAAGGTTGCTGAGGTGTCATCGGGCCATTCCCTCTACCTCTCTCGATAAGAGTTTAGATTATTCAATTTCTTTTGAATTTACTATATATACAAAACACTGTCAAGGACATTTTGGGGGTAATGATGTGTTGGTGTTCATGGCCAGGTCAATTGAAGCCTAGCGGTGCCTACACTTTATGTATCAAAAAAGAATATCCAAATTTTCATCAAAATATGAATGGCCTAGGATTTTTCAGAAATATGGAAAGGGTCAACGGGATATTTTTGCTTTAAAATAATAAAGTTTGTACAATGTATGGAGAGAAAGAATAATCCGACATTATTCATTTCATATGCAAAAATTCTTCAATGAATAGTGCAAACTTAGGAGGAGAACACATGGAATACAGAATCGAACGTGATACGATGGGTGAAGTGAAAGTTCCTGCTGATAAATATTGGGGAGCACAAACTGAGAGAAGCCGTAACAATTTCAAAATCGGTAATGAAAAAATGCCGATTGAATTGGTTCGTGCATTTGCATACGTTAAACAAGCTGCTGCAAAGGTGAACTATGATCTTGGCGATCTTTCCGAAGTTAAAAAGAACGCCATCGTCAAGATTTGCGGCGAAATCCTTGAAGGTACGCTTGATGAACATTTCCCGCTTGTAGTTTGGCAAACGGGAAGCGGTACGCAAAGTAATATGAATGTGAATGAAGTGGTCGCTAACAAAGGGAATGAATGGTTAAAAGAAAATGGTGAATCGGAAATCCTTCACCCGAATGATGATGTTAACAAGGCACAAAGCTCAAATGATACTTTCCCGACTGCCATGCATATTGCAGCCTTTATGGAAGTCGCTGAAAAATTGGTTCCTGCCATCAAAGCACTTCGTGATACATTCGATACAAAAGAAAAAGAATTTTGGGATGTCGTGAAAATCGGCCGGACACATCTTCAAGATGCTACACCCTTAACATTAGGACAAGAAATTTCCGGTTGGAAAGCGATGCTCGATAAAGACTTGGCGATGATTGAGGAAAGCAGCCAAAAACTATTGAACCTTGCTCTAGGCGGAACGGCTGTAGGAACCGGAATCAATACAAAGAAAGAATTCCCGGGACTTTCTGCCAAACAAATTGCAGCGGATACAGGATATCCTTTTGTCACATCTGATAATAAGTTCCATGCATTGACTAGCCATAACGAAATCGTCTACGCACACGGTGCTTTGAAAGCATTGGCGGCAGATTTAATGAAAATTGCGAACGATGTCAGATGGCTTGCAAGTGGACCGAGAAGCGGAATCGGAGAAATTGCCATTCCGGAAAACGAGCCGGGCAGCTCCATCATGCCAGGTAAAGTCAATCCGACCCAAAGTGAAGCGCTTACCATGATTGCGACACAAATCGTGGGTAACGATGCTACAATTGGCTTTGCAGCAAGCCAAGGTAACTTTGAATTGAATGTATTCAAACCAGTCATCATCTATAACTTCCTGCAAACAGTCAAATTATTGACGGAAGGCATTCATTCCTTCAACGATAATTGTGCGGTTGGCATCACTGCAAATGAAGATAAGATCAAAGAAAATGTAGAGCGTTCCCTTATGCTGGTAACAGCATTGAACCCGCATATCGGTTATGAAAAAGCAGCCAAGATCGCCAAAACTGCCTTCAAGGACAACTCCACGTTAAAAGAAGCGGCATTGAAACTGGAGTTCCTGACGGAAGATGAATTCAAAGCATGGGTCGATCCTGCTAACATGGTTAATAAATAATTGGATGGAAACACCCTCCCTCTAGCATTAGGGAGGGTGTTTCCATGTGTTAAAATACTGGAATCGACAAATACTGAAATCATAAGTATCTGGAACAGGAGGAAAAAACAATGTCTATATGCCCGCTTTGCAACGGTCTAAGAAAAATTCATGTGGATTGCCCGGAATGCGGCAGTGAACTTGAGGATAAAGGGAAATTCATGGATTATGCTGATGATTACAGTGCTTATATGGATATCGACATACTTAAAGAAAACGACGGATACCCTCAATCCCTTCAAAAAGGGCAATGTCCCCATCTCATGAAATGCCCTGAATGCGGACATGATGAAGTGGTATTGGTCCAGGAATGAATCGCCCTTTATTTTAATAAACGTAAAAAGACCCATAATGAATGGGTCTTTTCATGTTTAATTGGCAGATAACTTCATGCTTTCCTGCATCTGTTCATCTTCTTCAACTAAAATACGATGTTCGGTCCCTTTATCAAAAAAGTGCGCTTTATTCATGTCGAGGGCAAGTTCGATCTTTTCGCCTGCCTGGATAATGTTATTGGCATCGACCCTTGCAACGAAGTCCTGCCCCTCTAAAGTGGAGTAGAGCATGATCTCCGCGCCCATGAGTTCGGCTACATCAATTTGGGTCGTGAATGTAGTGTTAGGGGACTCCGTGAAATAAGCTCCTTCATTATGGAAATCTTCCGGACGGATTCCAAGGATTACATCTTTTCCGACATATCCTTGATCACGTAGCATTTTCATCTTAAATTCAGGTATTTCAAGCGTTTGTTCGCCTATTTTGATTGTGCCTTCTTTTAATGTTCCGGTAAAGAAGTTCATGGCAGGCGATCCGATAAAGCCGCCGACAAACACGTTTATTGGTTTCTCATAAACATCCTTTGGAGCACCGACCTGTTGGATGATACCATCTTTCATTACAACAAGACGTGTCGCCATGGTCATTGCCTCTGTTTGGTCATGTGTGACATATATCGTTGTGGTGTCGAGCCGTTTATGCAGTTTAGCTATTTCCGCGCGCATTTGAACCCGCAGTTTTGCGTCGAGATTGGATAATGGCTCATCCATCAAGAAAACTTTTGCGTCCCTTACAATTGCACGGCCAAGTGCAACACGCTGGCGCTGACCACCTGAAAGCGCTTTAGGTTTCCTGTTTAGCAGCTCTTCAAGTCCGAGAATCCTTGCCGCTTCATTTACTCTTTGCTTGATTTCAGCTTTTGGCGTTTTCCTGAGCTTTAATCCGAATGCCATATTGTCAAATACAGACATATGAGGATATAAGGCATAGTTCTGGAAAACCATCGCAATATCGCGATCTTTAGGGGGGACATCATTGACTCTCTTGCCGTCTATGTATAAATCCCCTTGGGAAATGTCTTCCAGTCCGGCAATCATCCTTAATGTCGTTGATTTCCCGCAACCTGAAGGTCCCACAAAAACGATGAATTCCTTATCGGCAACACGAAGGTTGAAGTCTTTAACAGCCGTCACCTTTTTATCATAAATCTTGAATATATGATCTAACACTAACTCTGCCATGAAAAATCCCCCTTTTAAACTCTTAGATTACTTGTACCAATTAGCTATAGTCTAAGCTATAGGTTTTGAAAAAAGTATGGGCATATTGCACAAAAAAGTGTTTACATTGGAAATTAATCATTCAGTAAAAGTATCAAGTATGCAGTAAGGGCATGACGGAAGTTTCTAATATCGAGACCAGTTTTTTCAGAGAATCTATCGATTCGGTATTGTAAGCTGTTCCGATGTATATAAAGCTGTTTGGCGGCATATGTGGCATTGGAGTTACACTCGATATACGTTTTAACCGTTTTGATAAGCTCAGTATCCTGCTTGGTCTTGCCAAGAATTTCATTGATAAACCAATTTGCATTCTTAAAGGATGGATCATTTATTAATGAGTATGGGATGATGTCTGCCAAATCAGTCACTTTTATATCCGGCAGATGCACCTGTGCCACTTCAAAACACTTTTTCTCCTGAGTCCAGTGATGGCGAAGGTCTTGATCTACAGGGTGAAATCGCCCGGTGAACATACGGGTCTTTACATAAAAGTCACTTTCAAGTGTGGAAGTAATGGCGATCAGTTCTTTATTTGATAATGGTTCATCCTTGTCCGGTTCAATTAAGACGCCTGCCGTTTCATTTTCCCAAATAATAGCTGCGTCAGATGGAACGAAAGCGAGGAAGGCCCCTTCAAAATCAGAGTTGGAAAAATCAGCATGAGTCAACTTGAAATGAAGGAATCTAACATTCTCCCAACTCGTTAAAGGCAATGGTGCATTCGGTTCGGATAAAAAATTTTTCCATGATGAGCCTGGATGTGCATTGAGGTTATTTGGGTTTATGGAAGGAACAAAAAGCAGTTCCAATAAACGGATTTCTTCTGCTGTGATTTCTGAACGGGGAATACCAAGTATACTTCTGAAGTCTTCGAACCAAACATAATTAGAAATATCATCAGTATCCTTTTTATTGGTAAGAGCGTTCGGGAATTTTTGTTTAAGATTTTCAAGCATCGGTTCCACCTTCTTTCTCCCTTTCCATATCATTATAGCGAAAAAGAATAAAGTTCAAAAGATTAGGATATCTTTAGTTTTTCCGAGAAGGGAAAACCAAAGAAAAGTTGCAAGTATTATTAATTTCAGGAGAGGGTATTGCGTATGCTTTATGGAATATCGTTTAAGAGGAGGAGATCCATGAACATTTTAATATTGGGCGGTACACGGTTTTTAGGCCGATATATAGCAAAAGCTGCAATAGAGAAGGGGCATGATATCACACTTTTTAATCGTGGAAATGACCCTTATGTTTTCCCCGAAATAGAACAATTAAAAGGGGATCGCGACGGTGATCTTGAAATGCTGAAAGGAAGACAATGGGATGCAGTCATTGATACATCAGGCTTTATCCCTCGAACTGTATCAAAATCTTGCCGGTTGCTTAATCAAGTTAAACATTATACATATATTTCAAGCATCTCAGTTTATAGTGATCCAACCGAACCAGGTATTGATGAAAGTGGAGAGGTTCATGCACTAAATGAAGATAAAGCAGAAGAAATAACCCGCGGAACGGCTGGACCGATATACGGTGAATATTATGGTCCGTTAAAATCATTAAGCGAAAAAGCAGCTGAAAAAGAACTGCCGGGGAAAGTCTTGTCAATTCGTGCCGGGCAAATAGTAGGTCCATATGATTACACTGACCGATTGCCGTACTGGCTTAAAAGAATAGCGGAGGGGGGAGAAGTTTTAGCGCCTGGACGCCCTGGACGTCCAATCCAAATTATCGATGCAAGGGACTTGGCTCAATGGATCATCCAAATGATGGAAAAGGGCGTGACAGGTACGTATAATGCCGTTGGACCAGAATACATACTGACAATGGGGCAAATACTTGAAGGCTGCAAAAAGGTAACAAGAAGTAATGCTGCCTTTACATGGGTCTCTGAAAAATTTTTAAATGACAATAAAGTAGAGCCGTGGGGAGAAATGCCTTTATGGATACCGGAAGAATTCTCTTTACCAGGAGGTAAGGAACCTTTGAATGGGTTTTTGGCTGTCGAAAACGATAAAGCAATCAAAAATGGACTGACATTCCGTCCCCTATCAGAAACTCTCGAAGATATATGGAATTGGGAAAAGGGCCGTCCGGAATCCGCCGATAGAAAAGCAGGCATGCACAGACAACATGAAAGTGATCTTCTTGGATTATGGAAACAGACAATAGGTTGAGACCTTCTTTTATTATACTGAAGTATTAATGGAACATTATGTATGCTTGGTGGAAAGGATGACTTTATACAATGAGGAATCAAAAAAACGATGGGGTCAAAACCCCATCGCTTTTTTAGGAAGGGCTTGCATGGTTTGTAAGGATTTCAAGGTTTTCCATGTCGGCTGCCACTTTTTCCTTGTTGATATCAGGGAAAAGAAGATGGATGTCTTCACCTTCTTTGACAGAGTGGGCTGCAATCAGTTGAAGTTCCGCCTTAGTTCAACAGTCAGGCCAATATCAAGCAATGTCATCGGCAATTTAAGCACCCGGTAGATGGGCAGCAATTGTTTGATTTCCGAGAATTTCCCTTCTAGCATAAGTTGGAATGAAATTCCATATGCCACTTTTTCCCCGTGAAGTAAATGATGCGCTTGGGTGATGGAAGTCATGCCATTATGAATGGAGTGGGCACCGGCAACGCGCAAGTACTGGCCGCCAAACCCGCCAACAAGACCACTGGTGATGATGTTCGTTTCAATTACACGCTGCAGCGCATCTGTCCATCTCCCTTTTTCCAAATCAGCTAAGGCTTCCTCGCCATATGTCAATAAAACTTCCTGGCATTGCCTTGCGGCCAGATGGGCCAATTCAAAACAAATGGACTTGGTGGCGAGCTTTTCGGCCAGTGTATTGCCCTCGTACCATTTCGCGAATGTATCGCCGATTCCGGCATGTAAATGCGTAATAGGCGGGGCCGCTGCGGACCTCCAGTAAGGTACTCATAATTGCTCTCCTTAATGAAAGGCCTGTTCCCGGTAAAGGGGAAGCAGGCCTTGATTATTTGATCAATTCATCCAGTCTGGTTTTCCGAATCCGGCAAATTTGTCATCGATCACTTTTTCAAACTGGTCGGATTCCACTACTGATTTAATATCCTTGGCAAATTGAGCGTCTACATCTTTTGTATTCACTGCAACAACGTTTCGATACATATCCGGCATGTTTTCTAAAACTAGGGCATCCTTGAGGTCCATTTTCGCTGCAAGAGCAAAGTTGCCAGGGACCGCCGATAGGTCGACGCTGTCTGTTGCGCGGGGCAACTGAGCGGATTCCAATGGTTTTAGCTGGATGTTTTTTGGATTTTTCGTTACATCCTTTTCAGATACTTTTAAAGGGTCGACATTTGGATCGACTTCAATCAACCCTTCATCCACCAGCACTTTTAGTGCACGTGCCAGGTTAACCGGATCATTGGGCACTGCAATGGATGTACCGT
The DNA here is from genome assembly GCF_026891895.1 of Peribacillus sp. AS_2. Lineage (NCBI taxonomy): Bacteria > Bacillati > Bacillota > Bacilli > Caryophanales > Bacillaceae > Peribacillus > Peribacillus sp. AS_2. Next base: position 368,153 of record NZ_JAPTGA010000003.1, read on the forward strand.
CTTTCACTTCTTTCAATGAATTATACTTATTAGAATATATGCCCATTGGCGCTGTTGGAACTATGATAAGGTCGGAAAGCTTTAAATCATTTTCTTTAGCGAAGTTATCCATGTACACTTTATGCTGGAAAAGGTTGGCGTCGATCGAGTTGTTGCCAAGCGACTTATTCGGCTGGATATAGTCGGTGAATTCGACGATCTCTATTTTGTATCCAAGATCTTCCAGACCTGGTTTGATGGCCTCCTTAACCATATCGGCGTACGGCCCGGTAGTCGCCCCAATCTTCAATTCTTTTTTGTCTTCAGTATTTGGGGATGCATCATCGCTCCCGCAAGCTGCCAAGCCGAGTGCAAGTGCACAGACTGATAATAACGAAGCTATTTTCTTCATTTGAAATTCCTCCTGAGTAATGAAATGTATTGAGTCATTAAAAAAAGTGATTGAACCTATCGCTTGTTAACTATGTATGAAACTTTGTCACCAACCATTTGAATGAGTTGCACAAGGCAGATCAGCACGACGATCGTCGTGATCATGACTGTGTTGTCATATCGGTAATATCCGTACCGGATGGCCAGGTCGCCAATTCCGCCACCGCCGATTGTCCCAGCCATTGCTGAGTAACCGATTAGCGAAATGGTCGTTAATGTCAGTCCTTGAATGATTCCCGGTTTTGCCTCTGGAAGAAGGACATCCTTAATGATCATCCATGGAGTGGCACCTACGGCAATTGCTGCTTCAATCACTCCTCTGTCTATTTCACGTAATGCCGTTTCAACAATCCTTGCAAAAAAAGGGATTGCGGATACGGACAGGGAAACAGAAGCTGCTCTTGGCCCTATCGTCGATCCTGTAAGTAGGTCCGTTAAAGGAAGGAGGGCGACCAAGAGAATGATGAACGGGATTGAACGGACAATATTGACTGCGAAACCGAGAGATCGATTCACGATGCCATTTTCAAAAAATAAATTCCTGGTTGTTGAAAATAGCAATACTCCAAGCGGTAAACCGATCAGCAGGGCTACTGCAAGAGAAACGCCAACCATATAAATCGTTTCAAGAAAGGCTTTATTAAGATCAGGTAAAATATTGACGATGGGATTAAGCAGTGACATGTTTTAACACCTCCACAGAACTGGAACGATCTTTTATATATTCCAATGCCGAATGAATTTGGACGGCATCGCCAATTAACTCGATGATTAAAATGCCTAAAGGAACATCCTGGATATACTCAATTTTACCGTGTAAAATATTTCCCTTTACTGCATGGGATTGGAGAGTATCCGAAAGAATCGATTCACCGGCGGTTTGCCCTTTAAATTGGATTTTAATAATCGTACCTTCACTTTCTTCAATCAAGTGCGAAGGGAGTTCGAAATCCAGTACACTGCTAATGAATTGCTTCGTTAACTCCTGTTTGGGCTGTGAAAATATTTCATAAACGGGTCCTTCTTCAATTACCCGGCCATCCTGCATCACGGCGACTCGGTGGCATAGTTCTTTGACCACTTCCATTTCATGTGTAATCAACACGATGGTGATACCAAGCTCACTGCTTATCTTTTTCAATAACTGTAAAATCGCTTTTGTAGTTGTTGGATCAAGGGCTGAAGTCGCTTCATCACATAATAGTACAGTGGGTTCATTTGCTAACGCGCGAGCAATGCCGACCCGTTGCTTCTGTCCACCGCTAAGCTGTGCAGGATAGACATCTTTCTTATCGCTGAGCCCTACTATTTCCAACAATTCCAATACACGTAACTTAGTCGCGTCCTTCGATCGATGCGCGGCCCTTAAGGCGAAAGCGACATTTTCATAAACGGTTTTTGAACTGACCAGGGAAAAGTGCTGGAATATCATTCCGATTTTTTGCCGTTGTTTACGAAGCTCTTTGCTAGATAAAGAGGTTAAATCAATGCCGTCGATAATGATCTTTCCACCTGTCGGACGTTCAAGCAAATTCAAGCAGCGGAGTAATGAGCTTTTTCCAGCTCCGCTGTAGCCGACAATTCCATATATTTCACCAGTTTGAATGGTTAAAGATACGTTATCCACTCCGATAACTCGGTTTTTCTTCGAGACGTATTCCTTTCGGACTGAACGGATTTCAATCATGAGCTTTCCCCCTTAAACATTAAAAAAGCTGCCTCTATCATTCAGAAAGAGGCAGCGAAATCATATCTCGGCTTATCTTTCAGAATGCAATCATTCTGCAGGAATTGGCACCGTTCCCTAAGGGCGGTTGCCGGACATCACAGGGCCTGATCCCTCCGTCACTCTTGATAAGTAAATTATTATTTTAGAATATTTCAAGTTTTATAATATAATCTATATTATTTGTAAAATCCGTCATTGTCAATCGTTACTTTTATTTTTTTTGTCATTAAATCTGGTACAGTCCGTTAAAACGATTCATGGAAAATGGGCTATTATGCAATAATCCAGCATTTTCATCGAAGCTATTCATTCCAATATTTCCTTGTCAAAAAGGTAAAGTGGTACTACATTTATTATAGAAAGTTAAAAAAAGGAAGATGAAACTATATTTATACAATGATTGGGAGGAAACCGAATGATAGAGATCAAGACGATAAATGATGTGGTTTGCGTGCATGGGACTCCTGGCGGGAATAAGGCGGGGATGAGTGTGTATGTCTTTTTAACGGATGGCCTATTGATAGATACTGGCGCACAGATTTTATTGGAAGAACTTACTCCATTCTATGAATCCGCAGACTTCGACTCAGTGGCCCTGACTCACTATCATGAAGATCATACGGGGGGTGCTGCCTGGATACAGGAACATAAAAAGGTCCCTCTTTTCATTCACCCGATGTCGGTTGAGGTTTGTGCAAAGGATGCTGAATATCCTGAATACCGCAAAATTTTCTGGGGAAAGAGAGACGCCTTTAAAGCTGAGCCTCTGGGGAAGGCCATTCCTTCCCGTACCCAAACGTGGGAGCCGATTTTTACCCCAGGTCATGCAAAGGACCATATGGTGTATTTGAATCACAATAATGGCGTGCTCTTTTCAGGAGACCTTTTCGTAACCCCAAAAACAAAGCTTGTCTTACGGGAAGAGTCGGTCCCGGTGATAATCGATTCCATAAAAAGATTGCTTCAATATGACTTCGGGGAAGTGTTTTGCTGTCATGCTGGGCATGTCCCTAATGGGAAGGAGATGTTTCGAAAAAAACTGGATTATCTGGAAAATCTCCAAGGGGAAATTTTACGCTTGCATTCTCAAGGGCTGACCGTTCATGAAATCCAGCAGGTCGTTTTACCGAATCGCTATCCCCTTATCGAGATATCTGGGCATGAATGGGATTCAGAGCATATCATTACATCGATATTAAACGAAAATATTTTAAGTGCGAGGGAGAATGGGACTATTTGATTGCTATCCGTTTAACGGTCTGACTGATATAAAAGAGAGCTCTCCATAAGAGAGCCCACCTTATTCATTTATTGACATTGGGATCTGTTTCATCATAAAAATCATGTGCTTCTTCGATGTTCTGAAGGTTAGCGACTTCATACACATTTCCGCCCGCCATTCCTTCATTGATGATACGATCGATATCCAGGTAAACGGAGTCCTTGCCATCATATTCGGTATCCTTCAAAAATGTCATTTTTTCTTTATCCAAAAGAAATCCCTCCTAGCCTTTTCTTTAGTTTAGGCAAAGGAGGGATTTTTATTCTGTTTAGCGATTTAATGAATGTAAAGGGGCTTCATTCATATACATGGAAGATCATTAAATCATGTATCATGCTTTTGAGTTTGGTTTCATCTGTTTCGGAAGGCGGATTGGCTGTCCACTCGATGGATCCATCTTTGTGATATAAGGCTTTGACTGCCTGCTTATTGAAATAAAAGGAAATTTTCCATCCTGGCAGATTCTTATGCAATGGTTCCCATTGAAAATGAGTGATCATATGTATTACCTCCATATATACTGTTTCTCATTCGATTATAATGGAAAACGGCAGCTGGAGGTGTTATTTTCTTTTCAGGTTGGAAAAAGTTAATTCAATGAAAAGATTTTTTAAATGCAAAAGCCTGTTTGTTTCAATTTCTTCTTCATCGAATTGCATCGGCTTTGAGTTCACTTCGTATATGAAAAGCGAGCCAGATTCGTCTTCCCCTATATCAATGGAAAACTCTCCGAGAAACCCGATCTTTTTTGAAAGTATCTCTCCGCATTTTTGGGCGACATTCGCTAATTTCAGATCCAGTTTTTTTGATTTAAGGTCCTGATAAGGAAAAAGCTTTCCGCCTCGGGGAGTGTGGGTGGTGATTTCCTGTGTTTGCGACATCCTTACCGCTTTACCGGTCACTTTATAAAAACCTTTTTCATAATGGACGAGAATCCGGTAATCATAACGATGCCCAAAAAGTTTTTTTGGTATGATCGCCTGTTGAGCAAGATAGCTCCTTTTTAATAAATCCCTCTTTTTTGTATCCCAGAAGGAAGCAAAATCAGGGAAGGACTCACTATGCTTTAAGCTATTGAACAATAGGGTATCATCATCATTTTTGATAATGGTATAAATGCCCTTCCCTTGGCTTCCTTTGCATGGCTTAAGGTATATATGCCTGTATGTCTCCAGGAAAGAATCAAGGCAACCGCTGTTTCGTAAGACCATGGTGGGCGGAAGGTGGTTGGTGAGGGATCCATCTTCAGTTAATGCTTCGAACATCACATATTTATCGATAAAACAAGAGTTGAATAGAGTCATTCGGTTATCTTTAAAATGTGTGATAAGATGTTGGAATTCCTCTGACGCCTCATAGCTCCTCCAGGGGATACGGTTATAGACGATGTCAGGGAAGGGCACTTTACATTCAATCCACTTGTTTGAAATGGAGGAAAAAAGATACCCTTTCATCGACTCGGAATGAAGGGCATTTCCTGTGAATACATACGCCAATATTCCATGTTTCAATAAATATAATGATAAATCCCGAAAAAGGGTCAGGTTTCCACCCAAACCTGATTCCTTTTTGGGATTGGAAACAGTTAAAATTCCGACGGTAAGCATTCGGTTACCCGGAAATATTGTGATTGGAATTAGAGGTTGATTCGAATGGTTCTTTTTATAGCTGATTTCTTCTTCGGCAGAGCCGGCGAAAAGTTCCGCATTCTCATGAGTGTGGTGCCAATTTTCAGTGGGGATATCATAAAAAATGTTCATTGCGGCACTCTGATTGATTTTGTAATCGTCTGTTCCGTAAGATAAATGGCATAATCAAGGCTTAGCTTTCTGGTCAGCAATTCGAAATCCTTGAGTTTTGGGTGGGAAAAGATGGAACGTCCAGGCTTGGAATTGGCTTCAAACATCCAAACCTGCCCTTTTTTATCCAATCCAAAATCGAATCCTATTTCTGCGATGATGCCGTCCAAGTTCTTTTCTATACTGTCACTTAAAATCAGTGCGGCTTCCGAAAGCTTTCGTTCGACTTCTGTCGCCTCATCGTCATCTCCAAACAGTTCGGCAACCGTTTTGATGACACCCCCGCTTTTAATATGGGTCGTGACGCTGCCGGCGCCGGCGATTTTTGCGGCAATCGCGGTCACCTGCCATTTTCCATTACTGTCCTTGTTCGTATGGACCCGGAAATCCACTGGACGTTTTTCAGATCGAATTAATGGGATGCCCTGCTGCACGATCAGATTCTCGAGCGGGCGGTCGTGAAAAATGTGTTTAACGATGGATTCCAATGTCGAAAACCGTTGCAGTTTATTTTCTTTTGCTTCGTTTGTATAGCGGCAATAGTAAACATTCTCATGCTTATCATAAAGAATTTGGTGAATCCCTAGACCCAGGCTGCCGTGAATGGGCTTTATATAAACTTGCCGGTAATGGGAAAGGAGGGTTTCCACCACGGATATGGATTGAAATGGATACGTTTCCGGCAAATAAGGCAGTGCCCGCTCATCTGCACATAACCTTTCATTTATATCCCATTTATTGAAAAATCCGGGGTTATACCATGGTATGGTATATATTTTTTGGAATTTCTGCTTCACTTCTTTAGGTCCATCACGGTTTTCCGTCAACCGATTTGGTAGCCGATCATAGATGACATTAGGAAAAGGAAATTCATAAATGTTCCAATCATCTTTATCAAATACATAGCCTTTGATTGTCTCCTCATCCCAATTGATTACATTCTCTCCAAAAACAAAGGGAATACAGCCTGTGGTCTTGCTAAGCGAAAGGAGCTTTGCGAAAAATTCAGATCTCTCCCCTAAAGGTTTGTTTGAAAGGCCCGTGAAGCCTGAGGAGAAGATTCCGACAAGCGGTCCGATATGGATGCTCTTGCCGTATATGAATAAATGAAGGGGAATATCGGTATGATCGAATAGTAGAGCTTCCGCAAGACTTTTCGATAGCACGATTGTTTGATTGACGGCCGGGTTTTGTTTGACGATGGCAGGACATGAATGCCGTCCGAAATAAATTAATTCAATCTCTGCCAAATCTCCAAGCTCTGAAGGGTAGTAGAGAACATTGCCAGGGATAGCGGCAATTTCGGCAGGATAAGTCTTTCTCACTTCCTATTCACCTGCTTTCTGAAGCTGTGCGGCTAAATACCGGCTATACTGAAACGGTGCTCGATGAATATCTTTCATGGTCTCCGGCTGTAGTGCCTGAATGATTTTCCTACCAGGCTTCGAGTTAATGTCCATAATCCATATTTGGCCTTTTTTATCGATGCCTAGATCAATTCCCAACTCGAATAATCTTTCAAAGACAGCTTCGGTTTCAACGGGCAGGGTGCGAAGGATATGATGAATCTTTTGTTCGACAGCAATCGAAATCGTTTCCGGGTTTCTTTTGTTGAAGGTATCCAATGAAATGGCTTCCCCGCCTGTGGCAAGATTTGAAGTAATTCCGTCTTTTTGTCCCGTACGAATTCCGCGGCCCCGTTCCATCCATTGATTCTTCTCGTTTTTTTGAAGTAAAATCCGTAAATCGAATGGCTCATTATTTTGGGTGCAAAGTTCTAAATATGGCTGGCAAAGATAACGGTATCGATTTAATAAATGCTGCAGCCATTTGTTAAGCTGAGATTTGGAGGAGAATGGGCGGTCATATTTGGTGCCCTTTTTCGTCATGGAAACCAGAGTCCCGTCTTCGGTTTTTGAAAGGAGATAGATTCCTGTACCGCCAGCACCGAATTCAGGTTTGATGATGATTTTATCCAGGCGTTCCAAATGCCCTATAATATCTTCAGGTGTCGTCACTTGTACGGTTTCTGGAAAAAATGCCTGTAGGTGTGGATGGTTTTTTAGGATTTGGTACACTTCCCACTTACCAGGAAGGCCCAGTCCTAAGAAGTTCGAGTTATCTTTTAACCACTCGATTTTGTGTCGCGTTTCCGTTGACTCACGGACTAAACCGTGAAAACAGCGATCATATACAAAATCAGGTAAATCAAAAGATGAGGCGATCCAAGTTTCGTTCTCGGCATCAAAACGCTCGCCCCTCACTTTTTTCAGATCCATATCAATATTTTCCGGTGAGAATTTGCAAACTTTCATATTAAATGATTTAGCGGTTTTGGCTATTTCGGTGAAGTAGTTATTTTCATGAGTATCCGACGCGGCCATTAATCCTATTAACACGTGCTAGCAACTCCTTTTATGGATGGTTTTCGCGGTTAAGGGCAAGCATGAAATCTATGATTGATTTTACTGATGGACGAAAGGTTTCATAGTTGCCTTGAAATTTTTTCGAAGGTTTTGAATTCACTTCGATGATCCATGGATGGGTATCGGTATCCAGTGCTAAATCGATCCCTAGCTCACCGAATGAATCGTCAAGGTTCTCGACTAAGGCCTCCGCAGTGTTTTTAGCCAGCCGGACGAGCTTTTGATATATGCGGCTGGCGTCCTGAAGTTCAAATGCTTCTTTTAGAAAATCCGGCCCATTTTTCATCAATCCGCCTTGTGCAAGATTGGAAACAATAGTACCAGGATCCCCAATCCGGGCAACCATTGATGTAACTTTCCATTCAAGCTGTTCGTTCCGGTGAAGCAGTATGCGGAAATCAACTTTTCTCTGATCGGTTTCGAATAGGGAAATCCCTTTTTGAAGAATGAAGGATCGTTTTCTGGAAAAATTTTTTAAGGTTTCAAACAACTTTTCATCCGTATCAGCAAAATGTACATTCTGGAGATGTCCGGATTGCTCGATTTTCCATTTTCCAGCTACTTGCGTTAATCTGCAAATATTCCTGCCTTGGCTGCCCGATGCGGGTTTAAAGTAGATTACCGAATGCTTTTCTATAAATGTCAAGAAAGGTTCCTTTTCGTTAAACAATATCGTCTCTGGCAAATTTGGCAATAGCTCATCCTCTAAGATCAGTAGTTCGTGTACATCATGTTTGGAGAGGAACCTTCCGTTGAACATCGGAATCGACCGTTCCTCCAGTTCAGTTTTAAACAGCTTGAAAGAAGGCGATTGCTCAAGTTTGCGCGAATGTATCCGGTTATAAAATACATCAGGGATGGGGAGGGGCAAGGCTTTCCAGCCACCTTGCCCTGGCAGGTAGCCTTCCACAACCCCATCTTGAAGAGACTGCAGTTTAACTAAATAGAAGGGGATGCCTTGCTGATTACAATATGATTTCATTTCCTGATAAAATTTTTCCATCTCGCCGAATGTCCCGTTTTGCAAGGGAGTCTGGTTCATGAGTGAAGCGAAGAATGGGCCTATTTTAATTGACCTTTCATCCGCATGGTATGAGACGGAGATTGGATCGGAAAAAACGGGTAAGGATAAAATTTGGTTCATATCATATGAAAGTTTCAATGTAGGCTGGGATGACGGGAATGGCTGGACAAGTACCGGTACGGAACGGCATCCAGCCATTATCGTTACGGGTTCCCCAAATTGAAGGTCCCATTCCTCAAATAATTTTTCTTCGATAAACAATAGCGCCTTCTTTCTAGTCTCTGCGGGATTTACCGTAATGTAAACTTTCTGATGGTCAAGGTTCATAATAATTCCCCGTTTGCACTAAGTTTGATATCCTTTAATAATTAAATGATGGGCAAATGTGGATAACACATTCTATGATTTTTTAATTAGATGGTGTCATCAAGCCTTTATTTCAAGCAATAAAAGAAGAAATTTCATGGGTGAGTTTTGGATAAAGATACTGTTTATGGTCGTCGTTGTTGCAGTAATAGGTGGCTTCACTAATTTATTGGCTATCAGAATGCTATTCAGACCGTATAAGCCAATCCATATTTTGGGGAAGCACCAGGGTTGATTCCGAAGCGGCAGGATGAGTTAGCTAAACAATTAGGCAAATTGGTGGTCGATCATTTAATCCACCGGGGAGCATTCAAAGTAAAGTCATCAATGATGCCTCTATACAGAATATGAAAATTTTCGTCCAGGCAGAAGTAAAGAAAGCATTGTCCACACAAAAAAGTACTGCTCAATTGCTTGAACAATTGGGAATGAAGAATTCTTCATTTACGCTAGAACAGCGGTTACAAACATTCATTCTCGGTAAATATGAAATATGGTCGGAAGAGAACATGAGCAAGAGCTTGAAAGATATCATCCCCCCGCACCTTCAGCAAAAAGCCCTCGACTCGATTCCTGCTTTGTCACATTTCATCGTGAAAAAGGGAAAATATATTTTACAGTTCGGAAGGCAAACGCCATCTTGAAGACATGTTGGATGATTTTTTCAAGGAACGGGGCAAGCTGATCAATTTAATTCAGCTGTTCATTGGAAACGAAAAGTTAATTGATAAGATTCAGCTGGAAATCATTAAATTTTTTGAACAATCGAGAACGATTGATATATTGTCAGTGATGTTGGTGGAATCATCGGTTTATTTCAAGGTTTCGTAACTGTTTTAATAGGATGACGTGTAATTCTCAATCGGATTTGTTATAGTGGAAAAGGTGTAGGAATACAATGATTACCGGGAGGGGAAATAAATGAGTAACGTATATGATGCAGCCTATGAAATGGAAAAGGCGATTAGGGCAAGTAATGAATATGCCGATTTGCAACGCTTATATGATCTTGTGAATTCTGATGAAGCAACAAAAGGAATGTTTGAAAATTTCCGTAATCTGCAAATGTCATTGCAGCAAAAGCAAATGATGGGACAGGAGATTGCACCGGAAGAGGTTGAGCAAGCACAAAAGACGGTACAGCTTGTCCAACAAAACCCAACCATTTCACAATTGATGGAAGCTGAACAACGGATGAGCATGGTCATCGCAGACCTCAATAAAATTATCATGAAGCCGCTTGAAGATTTATATGGCTTGCCTGAGCAACAGCAATAAGCAGTTGGAGACTCCCTACTTTTAATGGTTGGGGGTTTTTTTGTTCCCTGAAAGCACAAGTACAAGGGTCGTGAACCACTATTTGTTCTATTCTCGAAATTTTAGTCATAAATTTTGAAAGAGGATACAACAGATGGGAGAGATCAGCATGGTATATCGACTACTTGCGGTCAATATCGACGGGACATTGCTCCAGTCGAATGGCCGTTTAAATAAATCGACTAAAGAAGCAATAGATTATGTTCACCAAAAAGGTGTCCATGTTGCACTTGTGACGTCAAGAAACTATCACTCAGCAAAAAAAGTGGCCAAAGCCCTCAAAATAAATCCGATGATCGTTGCTCAGCAAGGAGCCTTTGTCGGAGCTTCCATGGAAAAGCCGATAATGGTAAAAAGAATATCAGAAGAACTGACTGCAGAGCTCGTGCAAATGCTTGAAAAGACCACGTGCCAAATATTGCTCATTCATGAAAAATACTCGCTGGGCAATCGGGTGAACCTCCCGGAGAATTTGCTTGGTAAATCGGTTATGTATTTGAATGACCAAAATATTTATGCTCAAAATTATGTGGATGATATCAGTGAAGAGCTTATTGATCAGCCGATGGCCCCGACGAAGATGGACATTATATTTCCGGAAAAAAATGCTCGAAATGATATGTTGAAATTGATAAAGGAAATGTTCCCTGAGGTAGATGCAGTCTTACACCCAGGACATAAACTGACAATCGTTCCGAAGGGTGTATCAAAATGGAGTGGTGTATTGTATTTAGCGGACCATTTAAAGGTGAAAAGAACGGAGATCGTCTCGATTGGCGATGGATTGGATGATATGGAGATGATTGCCGGTTCTGGTCTGGGAGTTGCCATGGGCAATGCGGATGAGGAAGTACGGAAAGTGGCAAAATGGGTGACGCGCTCCAATGATCAAGATGGTGTTGCCTATATGCTTAGGGAGTTTTTCCGGAAACAGCATCCGATCGAATTTTTACAAAAAATGAATATGCTTAAGTGAATGGCGGGGTTCCTTCTGTTGAAGGGGCCCCATTCAGATAACGCCGCTTGCGAGGTCTGTCATCTTTCATAAATAATTATAAGTTTCTTTCCATAAACTAAAGGAAAATCAGTAATGGAAAGGAAGAATTCAATGGGTGTAATCAATGCAAAAGAAGTGCAGGTCGGTGACGAGGTTTTTGTGATTTATAATAATCCCCATGTCCCTACAGTTTCGAATATCAGGGCAGCGGAAATTGTTCCGCACCCCAAAGATCCCAATGCAGTTGCCTTGTTCCTGAATGATACATTTCATACGATCGAGGATGATGATGCTTTGTTCACTTCGGAAGCCTCAGCGGAAAAAGCATACAGTGATTATATTGATAACCAGGACCAGATGACTTGAGAGGCGTTTACTCAGCTTTACGGGTGAACAGACGAAAGCCCACGCTATAAAAAGCGGGGGCTTTTTTAATTTTATTCACGAGTAGAGGCTCGGAATTCACGAGTACAACGCCGAAACTCACGAGTAAAGCGCCAAAACTTACGAGTAAAACGCCAAAACTTACGAGTAAAGCGCCAAAACTCACGAGTAAAAGCATAAAATTCACGAGTATTTGCACCAAATTCACGAGTAAAAGCATAAAATTCACGAGTATTTGCTGCAAATTCACGAGTAACGCTCGAATTCACGAGTATTTGCACCAAATTCACGAGTATTTGCACTAAACTCACGAGTAACGCTCCGAATTCACAAATTAAAGCTCCGAATTATCGAGTAACGCTAGAATTTTATGAGTAAAAGCTAAAAACTCACGAGCATATGCTCCAAACGTACGTGCAAACGCACCAAAACTGTAATTTTTCGTCCTAAATAAAAGAACTGGCACTCCCATTTCAAGAAAAACAGGGTGACAGTTACTTACTCTTAGTTATTATTGGATTCTATGAATAATTTCATTGCGTGAATTTGGCCTATATGATTGGTTTCGTGCAAGACTACAAAATTAATGAATTCTCCCACTGTTTCCATTCCGTTGAAAGGCTGTGCTGTTTTTTCGGTCAATCGTTCTTCCGGAATTTCAAGAAGTCGATCAAGTTGTTCATGCAACTGTTGCTTTAATACTTCAACGGTAGGTACATCTCCGGTCCAGTCGGCAGGTTTTGAACCATATCCGAATAGCTGCCCGTAATTCTCTGGCAAATTGCTGCTGGAGCTCAATAAAAATTTTTCCGCTGCAGAAAGTACATGTCCAATGTGCCAATGGATTGTATTATTAAAACCTTCAGGCTGTACATCCATGAACTCTGGATTGATTCCCTCAATTTCTTTTAAAAGATTGCTGCGCATGGCTGTCAGTTGATTTTTAACATAATTCATTTTACATTCCCCTTTCAATCTTGTATTACTTACCGCTACTCATGAAAATTATAGCAAGTATATTTCAATATTATCAAATTTTAGATAAGTCTTTTCAAAAGGGGAAGGCTTATCAATTTACAATTTATTTCATTTTAAGGGTTGTAATTGTCAGATAGTTTAATATAATTAAAATAATGTTAGGTAATCTTACACTAAAATGTAAAGTTAAGTGCAGAAAGAGAAACAAGATGTCGGTGATTAAAGTAAGTATATGCATTTATAGCGAGGGAAGAGTGCACCCGATTTAATGGGGATACTTGGAATTGATTGGCGGGATAGTTTGGCAAAAGGAGAGAGGGTATGCGTTTAACAGCAAGGGAACAGGAAAAGTTAATGGTTGTAGTGGCGGCAGATTTGGCAAGAAGGAGAAAAGATCGCGGCTTAAAATTGAACTATCCGGAATCCATTGCCTTGATTACCTATGAAATAGTCGAAGGGGCCAGAGATGGGAAATCAGTATCGGAACTGATGCAATTTGGCAGGACTATTCTTTCAAGTGAAGATGTTATGGATGGAATTCCTGAGATTATTCATGATATTCAAATTGAGGCAACGTTTCCGGACGGTACAAAGCTTGTGACTGTTCATAATCCGATTCAGTAAGGAGGAGGAGGCCATGATACCAGGTGAATATATCTTGAAAAAAGAACCGGTCGTATGTAACGAGGGAAAGATCTCAACGGTCATAACGGTCATCAACAGGGGAGACCGTCCGATACAGATTGGCTCACACTTTCACTTTTATGAAGTGAATCTTGGACTGGAGTTCATTCGTGAGAATGCTTTTGGGAAAAGACTTAACATTCCTGCTGGTACAGCTGTCCGTTTTGAGCCGGGCGATGCGAAGGAAATCGAACTGGTGCCATTCAGCGGCAAGAGGGAAGTTTATGGATTAAGTAATAAAACGAATGGTCCGCTTGATAAGGAGTGAAAATATGAGTCATGAAATGTCACGTAAGCAATATGCCGACATGTTTGGTCCCACAACAGGGGATTTAATTAGATTGGCAGATACCGAGCTTTTCATAGAAGTGGAAAAGGATTTTACAAAGTATGGGGATGAAGTGAAATTTGGCGGTGGTAAAGTGATCCGTGATGGTATGGGGCAACACCCAACCGCTTCAAGAGATGAGGTGATGGATCTTGTTTTCACCAACGCGATCATCATCGATTATACAGGCATTTATAAAGCGGACGTTGGCGTGAAGGATGGAAATATTGCAGCAATAGGAAAAGCGGGAAATCCCCTATTGATGGATGGGGTGACAATGGTGATAGGAGCAGCTACTGAAATAATTGCAGCTGAAGGAAAGATCGTTACAGCTGGTGGTATTGATGCTCACATCCATTTCATTGCCCCGCAGCAAATAGAGACTGCACTGTCAAGCGGGATCACGACAATGATCGGTGGGGGAACCGGACCTGCAACGGGAACGAACGCCACGACGTGTACTCCGGGAGCTTGGAATATACATAAAATGCTCGAAGCAGCAGATCATTTCCCCATGAATCTCGGTTTTTTGGGTAAAGGCAATTCCTCTGCCAAAGAACCGCTTGCTGAGCAAATAGAGGCTGGTGCCATCGGGCTGAAGTTACATGAAGATTGGGGAACGACGGCTGCAGCCATCGATACTAGTTTAATGGTGGCTGACGAATACGATGTTCAAGTGGCGATTCATTCCGACACGCTTAATGAAGGTGGTTTCGTCGAGGATACGATCAGAGCGATAGACGGCCGTGTCATTCATACATATCATACCGAAGGAGCGGGTGGGGGGCATGCCCCTGATATCATCAAGGCGGCTAGTTATCCGAATATTCTCCCGTCCTCGACGAACCCTACCCGTCCATACACCATCAATACGTTGGAAGAGCATTTGGATATGCTGATGGTATGCCATCATTTGGATCCATCTGTTCCGGAAGATATCGCTTTTGCTGATTCCCGAATAAGAAAAGAGACCATTGCAGCTGAAGACATACTTCATGACCTGGGCGTCTTTAGCATGATCAGCTCCGATTCCCAAGCGATGGGGCGTGTAGGAGAAGTTATTCTGCGAACATGGCAGACGGCCGATAAGATGAAAAAGCAGCGTGGCAAAATGCTGGAGGATACAGGGGCAGGGGACAATTTTCGCGTTAAGCGTTATATTGCCAAATATACGATAAATCCTGCAATTACACATGGGATTTCTGATGTCGTCGGATCTGTGGAAGAAGGGAAATTCGCTGACTTGGTGCTATGGGATCCTGCCTTTTTCGGGGTTAAACCGGACATGATTCTAAAAGGAGGCATGATCGCGCACAGTATGATGGGCGATCCGAATGCTTCGATTCCAACTCCTCAACCGGTGTTATACCGCCCGATGTTTGCAAGTTTTGGAAAGGCCGTTGAGAGTACGTCGATTACGTTCCTATCAAAAGCGTCATATGAAGCAGGAATTCATGATGACCTGGGTTTGAAAAAAATAGTGAAGACTGTCTCGAATATTCGCAATCTTACAAAAAAAGATATGAAGCTAAACGGGGAGACCCCCGTCATAGAAGTTGATCCGCAAACATATGAAGTGACGGTGGATGGTGATTTAATTACGTGCGAGCCAGCGGAAATCCTGCCGATGGCGCAACGATACTTTTTATTCTGAGGTGATGACATGATAGTTGAAGAAGTATTGGGAAATATAGAGTTTATTGAAAAAAAAGCGAAACATATGGAAAAGATTTATCTGGAAAGCGATGCATTAAGAAAACGGATACTAAGGGTTAAAACGGATCATGGAAATGAAATTGGGATACGCCTTAAAGAAAACAAGGATTTGATGGATGGCGACATCCTTTATATGGATGAGAATAATATGATCGTGATCCATACGATAGATGACGATATTTTGACGATCTTGCCTACAACTCTAGGGCAGATGGGCGATATTGCGCATCAATTGGGAAATCGCCACTTACCTGCCCAGTTTGATGGGGATGAAATGCTTGTTCAATATGATTACCTGGTGGAAGAGCTTTTAATGGAACTTGATATACCGTTTCGTCGTGAAAAGAGGAAGGTGAAGCAGGCATTCCGTCATATCGGACATTCACATGATTGAACGTTTGTTTCCGTTGATCCAGCTTTGTGATTCCAATTTTCCTTCTGGTTCGTTCTCCCATTCATTCGGGATGGAGACTTACATTCAAGAAGGGAAGGTACATGATGCAACTTCTTTAAAGGCGTTTTTGAAGGTATACATTTCTAAATCTTTAACCTATACAGATGGACTGGGGTGCCGGCTTGCATATGAATTCGTAAGTAGTCAAAGGGTTGAAAAAATATGGGATCTGGATGAGTTGCTTTATGCCGCATGTTCCGCCCGGGAATCCAGGGAAGCCTCAAAAAGAATTGGACAGCAGATGGCTAAACTATGCTCGAACTTATATCCATCCGAAGAGTTATTGGCATACTTGAAGAAAATCCAAGGAAAACAATGCTATGGGCATCCGGCCATTGTATTTGCGCTTGTGTGTACCAAACTGAACCTTACCGTAGAAATGGCCATTCATGCCTGTTTGTATGCAGCTGTATCCTCGCTTATCCAAAATGCAGTAAGAGGAATCCCTTTGGGTCAGACAGCTGGACAATCCTTGTTATTATGGTCACATGAGGTCATCCAGACAGCCGTTGCATTCATTAAAGGACTTCCGGAGGATGAACTCGGACGGACACTGCCGGGATTGGAAATCGCCCAAATGAGGCATGAGAATTTACATGTAAGACTATTTATGAGTTAACCAGAAAAGAGGTGAAAGGTTTGCCTTAAAGAGGTAAATCGATAATAGATGAAACAAGTAGTCAAAATAGGAGTAGGCGGCCCAGTTGGTGCCGGAAAAACAATGCTTGTCGAGAAGTTGACACGGGTAATGGAAAATGACTTCAGCATGGCAGTTGTAACGAATGATATATATACCAAAGAAGATGCACTGTTTTTAATGAAAAATGGCGTACTTCCTGAAAATCGGATCATTGGTGTGGAAACTGGCGGCTGTCCACATACAGCGATACGTGAGGACGCCTCGATGAATTTTGCAGCCATTGATGAGTTGATGGAACTCCATCCGGAACTGGATTTGATTTTTGTGGAGAGCGGCGGTGATAATTTAGCGGCGACCTTCAGCCCTGAACTCGTTGACTTTTCAATCTATATCATTGATGTCGCACAAGGGGAGAAAATCCCCCGGAAAGGTGGCCAGGGAATGATTAAATCGGATTTATTCATCATTAATAAAACGGACTTGGCCCCGTATGTAGGAGCAAGCCTGGAAGTGATGGAGAGGGATACATTAACGACCCGAGGGGATAAACCTTTCTTTTTTACTAACTTAAAAGAAGAAAAGGGTTTGACTGATGTCGTGAACTGGATAAAGTCAGAGGCGTTTCTAGTGGGTCTTGAGCAGTGAGTTGGACAGGCAGCATTCGCTTAAAGGCGGAACTGAAAAATGCTCGAACGATAGTGAGTGATACTTATTATGACGGGGCATTCAAATTGTCCCGTCCTGTGTTTTTTGATGAACTTTCACCTACCTATTTTCTCATTCATGTTGGAGGAGGCTATGTAGG
This sequence comes from Peribacillus sp. AS_2, assembly GCF_026891895.1. Taxonomy (NCBI): domain Bacteria; kingdom Bacillati; phylum Bacillota; class Bacilli; order Caryophanales; family Bacillaceae; genus Peribacillus; species Peribacillus sp. AS_2. The sequence goes on from NZ_JAPTGA010000003.1 coordinate 385,514, forward strand.
TGGTGACAAGTACCATCAGCTTTTTTGTTTGGAAGAAGGGGCAACAATAACATTAACGACGCAGTCTGCGACAAAGATATACAAGACGATGGATGAGCCGGCAGTGCAGAAAACCGAGTTAGTACTGAAAAAGGAAAGTTTCCTTACCTATGTGCAGGACCCCGTAATTGCCTATGAATCTGCTCGATATATTCAGGATACGACGATACATATGGAAAGCGGAGCGGGATTGTTGATGACTGATATATTTACACCAGGATGGTCAGAGAGTAGGGGGGCATTCACATATGATTGGATCCGCTCCAAAACGAACGTGTTTCAAGATGGTAAAAGGCTGTTAATGGACCACTTGTTTCTGAATCCTTCAGACGAGATGGACTCTGTACTATTATTGGAAGGATATAGTCATCTTGGCTCGCTATTATTGATATATCATGAGGTGGATGGGGCATTCATTACCGAACTCGATGAAATGCTTTCCCCGTTAGGAAGCAAAGTTAGAATAGGTTTTTCCCGGCTGCCAATACGTGGTCTGATGCTGCGGGTATTGGCAAATCAAACTCAACATATAGAAAAGGTATTTTCAGTTTGTGAGGATCTCTTCCGAAGGAGGATCCTTCGGGAGGATCCGATTTTTTATCGTAAATATTAGTAAAGGGAAGGCGGTGTATTATGGAAATGAGTCTATTGCTTGTTTTAGCGATTGGATTTGTATTAGGCATTAAGCATGCTCTGGAACCCGATCATATCATTGCCGTTTCTACGATTGCGAGCCAAAGCAAGAAAATATGGAAATCTTCACTTGCAGGCGTATTTTGGGGAATCGGTCATACACTTACTCTTTTAGTGTTCGGTGTCATCCTAATCCTTTTGAAAAACGAAATTCCGGAAGCTTAGGGCAATGTCATTGGAATTTCTTGTGGGAATCATGCTGGTATATTTAGGTATCACGACGATTTTTTCTTGGAAGCAAACGAAGCGGCATGACCATACAGGCCGGGCTACATATCTGAAATCGATGTTAGTGGGAATTGTCCACGGACTTGCAGGCAGTGCTGCAATGGTCCTTCTTACTTTAAGTACGATAGATGCAGCGTGGCAGGGGGCAATCTACATTATCATATTTGGTGTAGGTACTTGTATGGGCATGCTTCTGTTCACTACGATTTTAAGCATCCCCTTTGTCACAAGCTCTTCCTCCAAAAAAGTCAATCACTCACTCATCCGATTGACAGGTGTGATAAGCACGCTTTTCGGAATCTATTATATGTACAATCTCGGCATCAACGAGGAACTATTTTCTGTATGGTTTGGTTGAATGCAAGACATATGCCCAAGGGATAAAGGTTAAAAAACCCTCAAGTTATAAACTTGAGGGTTTTTTACTACTAAATCGACAAACAATCCTATTACTCTTTTGCGAGGACTAGTATAATGATAGCTATTGGATAATTAATCCATTTGGGTATGAGGAGATGACATGTAATGAAAAGGAAAGCGCCCCTGGTAGGACTTTGCTTAATAGCAATAACGTTGGCTTCAGGTTGCACAACAAAGCAAGAACATATTTCCGTTCAAAAATATGAAGGTAAACACTACAAATTCGAAGCATATAAAGAAAAGATAGAATTGGGGAAAACAGAAAAAACCAAAGAAATAATAAAGAATGCCGATTGGGAAGAATTCGCGCTGGAGAAGGATCATCCTAAGGCGGACTTCATCTTTTATTTTAATGATCAGAAAAACGAAGGTGAAATTTCCGTATATTATGCCTGGGTTAATACGGATAAAAATATTGTAGAATTGACGAAGGACGAACATAGCAAGTATGTACAGTTAAATAGAAAGGATTCTGAAATTATATTAAGACTGCTTAATTGATGTATAGAGGAGATCCTTGCTTTCAAAAACTTCCGGACAAGCATTTTTTGAACTCTCATGTGCCCGACTATCATCAGAGTTATATAATGCAGCCAGCCTTTTTAAGGGGTGATCGCAAATTCCATTGAAAATTAATGTTTGACAACAATAAGGTGAAAGAAACCGGACTTTCATACAAGCCCGGTTTCTTCCATTCTGCTCAGGCTGAATCAGTCTTTCTTTTTTGTTGTCCTCAATAGTGGCATGGTGCAACAACGGAAAGAGCCACCGGACTTGATGATTTCGCTTATATCGACTTCAATGACTTCATATCCGCGTTCACGAAGCTGACTATTTACCTGTTTATTACAGGGTAGACTGAATAATTTTTTATCCCCAATCGAAAGCACGTTGGTACCTAAAGTGAATTGTTCTTCTTTCGTCACTTCAATCATGTCATAACGTGAAGCTAATAAATCCATCTCTTTTTTTGTAAAGGACTCTGGAAAAATAAGCGCCTCTGTCGGTGATATGATATTGAAAACACAGTCTAAATGAAGGAATGTTTCAATGAAAGGAACCGCTATGACCTCGTATTCCGGTAATAAGGATTGAAGATGCTTGACGGATGTTTCATCCGTTCTTTCACTGATTCCAATATAAATGGTTTTTCCGTCAATAAGGACATCCCCGCCCTCAATATGATTTTTGAGGAGGTTGAAATATGAAATACCATTCGTTTCGAGCCAGGATTTCAATATTTGTTCTTCACCCTGCCTGATACCTGTTGCCAACTCAGCGACGTAAACGGTTTCGCCAAGAGTGAAACCGATATCTCTCGTAAAGACTTGTTCCGGATATGTAATTTGAGGCGGAAGTTTTATGACTTCAATCCCTTCATGTTCTAGAGCCTTTGTAAATTGTGCGTGCTGCTCCAAGGCGAGTGCTTGATCGATATTTTCTTCTTGAAACTCTTTTTGTGTTTCGTTAATGATCTCCCTGATCTCCATATAATGAGGTTCACAAACTATTACCCGTGATAGCTTTGAATATTCACTCGCACAATAAGCTTCTAGTTCTTCGTTTATTTTATTTACCATAAATGAGCTCCCTCTAAATATAATTGTATCTTTACTATTTCCTCTTTTTTCTAGAAAGAAACATAAAAAATTGTCATGGAACTGCACCACTAGATTTAGATGGTTAAAAAAAACTTTTCAGATTCCGCTCTTAATAAGTGTTTCTGCTTGATTTCAGAAATCCGCTCCCTTTCCGCCGACTGCCTGCCAAGCCTCCTCGGCGCAAACGCCTGTGGGGTCTCGGCCAGCCAGTAATTCGGCAGGAGTGTTGCAAATTTCTTCAATCGAATAAGGAGTACAGGAAAAAACTTAAAGGACCTGATCCTTTACATAATTCGGTGTGAGATAGCCTACATTTTTTTAGAAAACGTTCCAGTTGATTTCAGAAATCCGCTCCCTTTCCGCCGACTGCCTGCCAAGCCTCCTCGGCGCAAACGCCTGTGGGGTCTCGGCCAGCCAGTAATTCGGCAGGAGTGTCGCAAATTTCTTCCATCCATTAAAGATTACAGAAAAAAACATGAAGAATAACCTAATCTGAAATTTTTTCGGAATGAGTCCATCCTACATTTTTTTCTTAAATTACATTCCAGTTGATTTCAAAAATCCGCTTCCTTTCTGAATCTGCTTTTTGCCGTCAAACTGATATGAAAATATCATCAAAATAAAGACAGATTCAAAATAATATAAAAGGTACCTAGGGAAAAAGGATTATTTTTTTTCTGGTCGAATATATAATGAGCATGCTTTTAATATAAGGGGGAGATTGTAATGATGGATACTCCATTGATCATGACTCAAATCATTGAGAGAGCTGAAAAATATTTTCCGAAGAAAGAGGTAGTTTCGCGTACGGATGGTGGCATTCACACATTTACATATGCTGAGATTGTTGAGCGTACAAGAAGGCTGACCAGTAATCTTGAAAAATTCGGTATTCAAACAGGTGACCGTATTGGAACGCTTGCCTGGAATCATCATCGGCATTTAGAAGCTTATTTTGCGATTCCTTGTCATGGTGCTGTCTTACATACAATCAATATGCGTTTGTCCCCTCAACATGTTTCTTATATCGTCAATAGTGCGGAGGATCGATTATTATTGATAGATCCGGATGTCATCCCCCTTTTGGAAGCAATTAAAGATGAGTTAACGACAGTGGAAGGGTATATCATTATGACGGATAAAGATGAGCTGCCTGAAACGACCCTTTCACCTATTTATCATTATGAAAAATTATTAGCCGAAGGAAATCCGAAACAGCCATTCATCCAAACCTTGGATGAAAATGCACCTGCCGGCATATGTTATACGTCCGCCACGACCGGGAACCCCAAAGGTGTGGTTTATTCGCATCGCGGAATTTTACTGCATGCGATTGCACTGGGGCTTGCCGATTCTACAGCAATAAGTGAGCGTGATGTGGCCCTTCCTGTCGTGCCGATGTTTCACGTGAATGCCTGGGGCATGCCTTTTGCCAGTGTTTGGTTTGGAACGAAGATGGTTTTGCCAGGGCCCTATTTCACCCCAAAGATTTTGGCGGAGCTTATAGAGAAGGAGAAGGTTACTATCGCAGCAGGGGTTCCGACGATATGGCTGGGCTTATTGAAGGAGCTGGAAGAAGGCAGCCATGATACGAGCAGTATTCGTGCCGTTTTATGCGGAGGGTCGGCTGCTCCGAAAAGCATGATTAAAACCTTTGAACAAAAGTATGGGATACCATTCCTGCATGCATATGGAATGACGGAAACAAGCCCGCTCGTATTTATATCGAAACCCAAAAGCTATCAGGAAGACCTCCCTGAAGAAGAACTTTATGAGTTGAAGGCCAAGCAGGGCCTTGTTTCGCCAATGATAGAAATTAAAGTGATCGGTAAGGATGGCGAAGTGAAGCCTGATGGAAAAGAAATGGGAGAATTGCTGATCAGGGGTCCTTGGATTGCCAATGAGTATTTTAAGGATGAGCGGTCAGGGGATACGTTTAAAGATGGCTGGCTTTATACAGGAGATGTAGTCACGCTTGATGAAGAAGGATTCGTGAAAATCGTTGACCGGACTAAAGATTTGATTAAAAGCGGCGGTGAATGGATATCTTCCGTTGATATAGAGAATGCCTTAATGGCCCATGAAGGAATCTTTGAGGCGGCGGTAATTGCAGTGCCTCACGAAAAGTGGCAGGAACGGCCGATCGCCTGTGTTGTCTTGAAGGAGGCATACAAGGGACAAGTGTCCCAGGAAGACATCATCGAGTTTTTAAAACCGCAGTTTGCAAAATGGTGGCTGCCGGATGAAGTGGTCTTTTTGGATGAAATCCCAAAAACCGGCGTTGGGAAGTTTTTGAAAAGGGCATTGCGTGATCAGCTTCAGGATAAATATATCAATAAATAATGGAATATTTGTTTAATTATAACTTTTCACCCTATTCTAATAATGGTTGGTGAATATATAATAGATTCATAGAACGAAAGAGGAGGAAATAAATTGAGTATTGAATCGACATCACCTGCAGGCACGGTTTTAGTCACATATTCGGACAGGACGGCCACTGTTGCAATGAACCGTCCAGAGGCAATGAATTCTCTAAATCCGAAAATGCTGCATGATTTCATTAATGCCCTGAAGGAAGTGAGCGAGAATGATGAAGTGGACGTCGTCATTTTAAAAGGGAATGGGAAAGCGTTTTCCGCTGGTGGTGACATTAAGATGATGCTCTCGCCTGGAAAAGAAAACGCTTTCGATGAGCTGATGGATGGAATCAGTGAATTGGTGACCACCCTATACTTCATGCCTAAATTGACCATCAGTGCCATTCATGGTGCAGCTGCAGGGCTAGGGTTGAGTATAGCTCTTGCAACGGATCATCTTATTGCCGATTCGGAAAGTAAGGTTGCGATGAATTTCATCGGGATTGGATTAATCCCTGATGGCGGCGGACACTTCTTCCTTGAACGCCGTCTTGGTGAAGTGGGTGCGAAAGAATTGATCTGGGAAGGTAAAGTGCTTACAGCGCTTGAAGCCAAAGAAAAGGGCCTCATTCATGAAGTGGCAGACGGAACCTTGGAACATGCGGTAAAGAAAAAAGTGCAATCTTGGCTGCAAAGTCCGGTGCAGGCCATGATTAAAACGAAAAAGATCCTTAGTGAAAAAAATCGCCCGCTATTAATTAAGATGCTTGAGATTGAAAAAGCTGCTCAGATGAAAATGCGCCAAACAGCGGATCACCAAGAGGGAATAAAAGCGTTCGTGGAAAAAAGGAAACCGAACTTCATTGGAAAATGAATAAGAAAGGCCGTCACTTTCCAGTGACGGCCTTTTTTTATATAAGGAAAGTATGGAAAAGTTGATCATATTTTTAGTGATTGCGCTTCCATTTTCAATCAGCGATGAAAAAGCAATAAAGCGCCTGAAGGCGATGTACAGCGATGTGTTTGATCTTGATAGTTTTTTTCCTTCAATAGATTTTGTCCCACTTCTTTTGCTTGTTCATCATTCTCGGCTGTAAATGATTCATCCAATAGTTTTTCCCCTGACGGTTCAAAAACGGTTAATTTGTATATTTTACTCATTTTCAAAAACTCCCTTATCAAAAATGTTATCAACTGTTATAAAAATTTTATCATTATCTGTCAATTTTGACTATTGTTATGTGAGTGAATCTATTAAGACAAGGAATATTGATACATAGCTGAATATCTTGAAAAAGTAACTATATCGAACTAACTTCTCGTTTTTTTCCTTTAAGCTTGGAAAGAATGAAAACAAAACCTATTTATACTAGAGGAATTCTCTCTTTAAAATGAAAAATCATAAATGATATAATAAACTTGAGTGAAAGTGCATGTTGGAAGTGTATGGATCGAAGGGGGTTTTTTTGAATGACGGTAAAAATCGTTAATAATATCACTGAATTGATAGGAGATACACCTGTTGTTAGGATTAATCATTTAACAGCGGAGGATGACGCTGAGGTATTCGTGAAACTTGAGTATTTCAATCCGAGCCGCAGTGTAAAAGATCGGGCTGCCTTCAATTTAATTAGGCAGGCAGAATTGGATGGTATCATTCAAGCCGGGGCTACGATCATAGAACCAACATCAGGGAATACAGGTATTGGGCTTGCCATGAATGCCGCGGCTAAGGGATATCGGGCGATTATGGTCATGCCGGATAATATGTCGAAAGAAAGAATCAATATATTAAAGGCATACGGAGCGGAAGTTGTCCTCACCCCTGCATCAGAGCGGATGCCGGGAGCCATTCGTAAAGCCGAGGAGCTCGCAGCAGAGATTCCTAATAGCTTTATTCCGCAGCAATTCGAAAACCAAGCCAATCCTGATATTCACAGAGTGACGACAGCAGTCGAGATTCTGGATCAGATGGATGGAGACCTGGATGTTTTTGTCGCTACTGCCGGAACGGGAGGAACGATAACCGGTACAGGTGAAGCCTTGAAAGAACATCTGCCGGATTTAAGGGTTGTCGTTGTCGAGCCTAAGGGTTCCCCAGTTCTTTCCGGAGGAAAGCCTGGTCCCCACAAGTTAGTGGGTACGAGCCCTGGTTTTATCCCTAGCATCCTAAATACAGAGGTATTTGATGAAATCGTTCAAGCGGCTGATGAAGATGCGATTTCCACCATGAAGGATATGGCTTCGAAGGAAGGGATATTGATTGGGCCTTCAGGAGGTGCCTCTGTCTGGACTGCCCTGCAGGAAGCCCGTCGTCTTGGAAGCGGAAAAAGAGTATTATGCATTGCACCGGATAATGGTGAACGCTATCTAAGTATGGATATCTTTAATTGATGAAAAAGACCGAATGCCGTGAATGAAACAATGTTCGCCATTCGGTCTTTTTCCTGTTGAATTTGCCCATACTGCATGATGACGTATTAAAATAATAATGTATGGGAAAGTATGTTCTGCTCATGTTAAAATTGAATATGAAATATTGAAAGAAATCGAGGTGACACTTTTGAGCGGTGTGAAGTTCATTCATGCGGCAGATCTCCATCTGGATAGTCCCTTTTCAGGGTTGAAGGATATGCCGTCATCTATATTAAAGGAATTAAGGGAAAGTCCGTTTAAAGCTTTTCAAACTATCATTAATGAGGCAATTACCCGTCAGGTTGACTTTATCGTGTTATCGGGGGATCTATTTGATGGGGAAAACCGGAGTCTCCGAACACAGGTCCGCTTTCGGACCGAGATGGAAAAACTCCAGCAACATCAAATCCCTGCCTATATCATTCATGGTAACCATGATCACCTCAGCGGCTCATGGATTACTGTGAGGCTGCCGGATAATGTCCACGTATTTTCAGGGCAAACCGAAATGAAACGATTTGAAAAAATCGATGGGACGACTGTCCACCTTTATGGATTCAGTTATCCGCGCCGTCAAGTAAGGGAGAGAATGATCGAAACCTACATAAAAGCTGAAGGGGCCGATTATCATATAGGTCTGCTTCATGGGAATTTGGAAGGCAATTCCGAACATAGCCCGTACGCCCCTTTTTCATTGAAGGAACTTGCTGCCAAAGATTTCGATTACTGGGCATTAGGCCATATTCATAAACATCAGGTTGTTTCGGAAGATCCGCTTGTAATATATCCAGGAAATATTCAAGGCAGGAACAGAAAGGAGTCAGGCGTCAAAGGGTGCATGCTTATAGAATTCGATGGGGACATGAAGCGCCATTCTTTTATTGAAACCTCTGAGGTGATATGGGAAAGCGAGACAATTGAATTATCTGCAGAAGGTGGATTTGATGCCCTGTTCAAGCAATGCAAGGAAGTAATTGAACGGAAGGGTATCGATGGGAGAAGCTTTCTTTTGGAGTTGAAACTGGATGCAGGTGATGCAGCAGGAGCTTCCGGGGAATATCTTGAAGAATTGACCCGGATTTTGCAGGAAGGGGACCAAGGGGAATCATTTGTCTGGGTGTATAAAATCAAACTCATCCAGTCCATTCCTATGAATAGGTCAAATGAAAGTATATCGCCATTTCTGGCTGAGGTATCCAGGCTTGCTTCTGAATTTGATGATACGGAGGCTGCTCTTGCCCCGCTATACATTCATCAGGGAGCAAGAAGGTTTCTTGATTCAATAGAGCCGGATGAGCAGAGGGAACTGTTGGATGAAGCGGAAAGATGGCTTTTGCACGTTTTTGAAGCGAATAAATGAGTGTAGGGAGGAGCAACGGAATTGATTATTAAAGACCTCCATGTTTATGGTTACGGCAAACTGGAAAATCAGCGTTTTCCGGAATTGGGACAGCTGCAGATTTTCTTTGGGGAAAATGAATCGGGCAAGTCAACCCTCATGTCTTTCATTCATAGTATGCTGTTTGGTTTTCCGACAAAGGTTCAAATCGAACCGCGTTACGAGCCCAAAATGCATGCCAAATATGGGGGAAGGCTCAGCCTCATAACAAAAAAAGACGGGGAAATCGTTATTGAACGTGTGAAGGGAAAAGCTACTGGTGATGTGAAATTGACCTTCGAGGATGGAAGGGTCGGCGGCGAGGAAGAATTGAATGAGATTCTTCATGGCGTTGATAAAAACTATTACCAAGCCATTTTTTCTTTCGACCTTCAAGGTCTGCAGGGATTACATACACTAAGTGAAGGTACGATGAGTAAATATCTGCTTTCAGCCGGGCTGATCGGGAATGATAAACTTCTTGAAGCCGAAACGAAATTGCAAAAAGAGCTCGATTCAAGGTTCAAGCCATCAGGCCAAAAACCTTTACTGAATGTGAAAATGAAAGAACTTAAGGAATTGCAGAAAAAGGTGAAAGCATCTGAAGAAGAACAGCAGTCATATACGGCATTACTTCAGGAAGAAGCAAAACTTAAGGAAGAGCTCTCTAAAGTCACGGTGGATATTCAAGAGATTGAAGAAGATCTTGTTAACGTAAGTGCTTTTTTGCGAATTAAACCCTTGGTTGAAGAACAGGGGGAACTAGAGGCTGAAATAAGTAAAATTCCGGATGTGAATTTTCCTGTTGATGGCTTAAAAAGACTTGAACAGCTACAGGCAGTTGGAATACCCATGAAAGCCCAACTTGCTGCATTGACTGAGAAAATGAACAAACTAGAGGGGAAACTCACGGAAATCAAAATCAATCCATTCATCAAGGAGCATAAAGAGCAAATTGAACATGCAATCGATCAAGGAACATTGTTGGAGAAGCTCGAGCTGGATATTAGAAAAGCGGAACACGAAACGCTGTTGGAAGAAAAGAATATCGAAAAGGTGAAGCAGGAATTATTTTTGGATGTTTCTGATGAGGAAATAAGAAAACTGGATATCAGTACATTCATGAAGGAAAGGGTGAAAAGGGCCGAGAGGGAAAAGCATCAGCTCCAAAATGATAAAAAACAGCTCGATGAGAAATATGAACTGCAAAAGGGAAGTCTGGAAACGACAGAAGCCCGTTTGAAGGAGATTAAGGCCCAGTTACTGCCAGATGAAAAAAGAATCGAGCTGGAGTCCTTATACAACAAGCAGAATAACATCGAATTTGAAGCAGCACAATCCCTTATTCTTGATGAACAAATACTTGAACTTGAAAAGCAATTGGGATTACAGAGGAAGAAGGAAGCAGATAATCACAAACGTTCACATATCATGAATGGCAGTTTAATAGTGCTACTATGTTTAGGTGCAATCGGAAGTTATTTCAGTGAACAGATTTTGTTGGGGGTGATACTTCTAACCGTAGCTGTTCTGTTTGCGGTTTCCAGGTATCTCTTTAAAGGTGATGATATATCGTCCGGGTATATCAGGCAATTGGATGAGATGAAAAGGAAAAGGGCTGCAATTGGGAGTGAAACCAATAAAGGGAGTGAAGGAGAGTCGATGGGGAGGCTGCTTGAATTGGACCAACGTCTCCAAAGGCGCTTTGAAAGTGAAAGTTTCAAATATGAAGAAAGGGAGGAAGCGTTTGAATCGACGATTCAGGAGTATGCCGATTGGGAAGCTAGCAGGGACCGGTTGGATAAAGAATTGAGGAACATCTTAAGCGGTTGGGGTCTGTCTTATCCTGGAATGGAAATCAATCTTGAATCTGTATTTGAACTTCTTGAGAAATGGAAGGAAGCCGTTGATAGGAAGTATGAAACAATCAAGAGGCATGATTTTCTCCAGGCAGAATTTGAGGGTAAATCAAAGGCTTTATTTCATTTTGCAAATAGCCTTGATTTTGAAACATCCACATGGAGGGAAGCGATTGGCCAATTGAAACGGGAGTTGAATAAAGCGGTTGAATTCTCCGTTCAGTTAACGCAATGGATGCAGGAAAGAAGTCGTTTGACGAACGAAATCGAGCAGCTGACGATGGAAAATGGCTATCTTGATGCAGAAATGGAAATGCTTTTTAATTTAGCTAAGGTCAAGGACGAGGAAGAATTCAGGCATGTCGCTGCATTGTCCGAAAAGAAAATCACCTTACAAAAGCAGCTTGATTTGATTGCCATTCAAATTGGGCAATCCAGAATGCTGCCTGAACAAATCCAATCTTATTTAAAACAGGGGATCAATACTTATACATTTGAGAATTTAGAACAGAAACGGAAGGATTCTGTAAAGGTGAAATCCCTTTTGTTAGAGAAGCGGGCGGATGCGAAACATAAGATAAAACAGCTTGAGGTTTCAGGGATTTATGATGATTTACTTCATCGTTTTCATGAAGAAAAAGCTGCTTTTAACGAAGAGGCGAAGGAATGGGCGAAATTGGCAATAGCCAAAAGCTTATTGAATAAAACATTGGACCGATATAAAAGGGAGCGCCTGCCGAAGGTGATCGCTGATGCCGAGCGGCATTTTTCCTTTTTAACGAATGGAAACTATCGGAAAATCATCCTTGATCAGTCGGGAGAAGGGATTTTGGTACAGCGCAGTGATGGTTTGAGTTTCAGGGTTGAAGAGGTCAGCCGCGGGACAGCTGAGCAAATTTATGTTTCCTTAAGGCTCGCACTTGCTGATCATACTTTTGAAAATGATTCATTCCCTCTCATCATTGATGATAGTTTCGTCAATTTTGATGCGGAAAGGACAAAACGGATGCTTGAGTTATTGAAAAAAGTTTCGAAAAAGCGGCAAATCTTATTTTTTACATGCCACCGATATATAATGGAGCACTTTAGTGAAAATCAAGTGATTCGTCTATCCAGCCCCGTATTGCGCCAAAATATGAATGATTTGATCATCCCCGAAATATAATGGGTCTTAAACTATAGATAAAGAGAGTGAAGTCATTGAATAGGAATGAGTTTGTAAGCCGCCATGATTCTTCTTTGGAGTTAATCATCGAAAAGGAGTTTCCTGGTAAACGATGTGTTGGGGGAAAATATTCTGCCATAGGTCATCGCATCACTTTATATGAGAGAGATATTGAAATTCAGTGTGAACGCTCCCTAGGCTCGCTTGCAAGGCTTGAGGAATATACATGGGTGATTCTCACACATGAGATGGGGCACGCATTAGACCCCGATCTTGCTGTGCTTAGTGAGGAGCTGCACCGTACAGGAAAATCAGAAATCCTTTATCAAATAGAGGTCAATGCATGGAATATTGCAGAAGGAATCATTCCTTTTATCGATCACGATTTATTTACCTTCATTAGGGATGAATCCCTGGAACATTGTACAAATCGCCTGCTTGTCGGTTAAAAGGCTCTCCATATGGAGGGCTTTTTTTATTTTCCGCTAAATGGAGTTTGGAAATTCCGATAGTAATTCGCAGAGGGGGAGAATGGACTATCGTTCGGAAGCTACAGGCAGTGATGAATGAAATTTTAATGTGCTGTTTTTTTTAGATTAATGTTTCCAAAGGAAGCTTCATATCTTTAAAGAAGCATTCACTTTAATGAATCATTTAAGAGGAATGGGACATGGAGTTATGGTTTATATTCCTTTTTAAGATTGACAGTGAGAATCATTTTCATTAAAATGGTATTATTAGACTAAAAGGGGAGTATTTTAATGCGACCAGCTATTAACACACAGTCTTTATCGCTCGGTTATGGTGATAAATTAATAATAAATGATATGAATATAGAAATACCCAAAGGGGAGATCACGGTATTCATCGGTGCTAATGGATGTGGAAAATCAACACTTCTAAGGTCTGTAGCCCGATTGTTAAAACCTCAATCCGGCTCGGTCTTGCTCGAGGGCAAAGCGATCTCGACCATGCCATCGAAGGATGTAGCGAGAAAGATGGCGATTCTTCCGCAATCCCCGGTTGCTCCTGAAGGGCTTACCGTCTATCAACTTGTTAAACAAGGTAGATATCCTTATCAAAGTTGGTTGAAACAGTGGAGTTCCGTGGATGAAGAAAAAGTTCAAAAGGCGATTGAAGCAACGAATCTGACCGATTTAAAGGATCAGGCAGTCGATGAATTATCGGGAGGGCAGAAGCAACGGGCATGGATAGCCATGACGCTTGCTCAGGATACGGATGTCATTTTGTTGGATGAACCGACTACATATCTTGATATGACCCATCAAATCGAGATTTTGGACTTATTGTTCGACTTGAATGAGTTTGAGAACCGAACGATCGTTATGGTGCTTCATGATTTGAATTTAGCTTGCCGTTATGCGGATAATCTGGTGGCACTTAAAAATGGGGCGATACATGCTCAAGGCCGGCCGGAGGATATCATCACGCCTGAATTGGTACAGCATGTATTCAGCATGGAATGTCAAATATCCTTTGATCCAATTTTCGGCAGTCCCATGTGCGTCCCGTTTGGTAAAGGGCGCTACGCACAAACTCAGATAAAAGCGCTGGCCAATGCATAACCTCACGCCAGCCATTGAAAAAGAACTTCAGGGATACCGGATATCCTTTCGGGATGTAGCCCAAGTTTCCAAGACCTTCAATCATGCTGATGAGATTATTCAGTATGCACAAGCCCGGACTGGGGCGGAAACGTCAAGGATAGCCATTTCAATGTGGTTCAGACGCTATGCTTTTTTTGTCACGGCACAATTGTACATGTTAAGCAAACATCGGCTTATCTGGGAAGGCACACTTCAGGACTTTGGTGTTTTGGATGATCCGGAAGATGAGCATTGGCTCCCGAATTTTTTGCTGAAAACCAACAGGTGGAGCCATGTCATGGAAAAGGAAAGCCCTTCTGCCCTCCATTCCATATTGAACAGATTTGGTGCTGATGCCATTCGCTTCTTTTCCGGAACTGCTAAAATATCGAAACTAGTTCTCTGGGAAAATATTTGGAGCTATACGGTATGGATGTATAGTGAGTTATTGAAGCAAACTGATATAAAGACACGAGTTGAAAAGGACATTGAAATGCTTCTTGAAGATGAGGTATGGCTGAATATTGAAACGCGTTCCCCCTTTAAACGATTCATTGGGGAAAAAAGTGTTCCGGAGTCAATGAACCCTTATAAACGGGTGACATGCTGTTTATATTACCGAATAGATGGCCAGGAGAAGTGCGCGTATTGTCCGAACAAAAACTGTTGAAATAGATTTGATTGGAGAGCCAGGCTTGGGGTCAAGCCTGGTTTTCTTGTGGAGTGATAAGAGACGGCAAAGCTTTAGCTTTTCCTGTCCAATGTCTATCACTTATTAACGAAAACTAAACGCACTAACGAGATTGGTATGTTATAATGTTGATATTTAATTGAACGGAGGCAGTCGCATGGGAAATGGGATCATACACTACGGAATTGGTGAAGTAGTAGATATATATATGTACATTAAAACGAGTACAAAAGCGGTGGCAAGTAATGGAAAGCCTTTTTTAACATTGATTTTGTGCGATAAAACCGGCGAGATAGAGGCAAAGCTATGGGATGTTTCCGAGGCTGATGAGAGAACATACTGTGCGGAAGCAACAGTGAAAGTTCAAGGGGAAGTCCAGAATTATCGAGGACGCAGCCAATTGAAAATCCGTAATATTAGAATTACTTCAGATACTGACGGGGTCACGAAAGCCGATTTAATTCAAACGGCGCCTTTAAGTCAGGAAGAAATGATGGAAACCATCACTCAATTTATATTTGAAATGAGGAATCCGAATATCCAAAGGGTGACTAGGCATCTCATAAAAAAATATCAGAATGAATTCCTGACGTTCCCTGCTGCCACCAAGAACCATCATGAGTATATGTCGGGACTGGCCTATCACGTTGTATCGATGCTAGGGCTGGCTAAGGCCATTTCAACCCTATATCCTTCCCTCAATAAGGATCTTTTGTATGCCGGGGTCATTCTGCATGACCTTGGAAAGGTGCATGAGCTATCTGGACCTGTTTCGACTGTTTATACAGTGGAAGGGAACTTGTTGGGGCATATCACCATCATGGTGAATGAAGTCGGTAAAGCTGCAGAGGAATTGGGCATTGAAGCGGAAGAAATCATGATTCTCAAGCACTTGATATTAAGCCACCATGGTAAAGCTGAGTGGGGCAGTCCCAAGCCGCCGATGGTTAGGGAAGCGGAAGTGCTGCATTATATTGATAATATGGATGCCAAGATAAATATGATGGACCGCGCCTTGGAAAAAGTGAAGCCGGGTGAATTTACGGAAAGAGTCTTCGCGCTCGATAATCGTTCATTCTATAAACCGACATTTTAATGAAATATGCTTCTTTCTCGATGGAGAAAGAGGCATATTTTTTTTGTTTGTGCATATTCTCTAGTAAATGAATAGTAGATTTTTTGGGAGGGAATGGACATGCCAATTTGGATTTGGTTCGTGTTTATTGGAATAATTGTCAGTGCAGTCATGTCAATTTGGACAGCTAGGCAGGAACGCCTCATAGATGATGCTTGGATTGAAAAGGAAGGCCAGAAATACATTGACCGCATGGAAGAAGAGCGTGAGAGGCGGAAAAAGGATATAAATCAGGGAGCATAGCCCGAATGATGAAAAAAAAGCGACAGGTAAAGTCCTGTCGCTTTTTACTATTCAATTATTTTTCAGCTTTGGCTGCGTCACCAGAAGTGATGGCATCTTTTAAATCTTTATCTTTAATCTTCACGTCCGCTTTTTTGACTTCTGAATTCAGAATGTCCTGAACTTTAGTTTGGTCAATTTGAGCGACTTTCAAATCATATTCAAGATCTTTTTTCATATCTTTGTATGATTCTTTTTCTTTTGTATCAAGAAGTTGGATGATGTGGTAGCCATAATCGGATTTAATCGGCTTGCTGATTTCATCTTTCTTCATTTTGTAAGCTTGCTCTTCAAATGCAGGAACCATTTCACCTTGTCCGAACCAGCCTAGCTCCCCGCCTTTTTCAGCTGTGCCTGTGTCCGTTGAATATTCTTTGGCAAGTTTGGCGAAGTCTTCACCTTTGTCCAATTTAGCTTTAACTTCATTGGCCGTTTTTTCATCTTTCACGAGAATATGTCTCGCTTTGATTTGTGGTTTATAGTCTTCATAAGCTTTTTTCACATCAGCTTCTTTAACTTTTATATCGGCAACGGCTGCTTTTTCTTGAAGCATGCCGATTTTAAGTGCACGTTTAAGATCAGCTTCGCTCTTATATCCGGAAGAGGCCAGGGCCGTTTCGAAATTTTCACCCATTTGCGCTTTAAGTTCGTCCGTTTTAGCTTTAACTTCTTTATCCGTTACTGTATATTTTTCAGAAAGAACTTTTTCATAAACAAGTTCTTGAAGAACGGTTTCACCATAACGGTCTTTCATTACATTGTAAAATTCTTCTTTGGTTATATCCCCCGCTTTAGTTTCCACGACTGCTTCCTTGTCGCTGTTGCATGCTGTAAGTCCGATCAGCCCTGCAGTAACAGCAATCGATAATGCCCACTTCTTCATAAAAACAACTCCTAGTTATAAGTTTCTGGTTTGCTATTTTTTCGTATTTCCACAAAATTAACTATAACATATTCTGGTTACTTTACAAAAAATAATATATTGGTGCATGAATAAGATTTTTTTAAAAATGGGTGTACGCCTACCCGGATATTAATCCATTACATATGATAAATCGAGGACAACAAAAGGGGGTAGCATAATGGGTAATGAATTTAACGGAGGCTTCGCTTTGTTAGTGGTGTTATTCATTTTATTAATAATTGTAGGATCAGCCTGTTTCTAATCGGCTGCAAAATTACTAATGGAAATAGCCCACTCCTTTTGCCATGGAGTTGAATAGGATAGGGTAGCCGCTCAACAAAAAGATTTAAGTGATTTTCAAGCTATGAAAGGAATGGATTCCTTTTGGCGGATTTAAGAGTGTGCATGAAATTACAATTACTTAAGAATGGAAGGGAGGAAGATCAATGTCTGGAGGAATAGGTGGAGGCTTTGCTCTAATTGTCGTTCTTTTCATCCTGTTAGTCATCATTGGAGCTTCTTGGTGCTAAACTCATAAACAAAAGGCGAAGCTTTTGCTTCGCCCTTTTTCTTTATGTGGATAATGCCCCGGGTATCACCAATGTATGTAACAAATGATGGACATCATTTGTTGCTCATCTCTACGTATACAAAATTTCAATATAGGAGGATAATAACATAATAGTAATTAATACATTAATGGTCCTGAATACTTTTGGCTGCCGGTCTTCAGCAATTTCCTTTTGAATGCATAAAGAGTTTGTCATTCTATTAATATTATAAAGGATCAAAATAGCAAAAATAATAAACCAGAACGAGATCAAAACCTAAAATCCCTCCTTGCAAAACATCATGTATAAATACGATACCAAATTATAATGAAAAAAGATACCTAAAAATCTTAGCAGTCATCATTATGAATGAATAAGGAATCACTTTTGAATAAGTATATCGTATCCTTCGAGATGTTCCTCGATAAAAGAATGCCTTGGGGAACCAACAAGGTTTTTTATATAAATAAAATCCGATACGCATAAGCCGGTGTGCAGGGATAATAAAATAGTGAAATAATGGATGTAATGCGGAAAACTAAGGGCACAACCAATCAAAGTGACAGACATAATGACGAAAGGCAACACAAGGGTCAAGAGATAAAGATGCTTTCGAATCGGATCATGCACATTGACTCTGCATGTCAACACCAGGTTCCACTTCAAGGACCATGAAGTTTTCACTTTTTTACATAATAATCGTAAAGGTAAATAGTGTAATAGTTTGTGAACAGGATATAATAAGAGCAATAGGCTAAAAAATACCATTGTTTGATCGCCATACAAAATAACATGGGTTGAAAAGACACTTAATAATGTATAGATCAGAACAAAAGACATCAATATAGTAAAAACTGAAAAAAAGAGCAGACGGCAATTCCCATATTGTTTTGCCACGTCTATTGTTTTCCACGAATTCATTTCGAAATCAGCCCTCCAAAGCTGTTGAATATACTTACATACATTACGATGAATGGGTGGAAAAAGCAATGGAATTCTTGGATTATGTTTAAGATGAAATCACTTTGGTAAGTAAGCATGCAATGTGCAGGTTTTGAAATGGGGATCAGGCGGATTACCGAGTGTGAAGAATCAAGAATTGGTTATAAGTCTTTTATGTTAAATTGAATGATTGAATGGGGATTAGTGATGTATGAAAAATATAAATGAAGAAATGGAAATACTCCGTTTTCATCAACGGCTTTTATTAAACCTTATACGCAATCCGGAGGCCAAGTTGGACTATCTATTTGTGGAAAAAAATTTCACGAAGAAGGAAGCGGAAGAATTATTGGAAACATGTGATATCTTGAGCAAACGCTATGAAATAGAAAAAGCGGAAGGGTATATGAACTTTCGACCGCTTTTTAATCAATTTGAAAGAAAGGTTAATCCAAAAATAACTACAAAGGAATGCATTGATGCATGCATCTCACAAGGTTTATATGTATCATTCATGAAGGAAATGGATAGAGTATGAGATTAAACTGGCTCAGTTTCTTTCTCTATCTTTTTTTTTGTGATTTTACCCTCCACGTCCGTAAACTCCTGATCGATGTTATCGAAGGATCGTTCAAAGATTTGCATGAAGTCTTCACCGTATATATTTCGGATGATGGCCATCATTTCAATCATATCCGGAAACTTGCCATAAAGCTCACGCAATGGAAGTGCACCCGAGAAAGCGGAGTTCTTACTTGGGTCGTATGTCTCCATTAAATCAAGGAGAATTTTTTCACCTTCCGCTGTGATCTCTATATACGTATTCCTTTTGTCATTTTCCTTTTTTGAAAATGTTAAGTATCCGCGTTCCTCTAATTTTTTTGAAAAGTTAAATGCGGTAGAAACATGCATGACCCCAAATTTTGCAACATCTGAAATGGAAGATCCATTAAGATGGTAAGCAATCCAAAGAATATGGTGCTCATTGATGTTTAAATCATAGGGCTTGATCCATTGCTGCCAATCTTTTTCAATCGATTTCCATAATGCTTTGCTTAATTGTGCAATTCGTTGACTAAAAATCATTGCTTCTTTCATAGAATAATTTTTATTCTGCATATTATGGGCTCACCTACTTATAAGATTCTATATATTTATTATGACAATAAAATAAAAATTAATAAAGAAAAATATTTGCAAAATTTTTAGAAAATTTTAGTTTTTTTAATGAATTCTCCATTCTTCTCCAATAAATCATGTAATTTATTGGGAAAAATGGAGAATCAAGCTTGTGTGACGATGTCAGCTATTTTTAGAAGTAGGGGCGGCCGCTTCCAATTCTTTCAATGAATTTTCAATTTCCTGTACGTTCTTCAATAATTCATTCTTATTGGGTTCGATTTCCCGCTTCCAGTTCTCGATGACGACCTGAACATCCGAAATGAATGTTTTTACCGTTTCTTTGCTGATTTGTGAAGCTTCCATCGTGTCATCTTTAATATTCTGCATTTTTACCTTTAATTCATCAATTGTAGCCTTAATTTCGTCGGTATTCGTCTTGATGCGGGTCCGTAGGTCTTTACCTGAACTTGGTGTCGAAAGTAAGGTTGCCGCACCAGCTACTACTGTTCCGGTCAAAAAGCCAATTAGTAATGATTTTGCTTTCATTAGGATCACCTCATTTTATAATATGTTTTCGCTTTCCATGGTCTTAATCCCTGCTGCATCAATTGGAAATTATGATAAATAGGGAGAGAAATACTATTGATATCAAAATACCATAATTTTCATCCTTATGGAAGAGAATCGACCATTTTATCTTTATATCACAAAAATATTTTTTTAAACTTAGAGAGTAAATATATAATATTTAAAAATAACTTGAAGCTTTAATAATAATGCTTCATATAAAGGGAAGAGCGGCATATAGATAATAAAAACAAGCTGTCGGAACTTGGATGGCATTGGTGGGTTAATAATGAAAATCATTTTTTTATTAGGCATGGTATGCCTGTGCGGAATGGGGTATTTTCTAAGGCAAGCTAAATCTCCTGGCATCTATCCGCCTAGGAGGGTGCTCCAGGCTAGAGCCTTCGCTATGGGTCTCCCCGGGGTTTTACTGCTTTTCATTTGGTTTATGTGGATATTGATTCATTGACCATTGGAGGATGATTCTGACTAGAATTCCAGATTCATATGATTGGAAAAAAAAGCACCGGACTGTCCGGTGCTTTTTTAGGTATGATGATCCTGCTGCTTAAGCATTAATGGGTATATTTGATTTTCTTACGATGCCGTTCACAATTGGATAAATGATGACCATCGCAACTGTATTTAACAATACGGCAGGAAGCACAACAGCTCCGAAAAGTGCAACGAAAGGCCCTGGAAGGGAAACGATATAATAAGCCGAACCAAGGAAGACAGCGCCGGAAATCAATGTTCCAACGGCAGTCAAGATACTGACGGTGACAACGGATGTTGAAAACTTCTTTAGACTGATGAATAAAAGGTAAAACAGAAAGGCTGTTGCCAATTTGTCTATGATATTTGGGATCTGTCCTGCTGGAAATGTAGTTGTCATGGCAGAGATGGCTCCTGCTGCCAGGGCGACAATGAATACATTCTTCTTAGCGGGAAACAGGGTAATCGCCAAAAACATCATCAACAGCATCATATCCGGTTTCATTCCAAGGAAGAATCCAGGTATGATAAAATGCAGGGCAGCCCCAATCCCAATTAATAGGGACAGTGACACAAGGGTTTTCGTTTTCATTTACTCATCTCTCCTATTCTCATCTCAACTAACAGCTTTTCTTCAACAATGCACTATTGCTTGTTGCAAGAAGTTTAAAATAGTATATCATAAGACCTATTTTTTTAGAAGTTATATTTGTTTGAATTAAAGAGTTTGTGCTTCCTTCGCTTTATACGATTCCTGGAATTTCTTCATGAAATCAGCAAGGTCCTGGCAATGGGATAGAGGGATCGCATTATAGATGGATGCTCTGCAGCCGCCGATGGAACGGTGACCGTTCAGTCCTACGAATCCGGCTTCCTTCACTTCTTTAAGGAATTGCACTTCAGCTTCTTCAGACGGAAGCGTGAACGTTACGTTCATTAATGAACGGCTGTCCGGTAGGGCATGGCCTTTATAAAAACCATCACTGCCGTCGATGGCATCGTAAATGACTTTTGCTTTTTCTTCGTTGATTTCAGCAATCTTTTCCACTCCGCCCTGGTCTTTTGCCCAATCCAGCACAAGGGACAATAAGTAAATGGCCAATGTCGGAGGAGTGTTGTATAAAGAATTATTTTTCGAATGGATCGAATAGTTCATCATGGATGGGATTTTGTCATTATCCGTTATTAAATCTTTACGGATGATAACGACTGTGATTCCCGACGGGCCTAGATTCTTTTGTGCACCAGCATAGATGATGCCGAATTTACTAATATCAATCTTTTTGCTGAGAATATCACTCGACATATCGGCTACTAGAGGAATGTTGCCTGTTTCCGGGAAATCCTTCCACTGCGTTCCGTAAATCGTATTATTGCTTGTGATATGAAGATAGGCAGCATCGTCATTCAATTTGATATCTTCCACTTTAGGGATGAACGTATATTTTTCATCTTTGGATGAAGCGACTACGGCCGTTTCACCAACCTTTTTGGCTTCTTTTAATGCTTTTTCCGACCAAGAACCAGTGAGGACATAATCTGCCCTTTTTCCATCTTTCAAAATATTCATGGGAATCATGGAAAATTGTAGACTTGCCCCTCCTTGCAGCAGGAGAACTTCATAATTTTCAGGAATTTCCATAAGATCTTTTAATGATTGAATGGCATGGTTATGAATTTTTTCGAATTCGGAACTTCTATGGCTTAATTCCATGACAGACATACCGGAATCCTCAATATTCAACCATTCGTTTTGGGCTCTTTGTAAAACTTCTAAAGGAAGGGCGGCTGGCCCAGCGTTAAAATTACGTGCACGTTTCAATTTTTTTCCTCCTATGCGACTATGTGATAAAGTATTTGAGACTATTCATATATCCTACCAGAAAACTAAATTCAATTGGAGGAAAATTTAGAATTTTAAATCCGTTTTTTAATGATAGACCAAAGTAAAAAGGTCCTGCACTTTAAAGTGGGGACCAACTCGGGATCATTTTTTCAAGCAACGAAAGGAGAAAGAAACCTTCTTAACGGGCTATTGCAGTCTCATTGTATATGCTGTGCAATGGAGTCAGCGATTTGTTTTAGGTCATCCGGTGTATAGTCGCTGGTATTTGTTTTCCAAACTGCACCAAAGCCGTCACCTTCCCCATGCCGAGGAATTAAATGCATATGAAAATGGAAAACGGACTGCCCTGCAGCTTCACCGTTATTATTTAAAAGGTTTAGGCCTACAGGTTGGAATTCCTGCTTCATGGCGCGGGCAATTTCCGGCACCACTTCAAAAAGGTTCTTGGCAATCTCTGGTGTCAACTCATAAAGATTTTCCTTATGTACTTTAGGTATTACCAGCGTATGGCCTTTCGTTACTTGACTGATATCGAGAAAGGCCAAAACATGTTCATTTTCGAAAACTTTACTACTTGGAATTTCCCCATCGATTATTTTGCAAAAAATGCAATCACTCATGAATAACGCTCCTTTAAAAGTTAATGTATTTGGTTAATCGTACCATAGCTTGAATCGTTGAGAAAAGGAAAAATATAAAAACAGGATGCAACATTAAGTTGCACCCTGCCTGTCGAAAAAGGGGGTTTTGCTTCAAAATTCGCATTAGCATAAATTCTCTGCGACAAACACCTCATCTACATTGTAGTAAAATATGGTTATTATCTAAATAGAGATTTTCCATTCAAAGCAACCATCTCCTATATCTTTAAAGTTTCATCAACTTTTAAAGCATAATTGATAATTATTGAATGATTTTTCTGCTTTTACGTGCAAGAGAACCATCTCCTTGCTCGAAACGATTTTTGTTATGAAGCTTCTGGTTTAATTCAGTTTATACGTCTTTAACTGACACCTCATTTACAATATGATGTAAATCATTTGTAATAAACCTAATGGGTATTTCAGTATAATACGTCTTTAACTGACACCTCATTTACAATATGATGTGAATCACACGTAATGACTAACCCCTTCTTCCTTAATTATGATGGCCATCAAGCAGGAAAAATATAATTAGTTATTTATGGAAATTTTGTTCCGGAACACTCGACTATATAAAAGCAGGAGAATTTGATAAAATGGAAATAAGAACCTCTATATAGAAAGGATCGTTTATATGTCCTTATTGGAAATAAAGCAGTTAGTAGGCGGATACACGAAAACGCCCGTTTTAAAAGGAATAAGTTTTGACATTCAGCCAAATGAGCTGGTTGGGTTAATTGGGCTTAACGGGGCTGGGAAAAGTACGACGATTAAACATATCATCGGACTAATGGAGCCGAAAGGCGGAAGCGTCTCGATTCATGGTAAAACATTAGCTCAGGACCCGGATACATATCGAAAACAATTCACTTATGTTCCAGAAACGCCCATTTTGTATGATGAGCTTACACTTGAGGAGCATTTAAAGCTTACAGCCATGGCACATGGTTTGGCGGAAGCCACATTTAAAGAAAGGATGGACGTTCTGTTAAAGGAATTCCATATGGAGAAAAGGCTTAAATGGTTCCCGGCCCATTTTTCAAAGGGAATGAAGCAAAAGGTCATGATAATGTGCGCCTTTTTAGTACAGCCGTCTTTATATATCGTCGATGAACCCTTCGTAGGTCTTGATCCACTAGGCATTCAATCCCTGCTTGATTTGATGAGGAAGATGAAAGAGAGCGGAGCGGGAATTTTAATGTCTACACACATTCTGGCGACAGCGGAGAGGTATTGTGATTCTTTCATCATACTGCATAATGGAGAGATTCGGGCGAAAGGCAATCTTGAGCAGCTTCGTGAACAATTTTCCATGCCAGGGGCAACTCTGGACGATTTATATATCCAATTGACGAAAGAAGAAATCGGTCATGAATAGTCAAAATCTCTGGAAGGAAAGATATTTAGGCTATATAAATGAAACGCAAAAATATCTTCGTTATATTTTTAATGGCCATCTTGTTTTTGTCATGGTTTTGGTTCTGGGTGGGTTGGCTTATTATTACAGTGATTGGGTGAAGACGTTAAACAATGATTTTCCTGCTGCATTGATCATGGCCTTTGTTTTATCGATCATTGTAACCAGAAGCCCGATAAATACTTTCTTGAAAGAACCCGATACGGTATTCCTGCTTCCGCTTGAAACGAAGTTGAGAAGTTATTTCAAGAATTCATTGATATTAAGCTGGGTCATGCAGGGCTTTATTCTTCTGGTTGTCCTGATTGCATCGATACCGATGTATGCGAAGGTTACGGGTGCAGGAGGTAAGGACCTTGGAATCATCCTGGCCGTATTGCTTATATTGAAGTTTTTGAATTTGACCATGCGCTGGCTGGTATTGAAATATCAGGATACATCAGTGAGCCATTGGGACTCTCTCATCCGCTTTTTACTTAATGGCGTGATTCTTTATTTCATCTGTTCAAGGGCAAATATACTGTTTGCACTTATAACCTTCTTATTATTGTTAGCACTTTACATGTATTACCGAAGCGCGACTAAAGGTTTCGTGTTAAAGTGGGAACGACTGGTGGAACTGGAAAACAAACGGATGAATTCCTTCTATCGAATAGCGAACATGTTTACTGATGTTCCTCATTTAAAAGGGAAGGTAGCGAGAAGGAAATGGATGGACTGGCTATTAGCACTCATTCCGTATGGTGATAAGTCAACTTATACCTATCTTTACGCCCGTACCCTTCTGCGATCCAATGATTATGTGGGACTTTGTTTTCGTTTAACGATCATGGGATCCGTGATTTTAAGTGTATTCACTAACATATTTGCACATTTGATTGTTACGTTCATGTTCTTATTCATGACAGCCCTGCAACTGCTGCCGGTTTGGAAGGCACATGAGTGGAAAGTATGGGTCTCATTGTATCCATTGCCAGCAAAAATGAGAGAATCTGCAGTAATAAAACTAATTTCCTATTTCCTATTATTTGAGGACCTTGTCTTCAGTTTGGTCCTGCTAGTGAAAGGGGAATGGATGTCCGCTTTAGCCGCCTTGGCAATGGGGCTTGTTTTCATATTCGGCTTTAAAATTTATGCAACAAAGAAAATAAAAAACTTTTAAGCAGAAGCTGATTTTTCATAAAATCAGCTTTTTCTTTATTAATGTTAAAGTTGATTCCAGAAATTCGCTCCCTTTCCGCCGACGGTCTGCCAAGCCTCCTCGACGCAAGCGTCTGTGGGGTCCCGGCTAGCCAGTTTTTCGGCAGGGTGCCGCAAATTTCTTCCATCCATTAAGGATTACAGTAAAAAACATCAAGGATTATCCAGTCTAAAATCCGATTCGGGATGAGTCTAACTTACGGTTATTACATTTCAGTTGATTCCAGAAATTCGCTCCCTTTCCGCCGACGGTCTGCCAAGCCTCCTCGACGCAAGCGTCTGTGGGTCCCGACTAGCCAGTTTTTCGGCAGGAGTGCCGCAAATTTCGTCCATCCGTTAAGGATGACAGTAAAAATATCAAGGATCACCTAGTCTAAAACTTGGTTCGGAATAGACCAGCCTGCAGTTTTTATTTTAAAAAACGTTCCAGTTGATTGGAACGAAAGGTACGAGACTCCTGCGGGAAAAATGCGTCCAAGGGAGACCCCACAGGCGCAAAGAGCGCCGAGGAGGCTCCCGGACCGCCCGCGGAAAGCGAGTGCCTAGAGTGGAAAACAACGTTCGAATTTTACAAACCCTCAAAAAAACGTTCCAGTTGATTTTATGAAAATTGAAACTAAAAGCCTCATAGGGGGTATATACATATTTAACGGAGGTGTTGAATGATGGATGAATATGAACAAAAGGCATTATCTGAATTAGTATCATGGAAAAAGAAAGTAGCCAAGAAACCCGGCAGGCTTGAGCGGATGTCCAAAAAGGCGCAAATCAAATTGAATGGTTATATTCCAGACCGAGTGCACAAAGTAATTACTGATAGTATTAAAGGGATGATAGAGGCCGTATTATCAGGTTCTAAATATATGTCTAAAGAAAAAAATGTAGTGCTACTAACCTTGCAGCAAAAAGAAGAGTGGGTTGCGGAAACTGTAACGGCATATCGGAAAACGGCCGTTATAGAAGGTGTGGGAACCGGAGCGGCAGGGCTTTTAATTGGATTGGCTGATTTCCCATTACTGCTTAGCATCAAGATGAAATTATTATTCGAACTATCCCGTATATACGGTTTCGATCCAAATAAATATGAGGAACGTTTATTCATTCTCCATATCTTCCAGATGGCATTTTCAAGCGAGGGGAAGAAATTTGAAACATTACGGGTAATAGAGGAATGGGATTCAGGGAAATGGCCGGAAATAGACTGGCAAGAATTTCAGCAGGAATATCGCGACCACATAGATGTCATCAAAATGTTCCAGCTCGTTCCAGGTATTGGGGCAGCTGTCGGTGGATATGCCAACCATCATTTGTTGGAACATCTTGGGGAAACGGCTGTCCATTGTTACCGAATCAGACTTCTTAAACAGTAAGGGACGGGGATAACCCGTCCCTTCACTATTACCGCAATAAAGATTCATTAACCATTTGGGATGATTGTTTTTTATTGTGATAGGTCACCGCTGCAGTGCCTAATATTTTGGCTGCAATGAGCATCGCATTTTCATCAATGTCAAACAAAGGATGATGATGTGGATATGTATGTTCATTTTTCGGCCTGGCTCCCGTAAAGAAGAATGTACCTTTTACATTTTGTAAATAATAAGAAAAATCTTCACCTGTCATATCCGGGTCAATTTCCTCTGTAACCAAAACTTCCTTGACTGACTTAGTACTTTCGATGAGGAATTTAGTTTCCTCGACATGTGGAATAACTGCTGGATAGCCTTGAAAGTATTGATATTCATAGGTACAGTCCGCAGCTATGCAGGTTCCTTTAACAATCCGCTCCATTTCTTCGCTAATGAATGAACGGACATCTTCCTTGAATGTGCGGACGGTCCCGATTATTTTAGCCTTATCTGCAATGACGTTAAAGGCATTATCTGCTACAAAGGATCCGACGGTAATGACTGCCGAATCTATTGGGTTTAGGCGGCGGCTTACGATTTGCTGCAGGGCCATGACGAGCTGAGAGCCGACTAAGATTGCATCACGGGTTTTATGCGGCTGGGCTCCATGCCCGCCCTGCCCTTGAATGGTGATTTCAAAACGGTCAGCAGCGGCCATAAGGGGTCCGTAAGCGTATTGGACTGTTCCGGTTGGGGCCGTTGCCCATAAATGGGTGCCGAAAATTACATCCACTCCATCAAGGCAGCCAGCCTCAATCATCGGTTTGGCACCCCCTGGAGCATATTCTTCAGCATGCTGGTGGATAAATATATATTCACCTTCGAGCTCATCCTTCAGTTCATTCAGGTTTTTAGCAAGGACAAGGAGTGTCGCTGTATGGCCATCGTGTCCACACGCATGCATGACCCCGGGTACGGAAGATTTATAGTGAACTTCTTTTTCATCTTGAATGGGTAAGGCGTCGAAATCAGCGCGCAATGCTACGGTTTTACCAGGCTTACTGCCTGTGACCTTGGCGATAACACCATTACCGCCTACATTCGTCCGGTGTTCGATTCCAAGTTTTTCATAATATCCAGCGATGAAGGCCGCCGTTTGGGTTTCTTGAAAAGAAAGCTCGGGGTGTTGATGAAGATAACGCCTGATGGAAACCATTTCTTCATATGAACCATCCAGAAGATCGTGTAATCGCTGTATCATTTTGCACCTCCCAATGATTGGATTAATTGTAAGTAGTATATCATATTCTGAATGATCCAAAGTGTATTAAATACCTTCAGGAGAGATATATAATGATTAAATATTTCTGGATTGCTTTGGTTTTGCTTTGCGTGTTGCTATTCTTTTTTTTTTGTGCATGAAGTCCAAAGGGAGGAGGCTTTAGCGTTCGATACATATATTACGGAACTTTTTTCCGTAGGGGAAAATACTTTTTCGCTCACTTTCTTCAAGTCCATTACCTATCTTGGGAAATCCAAATTCATTGGTTTTGGAAGCATATTATGTGTTCTAAATTTGTGGATAATGAAGAAGGACTATTGGAACATGGCCGCTTCTCTATCGGAATTGCTGAGGGTGATGTGTTAAACGGGTGGATAAAAAATTATGTTAAAAGAGTGCGCCCTGAAAATCATTTAATGGAGACCACTGGCTTCAGTTTTCCAAGTGGCCACGCATTGTGGGCATTATTTTCTTCATTATGGTAGCTTATTTAATCATGAATGAAATGAAAGGAAACACATTGAAAATGGGCAATGGGAATTGGTTTCGTTTGTCTGGTCCTGCTGATCGGTGTCAGCAGGATCATTATGAAAGTTCACCTTCCAACTGATATCTTGGCAGGTTTTGGTTAGGGGCGGCATATAGTTTAATCTTGTTTAAATTGTATAAATTCCTGGGATCTAGATGCTTTGGATAAAGGATTCTGATGAAATATATGTAAATATTGCTTGCATTTCCCCGGAAATAAAGAAGGAATTTGTCGGATTGTTATAGGGTTATATGACTTTTAGCGTCCAAATAACGTTCTGCATTACTATGAAGGGGCCCATCCTTTAGGATGGGCCCCTTATTAAGCATTAAATAGTCTATTCCTCAGAATCTTTCACCAATGTATACTGCGTTACAAAGGCTTCACCTGAAAACAACTTCTGGCTGGAATTCGTAACAGGAGGTTTGGAGTCACTGTTATGCGCCTGCTGGAATGAACTGGATTTCTTCCAGTTCATAAAGTCCGATTGTTTTTCCCAAATCGTTAAGATTACATATGTTTCAGAGTTGATTGGACGCAGGATACGAAGGGCAACGAAGCCTGGTTCATTTTCAATGAATCCGGCCCTGTTTTTAAAACGGTGTTCAAATACCGGCCGTCCTTCCTCACTGACAGGGATATTGTTCATGACCACATATCCATGATCTTGAAGAGTTCCCTTCCCATCGACTACCTCATATTTTCGTGGCGAGCTGAAGAGCGTTTTACCTGTAGTTTCATGTAAAAGGACTGTGTTTTGAGCATTCTGCATAAGTAATATTTTTTCATTCGGGTGTTTATCTTTTTTTAATTTCAAAAAATCATAAGTACCTGAAGTGATGAATACATTCATAAATTCCCCTCCAATTTCTATATAGTACCTGTATACCCATTTTACCCAATGAATAGAGCTTTTACCATTTCCAAACTAACCATTAAGCTGGCAAACCGGTAAGATACATATATAAAAGTCGATTTTTTGACAAATATATTATAGAAAAAGCTATAGTTTAAGGAGATTCGATTTGAAATTCAACATCCTTCTGATATTCTATGTAGGTAATGAATAAAAATAGAAACGTGATTGCTTGAAAGGTGGATATTAATGTCTAAGGAAATTACGAATGATACATTTTTAAAAGCTGCAAGAGGAGAGAAAACGGATCATGTGCCTGTTTGGTATATGCGTCAGGCTGGCCGTTCACAGCCGGAATACCGTAAATTGAAAGAGAAGTACTCACTTTTTGAAATTACTCATCAGCCGGAATTATGCGCTTATGTAACTAGATTGCCAGTTGAGCAATATGATGTAGACGCTGCGATTTTATATAAAGATATAATGACACCGCTACCAGCCATTGGTGTCGATGTTGAGATTAAGTCCGGAATCGGTCCAGTCATAGCCAATCCGATCCAATCGGTGACGGATGTTGAAAAATTAGGTGAATTGAACCCAGAGAAAGACATTCCATATGTGTTGGACACGATTAAATTATTGACCACGGAGCAATTGTCCGTTCCTTTGATCGGTTTCTCAGGGGCTCCTTTCACCATTGCTTCATACATGATTGAAGGCGGCCCCTCCAAAAACTACAATAAGACGAAAGCTTTCATGTATTCCGAGCCAAAGGCCTGGTTTGCATTAATGGATAAGTTAGCGGATATGATCATCATCTATGTCAAGTCGCAAATCAAAGCCGGCGTTAAAGCCATCCAAATCTTTGATTCCTGGGTGGGTGCTTTGAATGTTGAAGATTACCGCGTATTCATCAAGCCGATCATGACTCGTATCTTTTCATCATTGCGTGAAGAAAATGTACCGCTAATCATGTTCGGGGTCGGCGCAAGTCACTTGGCACTTGAGTGGAATGATCTTCCGATTGATGTAGTCGGGCTTGATTGGAGACTGCCAATTACAGAAGCAAGACAAATGGGAATCCAGAAAACGGTACAAGGTAATCTAGATCCTGCCCTGCTATTATCATCATGGGATGTTATAGAAGAACGGACGAAAAGGATCCTCGATCAGGGCATGGAGCAGGACGGCTACATCTTTAACCTTGGTCATGGGGTTTTCCCTTCCGTAAATCCGGAAACACTGAAGAGGCTGACCGCTTTCATTCATGAATATTCATCAAAAATGAAGTAATGTGAGCGAACCATTTGCTAAAACTCCTTAATTGGATGCACAATAAAAGAACGAAATCTTTAAAAGAGGTGTAACTTCATGTCAAGAAAAAAAATGGGCCTTTTAGTCATGGCTTATGGTACTCCATACACTGAAGAGGATATTGAAAGGTATTATACACATATTCGTCATGGGAGACGGCCAAGCGACGAATTGATTGCCGACCTAAAGGGCAGATATGAAGCGATCGGTGGATTATCCCCGCTTGCAAAAATAACGGCAGGACAAGCTGAAGCGCTTGAAAAGAAATTGAATTCCGTTCAGGAGGAAGTTGAATTCAAGGCATATCTTGGCCTGAAGCATATTGA
This sequence comes from Peribacillus sp. AS_2, assembly GCF_026891895.1. Classification (NCBI taxonomy): domain Bacteria; kingdom Bacillati; phylum Bacillota; class Bacilli; order Caryophanales; family Bacillaceae; genus Peribacillus; species Peribacillus sp. AS_2. The sequence continues at coordinate 416,731 of NZ_JAPTGA010000003.1, forward strand.
ACCTTTTGTTGAAGACGCAGTGAAACAAATGCATGAAGATGGAATCAAAGAAGCGGTCAGTATCGTATTGGCACCGCATTTTTCAACATTCAGCGTGAAGTCTTATAATGGACGTGCCCAGGATGAAGCCGCTAAATTGGGGGATCTGACCATCACTTCCGTTGAAAGCTGGTATGATGAGCCAAAATTCATCCAATATTGGGTAGACCAGGTAAAAGAAGTGATTGGGAAAATGACCTCGGAAGAACGCGATAATTTCGCTTTGATTGTGTCGGCACATAGCCTCCCGGAAAAAATCTTGCAATCGGGAGATCCGTATCCAAATCAACTGAAAGAAACGGCAGACATGATCGCTGAAGGCGCAGGGGTTACCAATTATGCAGTAGGCTGGCAAAGCGCTGGACAAACTCCTGAACCATGGTTGGGACCCGATGTACAGGATTTAACCAGAGATCTTCATCAAGCAAAAGGTTATAAAGCTTTCATATATATTCCTGTTGGCTTTGTTGCCGAGCACCTTGAAGTCCTCTATGATAACGATTATGAATGTAAGGTTGTGACGGAAGAGATTGGCGCAGGCTACTATAGGCCGGATATGCCCAATGTTAAACCTGAATTCATCGATGCTTTGGCCACGATCATTTTAAACAGATTACAGGAAAAATGATCAGTCAATAGGGGAAAATTAGTTTAACCATGCTTGCCATGTGCTCTGCATATTTTCATTTGAAGTTATGTTATTCACTGGAAAAGCGACGCTGCCTTTGGCCTAGCAGATTTAAATATGTATTTTCGAAAAGTGGCTGTCCAGTAACGGGGATGGCCATTGTTTCTCTTGGGAATTGAAAATATAATTGAAAAAACTGAAAATTTTTGGTATGATATCGTTGAACATAATGACTGTTTTGTCCGTCTGGTCAGAATTGAGGTGGGAAATGTCTGTTGATCGTAAAAAATTAATTTTGGAAGCTGCGACCAAGTCGTTTTCACTTTTTGGCTATAAGGCAACGACGATGGATCAAGTCGCTAAAATTGCCAATGTGGGAAAAGGGACCATTTATACCTTTTATAAAAATAAAGAAGAGCTATTTAAAGAAATCGTTCAGCGGATGATAGAGGAAATGAAATATGAGGCGGAACAATCTTTGGATGACCAACTCTCCTTTTTTGAAAACCTGCATCGGGCCGTTTATCGAATTCTGGAGTTCAGGCAGGAACATCAATTATCATTAAAACTTCTTCAGGAAGAGCGGGAAATTGGTACGCCGGCCGTTCAGGAAATGGTTAATGAAATGGAAGAAGCCATTGTATCCTACATTAAGGAAAAACTAAAAATTGCGATTGATAAGGGCCATATACAACCTTGCGATCCGGAGATAACAGCTTTCCTGATGCTAAAGATGTACCTTGCCCTGATCTTTGATTGGGAAAGGAACCATGCCCCATTAGAGAAAGAGGAAATTGCTGAACTATTTAAAATATATTTGTTCAAAGGATTATCCGTTACGTGATCATTCTATTTTTTTGCTGAAAGGCAATGAACCCCAATAAAAGAAGAGATGCCGATCATCGGCATCTCTTCTTTTATTGGGGTTTTTTTCAGCTGCGAAACCGAAACATCTATGAATTCATCCTGCTATTTGGGATAGGATGGTGAAACATAAAGACTACTACTCTCCAGAAAGGCAATGATCACAGTGGTTTCCATAACATTCGTGCTGTTCTTCAATTTTTTTTCCGCATTCCGTGCATTGTTTCGGTGGCAGATTTTTAAAGAACTCAACGCTACTTTGAATCATGAACATCATCTCCTGAATTTTTTATTATTCGCTTTTCTATGGTTTTATTGTATTATAACAGATTTGAGATGTCAATGAATGTTTTATAACATAAGTAAAAAAGGTGAAATAAGGGCAAGAATAGTTTATATTAATGGGGAAGTCATTGAGAGAAAAAAAGGAGTGCCTAAGAATGAAAATCACCGTAATTGGGTGCTGGGGCGGTTATCCAGCTAAAAATGAGGCAAGTTCCGGCTATTTGCTTGAATATGAAGATTTTCGCATTCTGCTTGATTGTGGCAGCGGTGTCCTATCACAGCTTCAAAACCATATGAAGCCGGAGGATCTTGGTGCAGTTGTATTATCCCACTATCATCCTGATCATGTAGCGGATATTGGTGTCCTGCAGCACGCTGCGTTCATACAGCAGATATTGGGCAGCGAAAAAAGGACGATTCCTATATATGGTCATGATTTGGACGAAGTCGAATTTGGTAAGTTAACATACAAAGACGTGACAAAGGGGATAGCCATCTCTGCTGATCACGCCTTAACCATTGGACCGTGTAAATTTACGTTCATGAAAACAAAACATCCAGTCCCTTGTTTTGCAATGAGGATCGAAGCTGAAAATCATTCGATAGTTTACACAGGTGACAGTTCATATATGGATGAGCTTGCAGATTTCGCTAAAGACGCAAATGTTTTATTATGTGAAAGTAACTTTTACAGTGATATGGATGGTTCAAAGGCGGGGCATATGACGGCAAGGGAAGCGGGTCTGCTGGCAGAAAAGGCTGACGTCCAGCTGTTGCTGTTAACTCACCTCCCTCATTATGGGAATCTTGATCAACTGAAAAAAGAAGCATCCGAGGTATTTAAAAGGGAAATAGCTGTAGCCAAAACCAATCTCGAGTTCCAACTTTAAATGAAACATCAGTGATATGAAGTCTACAAGGAGGAACAACTGTGCTTTTTATTGATAATAAGGGAATTACAGATCCAAGAATTAACCTGGCCATCGAAGAATATGCGCTTAAACATTTAAACATAGATGAAACATATCTTTTATTTTACATTAATCGACCTTCAATCATCATAGGCAGAAATCAAAATACGATCGAAGAAATCAATTCCGATTATGTAGATGAAAAGGGCATTACAGTTGTTCGCCGCCTTTCCGGAGGTGGAGCGGTTTATCATGACCTAGGGAATCTCAATTTCAGTTTCATTACGAAAGACGATGGGGACAGTTTCCATAACTTCAAGAAATTCACCCAGCCTGTCGTGGAAACGCTCGAGAAACTAGGAATACATGCTGAATTGAGCGGTCGTAACGATATTCTGGCTGAAGGAAAGAAAATTTCGGGAAACGCGATGTTTTCAACGAAGGGCAGAATGTTCAGTCATGGAACATTGCTGTTTCAATCAGAAATGGATCACATTGTATCCGCTTTAAAAGTGAAAAAAGATAAAATCGAGTCCAAAGGGATTAAATCAATAAGAAGCCGTGTCGGTAATATCGCCGATTTTCTAAAAAAACCGATGTCTGTTGAAGAATTCCGTTCATTCCTTCTGCAAAATATTTTCAAAGAAACCGGAAAGGTTACAGAGTATGTTTTAACAGAAACGGATTGGGAGAAAATTCACGAAATCTCGGAAGATAGGTATCAAAATTGGGAGTGGAATTACGGAAAATCACCTAAATTCAACTTGCAAAACTCACATAGATTTCCTGTGGGATCTGTTGATATCCGCCTTGAAGTGAACAGGGGAATCATTGAAAACTGTAAGATCTACGGTGATTTCTTCGGGGTTGGAGAGGTCGCGGATATTGAACGAAAGCTTACTGGAACACGCTATGAAAAGGAAGCAATCAGCAGAGTACTGGATGAGATCGATGTTCGTCATTATTTTGGCAATGTAACAAAAGAAGAAATATTGGCTTTAATATATTAAGCCTGAAAGCCGTCCCGACTTATTAGGACGGCTTTTGTGACTAATAATGACAGTAATTGCTTGAATATGGATAAAATGGTTGATGTGATCGCATTCTTTTAATATAATAAAAATGTATTTAGTTCACCATAAAAATGAATGACCATTCATTCATGCTATTTGCAGGGGAGGGAGAAAGATGAATTTATCTGAACAGCTTCATCAAATGGCTTTAAAAAAGGCGGATAAGCCAGCATATTACTTTTTGGATCAATCCACTTCTTATGGGGAATTGGATAAAGCCGTTACGAAGTTCGCGGACGAATTACATAGGCTTGGTGTTTCAAAAGGTGATAACATTGCGCTGTTATTAGGCAACTCTCCACATTTCATCATTTCATTGTATGGAGCTATGCGAGCAGGGGCGACCGTAATTCCCGTCAATCCAATATACACACCTGACGAGATTGGTTATATCCTGAATAATGGCGATGTAAAGGTTGTTGTGGCATTAGATAAGCTTTTACCCTTACTGGAGAAAATGAACCCTATCCTTTCAAGCGTAGAACAATATGTAATTTGTGAAACGCAGCCGCATAGTGGGGATAGTAGCGAATTTAACATCTGCAATAAAATGAAATCGTTTACAAAAATGGTCGAATCGGGGGATGAAGGCTTTAAAGGTCCTGAGCTGGATACTGAAGATACGGCAATCATACTTTATACTTCCGGGACAACGGGGAAACCAAAGGGGGCCATGCTCACACATACCAATATCTACTCCAATGCACATGATATTGGTGAATATTTAAATATCACGGAAAGTGACCGTGTCATTACGACATTGCCAATGTTCCATGTTTTCAGTTTAACGGTAGTTGTGAATGCCCCGTTGATAAGCGGAGGTACGCTTTTAATTGTCCCGCAATTCAGTCCAAAGGAAATATTCAGGCAAATCAAAAAATATGATGCAACCGTTTTTGCTGGCGTGCCTACGATGTATAACTTTCTTTTTCAATATCCAGATGCGAAAGAGGATGCTTTGAAGTCTTTGCGGATATGCATATCTGGCGGATCCGCCATGCCAGTGTCCTTGCTTGAATCATTCGAGCGGAAATTTAATGTTAGGGTTTCAGAAGGATATGGCTTATCCGAAGCTTCCCCTGTTACCTGCTTCAATCCTTTGGACCGTCCAAGGAAGGCGGGTTCCATCGGTACATCCATCCTTAGGGTGGAAAACAAAGTGGTCAATGAGCTTGGAGAAGAAGTGCCGATCAATGGTGTAGGAGAATTGATTGTCAGGGGTCCGAATGTAATGAAAGGTTATTATAAAATGCCTGAAGAATCAGCCGCTGTCTTGAAAAATGGCTGGTTATATACAGGCGATTTAGCCAGGATGGATGATGAAGGCTACTTTTTCATTGTAGATCGTAAAAAGGAGCTTATCATCGTCGGTGGCTATAATGTCTATCCACGTGAAGTGGAGGAGGTTTTGTATGTCCATCCTGAAGTAGTTGAGGCAGCAGCCATTGGCGTTCCCGATCCCAATCAGGGGGAAGTGGTTAAATGCTTTGTGGTAAAGAAAAACAATGCATTGACCGAGGAAGAGCTGCTTGCCCATTGCATGGAACACTTGGCCAAATATAAGGTGCCGGCAAAAATTGAGTTTTTGGATGAACTTCCAAAAAACGCGACCGGTAAAATTTTACGACGTTCCTTGAAAAACCATGTACTGCAAAACTGAATTACATTGATCATGAGGAGATCATTGCCTATAACCGGCAATGGTCTTTTTTGTACAACCAAAGTGTATGAGGTTGCATAAAATATATTGAAGAATCTTAAAACCTTGATTCTTGTTTCGAAAAGAGTTATGATTGTCATTAAAAATTTCCACAATATTGTAAGGAGGGGTTAGATGAGAGATGTAAAACTTTTGGATATTTTTACACATCCCATTGCTCAAAAATACTTGAACCGTTCAGGTCTGGCACATGCGATTGCGGTAGCATACCATGCGTTTCACTTAGCAAATGAATATAATGTCGACCCTGATATTGCCGCTAAAGCCGGGCTATTGCATGATATGGGTCATTTCACCTGGTATCGCAATGGTAAATGGGATTATGATCTTTATAAACAAAATGATATTCACCCCATTAAAGGTGCCGAACGAGCACATAAACTGTTAATCCGCTTGGGAGAAAACCCGATCAAGGCAAAGACCATTTCCCTCGCCATTTTATTTCATACCGATTCGTTCTTACCTTCGAATGATATTATTCGTACACCGCTTCAGCAAGTCGTCAAATGGGCCGACGAAAAAGATGAAGAAGAAGGCGGAAAACACCATTATCGCAAAATTGATTTTCCCCGGGCAAAGGAAAGCATCATGAAACTTGATACGCTCATAGATGAGGAACAAAGAAAAAGGCTATCATCCTGAAGTCAAACGGGTTGATAGCCTTTTTTATTGTCAGGAGGAACACAATTATTAAAATTATTTTTTACAGTTTAAATTTGTTAACAGGTGAATTAATGATGTAAAATATAGGCTATTAGAACTATTCCATGACGAACAATTATAAAAAACTATCGGATTAATAACAAATAAAGAAAGTAACAGGTAAGGTTATGAAGTCGATTAAGCTAATGATATATGGTGGTCAGGGAGGAATTGAGGGAATCATCAAACAAGAAGGTGACATTAAGGTCATGGGGATGACTGGAAATGAAATGGACCTTCTTGATTCTGATCATACATCAGTCATACCAGATGTCATTCTTATTGTTGCCCACTCATCAGGGAAGTATGGACAGGAAGTCATGCAAGTCCTTAAGGAAAAACACCCATCCACTCCTTTCGTCATTTTTACTGATTATTCAGAAAATCACTATCTTATCGAAGCAATAGGGGCATGGTGCAGCAGGTTATGTGTTACAGGATGGCGGAATGAAACAAGTGTTGTCGGCAATCCGTCAATGTGCCAACGGTCAGTTCGTTTATCCTTCCTCATTCAAATCAATTTTAATGAAAAGGCTGGAGCGGGATGTTGAAAGATCACCAGTAACTTTGGAAAAGGCAATCGGAAAATTGGGGGCTTTTTCTAAACGCGAGCATGAACTGATTATCCTGCTAACCCAAGGCGAAACGAATCAGCAAATTTCCAAAAAACTTTTTCTATCGATCGGCACGGTAAAAAACTATATAAGCCGTATTTACAAAAAACTGAATGTTAATAATCGACCGGAGCTTATGGCACTTTTGTAGGGTTTGCAAAATAGCGGGATGAAGGGATGTGACCAATCATGCCCGCCGTTCCGTTAATCGGGCTCATTCATTACAAATCAAACTCACATTTAAAATCCTTTGATGAAACGATTTCATCTTAGCAAATAGACAAAGGAATAAATTCGTCGTTGCCTTAAAACTCCCATCCCGGAAGTGCATGTTTGAATGATGGAGTATTCTGTGAAATATTCAACAAAATGATGGGAATTGTAAGAAGTGAATAATAAGGGAAATCCGGTTCTAACCTGTCCATTTTGGATTAAACTATTAAGAGGGAGATTCCGTTTTAAGGAGGGGCATCATGGTTAGAAAATGGGCTGGAAGAGCGGTTATATTATATATCCTTTATGCAGCAGCGATGTATTGGTATATTTTTTATGGAGCGGATACGACCATTCCCGAAGCTTTGCGTGGAACGGCAGCAGATCCTGCAACATTCCTGAATGCAAGGGAACTAAAGCTTAGTGAAGAGTATTCAGGACTGCGGAATTTTATTTTTTTCGTATCGACGCCATATGAATGGCTTCTGTATTTCTTCATATTATTATTCGGTTTTTCAAAGGCATTTGAAAAATCGTCAATGGCAGTCTCGAGATGGAAAGCGATCAGAACGGGCATTTACTTATTCTGGCTTTCCGTTATTTCATACCTGGCTCTATTTCCAATCAGTTTCATTGGATATCGGATGAGCAAGAGTTACCACATAAGTACACAAAGTTTCACCTCGTGGATGAAGGATGGAGTCATCGAATTCTGGGTGAATTTTGGGATGATGTTCATCATCGTTTCCGTTTTATATTGGTTAATGAAGAAAAGTGTGAAGAAGTGGTGGCTCTATGCTTGGATGTTGTCCATTCCTTTTTCCTTGTTCCTGATGTTCGTTCAGCCTGTATTGATTGATCCGCTGTACAATGAATTCTATCCTCTCAAAAATAAAGAGCTGGAAACGGAAATATTGGCACTAGCCTCACAGGCTGAGATCCCGGCTGAACACGTGTATGAAGTAAATATGGCGGAAAAGACAAATGCCTTGAATGCATATGTAACCGGCATAGGTTCCAACTCAAGAATAGTTCTTTGGGATACGACCCTGAACAAACTGAAGGAAGATGAAATCCTTTTTATCATGGCACATGAAATGGCTCATTATGTGGAAAAGCACATTTATATAGGGATTGCAGGTTATTTAGGACTGACATTAATCGGTTTGTGGCTCACTTCGAAAATCATGAATTTTATCATTGGTCGCTGGGGCCATCAGTTAAAGGTCCGTTCGGTTGACAGCATATCATCTCTTCCGTTATTTCTCTTGATAACGTCTGTGCTGCTCTTTGCTTCGAGTCCGCTGTCCAATTATGTTTCCAGATATCAAGAAACAAGGGCTGACCGTTATGCCATTGAAATGACCGGGGACAAAGAATCAGCAATTACGACTTTCCAGGAACTCACGAGGTCGGGTTTGAGTCAGGTCAACCCGCCATTCCTGGTTAAATGGCTGCGGTATTCCCATCCGACCATGCTCGAACGGATTTCAACGGTTGAAAATGCAGATACAAAGGGTGAGTGAAAGCCAGCTGAAAACCAGCTGGCTTTTTTTCTTCGGAAAGTGGAAGTTTGTAGTCGTTTTCAGAAAAAACTATTATTTTAAAAAATCTTAGGTTCTCTACTATAATAAATTAAATTCCCAGTTCGTTTTAAGGAGATCGGATATGTATAATGTACTTTTGATCACTGTAGGCTCAGTGCTTGTGGCAGTGGCCTACAACTTATTTTTGATACCACATTTAATTTTAAGCAGCGGACTTAGTGGACTTGCGATCATGTTCGGAATCATCACCCCAGTCAACACAGGGATATTGAATTTTCTGATGAACCTGCCATTGCTGATTCTTGGTTACCTGAAATTAGGGAGACGCTTTATCACCTATACGATATTATCAGTTGTCGTGATTTCCATCAGTTTATACCTCATTCCAGTTCACGGTATTTCCACTGAACCGATTTTGTCTTCTTTATTTGGCGGAATCATATCGGGAATCGGTATAGGCATCGTCTTTCGCGCTTCGGGGTCTTCGGGCGGCTTTGATATCATTGCCATGCTATTGGCTAAGAAGAGCGACTTTCCGCTTGGTACATTGCTTTCGGTGATGAATGCTGTTGTGGTGGTAATCTCAGGCTTCATCTTCGGTTGGGATGCCGCATTATATACGCTGATTTCCATTTATGCAGCAGGAAAGGTGATCGATACGATCCATTCCAATCACATTAAATTAACATTGATGATCGTTACCAAAAAGAGTGACGAAATGAAAACGAAGCTCCTGACCAACCTATATCGTGGAATTACAGTCATGGATGGTGAAGGTGCATATTCAGGAGAAAAGAGCAAAGTAATGATGACAGTCATTACACGTTATCAGTTAACCGATGTAAAAACGATGATAAAAGAAGTGGATCCGAATGCTTTTGTTAATATAACGGAAACTGCTGAGGTCATGGGTATGTTTCATAAAGAGTGATGATAATGAGAAAAGCCTCCCGACATTATGGGAGGCTTTTTTGATCATGAATGTTAATTTCCAAATTGTTTTAGTAAAACGTTCATTTCAGAACTTAGTTTTAGGAATAAAGGTTTGTTTTTCATATCCAAGGCATCATCAATCTGTTTTGCAAGGAGATTCTTTTTGGTAGTAAGGACGGCTTCCTGAATAATCATATCAATTAACATTTCCTGAACCACGGCATCGTTTTTCATTTCGCTCATTGATAAGGACTTCACTGACTCTGAATAAGATTTTTCATTTTTCAAAGTTACCACCCCTGACCCTTTTTATTATTATATGGATTTGAGCGGATAAAATCAACTGAAAATTTAAAAAATTTAAATTATGATAGAGAATGTGTCGTTTAGATGACGAAAAAGCCACTATATAAAAGAATTTCAAATTTTTTGTGAACTTGCTTTATATGTTTAAGGTCTATGCTATTATAGTGAGTAATTTAACATACATTTACTATCCCCCTTCACTCTTCTTGGACAGGAATGGAAGGGTACAAGCAATTAAGAATATAAGCTTTGGAAAGTGATAGCGATGTTTAGCAATGAGGAAGAGGTGGATTAAAAATGAAGGAAAACAATCAGGGAATCATCGAGGAATATGAAATCACGCCACATACACTAATGGTTGCGCCAATTAATTACGGCAGTAAAATATATGCCCGTATCATTGAAATGGAGGACGAGTTCATCTCCCCGTTTAAACCTATGGAAATAATAAAGAAAAGCTGCGAGTTCTTCGGATCAAGTTATGAAGGACGCAAGCAAGGCACGAAACAGCTCATAAACATTACACATAAAGCACCGATCGCGATTGATCCGACCAGTTCGATATTCTTCTTTCCAACTACATCTCCGTTACGTCCTCAATGCATCTGGTTATCACATGAACATGTGGTATCCTATGAGCGCCTGGATTCCAAACATACAACCATCACATTCAGGAATAGACAAACCATCGATATAGCAGTGTCATGCAGCTCTTTCGAAAACCAGCTGCACCGGACCTCTTTTTTAAAAACGAAATTGATCCAGAGGATTGAGGAAACAAAGAGGAAATCCTTTTATCTGTTCACTGATGCTAATGGAGTCAAGGCTTCAGAGGTAATTTCAAAGTATATACCGCGATAAGAGGGGGTTCAGGGGAAAAATCAGAGAAGAATGCAAACGGGAATAATCAAATTTAAAGCAAGCCCTTCTTATTAAAGAAGGGCCCTGGAATCAATCTTCGAATAATTCATCCATTAAATCGTCAATTTCTTTTCTTAATTTTTCAGTTCCTTCTTTGGAAATGGTGATGGTATCACCATCGATAATCAGCATATCTCCTACTTTTGCTCCCTTGGGAAGAGCGCTTTTAGGGAAATCCTTCATGTCACCACCATCGATTTCAACGACAGCGATCTTTCCTTCGAAGCGATCAATAATTCCTTGTACCAATTATTTCACCGTCTTTACAGTAATTTTCTGACCTGTAGAAGTAAAAATAATGTTACCTGATTTATCTGTGCGATAAGTTTTGGCTTTCACTGAATTCAACCGTTGTATAACAGTGGAAGTAGGGTGCCCATAGCCATTTTTCCCTACACTGATTACAGCATATTTCGGTTTTGTTTTGTTAATGAAAGCTGAACTAGTCGATGTTTTTGCACCATGATGGCCTACTTTAAGTACATCCACACTTGGTACCAGTTTTTTAGCCAGCATATCCTTCTCTGCTTTTTCTTCGGCATCACCTGTAAACAAGAATGTTTTTTTGCCGTGTTTAAGCAACAGGACAGCACTCCAATTATTTAAGTCAGACTTAGCATAGTCCTTAACAGGTGCAATGAATTTAAGGGAATCATCCTTTGCTTTAGTGTTGATTTCCACGCCCGTCTTCGCTTTTTTTATTGTAAGCTTCTTCTTCTTGACAGCCGTTAAAAAGTCTTTGTATGCCTGGGTAGTATGTGAAACTTTAGGGGCATACACAGATTTTACATTAAGCGATTTAATCACATGAGCAAGACCGCCAACATGATCCGCATCTGGGTGAGTGGAAACTAATGCAGTAAGTGTTTTTACCTTTTGTTTTTTTAGGTAGGCAACAACCTCGTCGCCCTTTCCTTTACCGCCGCCATCGATTAAAACGTTTTCATTACCGGTTTGTATCAGGATTGAATCTCCTTGTCCAACGTTGATGAAATGTACCTTTACATTTGAGGCTGCCTCAGTTGTTTTAAGTCCAGTGAATAAAGACAAAACAAGAATAGCCAGCAGTAGAATATTTATTTTCTTCATTTTTCCCCTCCAGTTAATAATTTACCATGTGTAACCGGAAAAATGGGAATATGGACGCGATTTTTATTTTTGATAAAAAAAAGGAAGATGTCGTCTGGATTTATGGTTAGGGAAAATGACTCTGGGTATTTATGATTAATCTCTTGAATGAAAATGTAATGCCATTATTTTAAAGAATCAATCAATAAAAAATCTATTTCTCTCAGAAAAGAGTGTGAAGTTGGCATATATTCAAGGAGCAGGCTGTGTAGAAAGTTAGGATTACCAACAAAATATTTTGTTAAAGAGATTGTTTCTGTTTTTTAGGATTGTACAATTTAAACGTTGATTACCCTCGAGGCACTCGCTTTCCGCGGGCGGTCCGTGAGCCTTCTCGGCGCGTTTGCACCTTTCGTTCCAAGCAACTTTGGTTTAAAATTTAGATAGGAACCCTTTTGGCTACAAATTAAACCATGCAAATAAAATATTGAATGGTTATCATAAGAAATTAGGGATGAGTATAAGTTTCCTTAATGATTGACTCCATAATACATAATATAATAGACACCGGTGATGTATCTTTTGTTCAGTATTTCACAAAGGATTTTGTTTTTCTGGAAATTCTTTTTGCTTTATACATTTAATATAAAGAGGTTGTTACTAGTAGATAATACTAGGTATGGATATGCAATTAACATCTTTCCTAATAACGTTGTACTGACACTAAAATGATAGTTTAGACGTATAGTTATAATAGATGAATGGAAATTAAATGTCGCTTAATAATGAACAAACGGGCCAGACCTTTTAATCGTTAAGGACAATTTCGTCGAAACTGTTGCCTTAATCAGTGAGCAGTAATTGTGCAAACGGCTTGTGTAACAAGAAGTGGAGAAGCGGCTATTGCAGTCCTCGGTTCCTTTAATAGGGAAGAGGGTAATATACCAGAAGGATGCAGCGTCGACATTCTGCCGTTTAATCACCAGGAACAAAGGCGATGCTATGCATACAGCAAACTTTTAATGAAGGATGCCATTACAAGGGAACTTGAAGTAACGCAGTTAAATGTAAAAGGTATTTTTGGAAGAAGATATTAACTATCTGAAATCCATGGCAGACATTTCATCCGACATGCGAGAGCTTGATCCAACAAAGGATAACAGGGCTTTTTAAGCGTCCCATCGTCATAAAGGAATTTCCATTCTTTCGATGCAGGGAATGGTTGACGGCAATCGATCAGGGCAAATCATGAATACGTGTTACATTCTGCGGCGGATCATGATATTGGTTACTTTTACATCGATTTGTCGAAGCTGACTGTTTTCCTATCCTTTTCTTCAATATGATGAGTCGATCATAACGGGTGCCACTCCAATCTTTGTCATGGAGCATGTAATTAACTTTCATTTAAAGAGACTTAAAACTTAAATGTTAAAAGGATATTCAGTATGCACTTGATTACATAGGTTATGCCTTGGTTTGAACTAGCCAATTAAATTATGATGTTATGGAATATTCAAACAGGGGGAATGGAGGTAAGCGAGTCTAATCGATCTTGATCATGAAAGACTCCCTTACCTTTATGCCAGGAAAGATGCGATGCTTTTTTATGGTCAACCTTTTTACATCCAAGGGAATTTGTATCCTTCCGGAAGGCTCCCTTTTAACCCGTTAATCCCTTGAGGGTTTTTTTTCGAAAAAGTAATAACATAACAAGTCTTCGGTTTTGTTGCGAAGGCGGGGATTGAAATAATTATGATGTTCCTCGTATCCTTTATATAAAAAACAATACATCGTGAAGGATTCATCGCGTTTGATTTCACTAACTTTAATATTCTCTTTGCGCAAATAGCGCCGTACTTCGGCAAGTTCGTCTTGAACCACTTTTAAAATATGTTCCACCAGCTCCGAATAGGGCCTTTTTAATTTAAACGGACTAATTTCGATGACCTTGAGATCCCGGTTTAAGACTGTAATAACCATAGGGAGGTAGATGGCTTTTTCAATCATATTTCGGTCACCTTCTGGAATGCGGGTCATCATGACCGCCCCTTTCTAAATAGCGCGTTTTTAATACTAATATGTATATCCTGCAAAAATAAGAACACTTGTTCCGTTTTTATCCTAATGTATTTTCAGTGGTTATGCAAGCAGTTTTGATAAAACTAGAAATATTCGTTAACAAGATTATGTTTTCCGGAGATAGGGAAAGTATGAAGATATATGGATAATAATTCTTGCAATTTCGGGGGAAAGTGATATATCTAAAATAAACGGTTTTTAATAAGTTTATGCTGCTTTGATGGCAGCATGTCGAGGGAGATAATTATGGATTTGGATACTATACGTGAGTGGTTTACACTTGATCATATATCGGCACTTATTCAGCAATATCGCTCATTCGGTCCAATTCCCGGAATCTTACTGCCGATGCTGGAAGCTTTTTTGCCTTTTTTGCCTTTAGTGGTGTTCGTGCTTGCCAATGCAACGGCATTTGGTCTCTGGTGGGGGTTTTTATTTTCTTGGATTGGTGCGGTAGCGGGGTCCTTTTTGATCTTTTGGATTATTAGAAGATATGGTCAAATGAGGTTTTTCCGATTTTTGCAAAGACATAAACAGGTGCAGAGGTTGATGGTATGGGTTGAGAGCCATGGATTCGGTCCTTTGTTCATATTGCTCTGCTTCCCTTTTACACCTTCGGCTATCGTTAATATCGTGGCAGGACTTTCAAAAGTCAGTACCCTGCAATATGGACTTGCAGTAGTTGGAGGGAAGGCGGTGATGATTTTTACGATCAGCTTCGTAGGTTACGATTTAGTATCATTGATTCATAAACCTGTGCGAACGATCATTATCGGAATCGTCATCTTTATCCTATGGTATGTGGGGAAAAGGCTGGAAGTCCGGTTAAATAAAAGCATGAAGAGAGAAGAAGGGCAATAAATTAATATATAAATGCAGTAGGGGTTGAACTAGATGGAAAAAACAAACAAGAATTCTTTATCCGATTGGATAAAACCAGCGATGATAGCTTTTGTTATTTACATCTTAATCCGTACATTTCTCTTTTCAAGCTATGATGTTGAAGGAAAGTCGATGCAGCCGACCCTTGAAGATGGAAATAAACTTGTCGTGAATAAAATCAATTACCAGATTCATGATATCAACCGTTTTGACATTATTGTTTTTCATGCGAATTCACAAGAAGATTATGTTAAGCGGGTTATAGGGGTTGCAGGTGACCGTATTCGTTATAAAGATGATTGGCTTTACGTAAATGGTAAGAAAGTGGATGAGCCTTATCTTGAGAAATTCAAGGAAGGTTTCCCAGGACAGGATTTTACAGGTGATTTTACATTAAAAGAATTGACGGATATGACCAAAGTTCCGGAGGGCAAGCTTTTTGTCATGGGTGATAATCGTCTTGAAAGTGCTGACAGCCGTCACTTTGGTTATATACCGGTAGAAAATGTTGTCGGTAAAGTGGATGTTCGATATTGGCCGGTCAATGATTTCAATTTTAAGTTTACAGGTGAGTGATTGTGGAAGCCCGAGTAAGATGCGGGCTTTTTCTTTTGGGGGAAACGCGAACGTACGATTGGTGTTTTTTTAAGGGAGACGGTAAAATAATAGAAAGTAAATCTAATTGGAAAC
Organism: Peribacillus sp. AS_2; assembly: GCF_026891895.1. Classification (NCBI taxonomy): domain Bacteria; kingdom Bacillati; phylum Bacillota; class Bacilli; order Caryophanales; family Bacillaceae; genus Peribacillus; species Peribacillus sp. AS_2. The sequence goes on from NZ_JAPTGA010000003.1 coordinate 432,209, forward strand.
AGAAACCTAGTCATAAAGACGAAAGTATTTCTGGTATGATGGATCTAGATATTATGTTGTAAGGGGGAAAAGAGATGTCACTCCGTTTTTTACTGGGAAGATCGGGTACAGGGAAAACTTCGAATATATTGGACGAAATCCGCTCTAAATTGGCAGAAGATCCCGAAGGAAATCCAATTATCTACCTCGTTCCTGATCAGATGACGTTTCTATCTGAATATAAATTAATTAAAACACCAGGCCTTGCCGGAATGATCCGGACACAGGTTTTCAGTTTTAGCAGGCTTGCTTGGCGCGTTCTTCAGGAAACCGGGGGGATGAGCCGGCTGCATCTGGACAGTGTTGGCGTTAATATGCTGATACGGAAGATCATGGATGATAAAAAGGAAGAGTTAAAGATGTTCAGTCGATCTGCTGATAAGCAGGGGTTCATTGCACAGATGGAGCTGATGCTGGCTGAGTTCAAGCAGTATTGCATCCAACCTGATGACATTCAAAACTATTTAGCTGAAACCTCACAGGCCGGCAGCGGCATTCAGGATAAACTGCATGATCTTGAATTGGTCTATCAGTCTTTTGAGGATGAAATGGTCAATAAATATTTAGACTCCGAAGATTATTTCACTTTGCTGATTGAAAAAATGTCAGATTCCTCATATATAAGGAATGCGGATATATATATCGATGGTTTTTATAGCTTGACTCCACAGGAATTATTGATTGTTGAAGAAATGATGAAGCTGTGCAGGAGTGTAACGGTCTCGCTGACGTTAGATCAGCCCTACAGGCAATATGCTCCGGATGATTTGCAATTGTTCAGGCAAACGGGAAACCTTTATCATCACCTATATCAGGCTGGATTGAGGAATGGCATATCGATTTCAGAAGATCGAATCTTAAAAAGATCGGAAAGGTTTGGAAAGAGTCCGGGGCTGAATCATCTGGAAACTTATTTTTCCATTCGTCCTGCACGAACGTTTGAGCAGCAGTCACCTGATGTAACGATCGCCCAGGCAGTTAACCGCAGAGCTGAAATTGAAGGAGTTGCCCGGGATATCTTGTCGCTGGTCAGACAGAAACAGCACCGTTTCCGTGATATTGCGATTTTAGTCCGTAACGGGGAAGCATACGCAGATATTTTACAAACCGTTTTTCGGGATTATCAAATTCCCTTGTTCGTCGATTCCAAACGGACGATGCTGAATCATCCTCTGATTGAACTGATTCGTTCGACTTTGGAGATCATCAATGGCTATTGGCGTTATGAACCGGTATTTCGTGCAATCAAGACGGAGCTTCTATTTCCGTTGCAAAAAAACCACGACCGGATGCGTGAACAGGTAGATAAGCTGGAAAACTATGTGCTGGCCCGCGGCATTAAAGGAAGCGGGTGGACGTCCAAAGATCGTTGGACCTACCGGCGCTTCCGCGGTCTGGAACTCGAGGACCGGAACCAAACGGATAAGGAAATGATGCTTGAGCAAGAGTTGAATGAAATGAAGCAATTATTTACCGAGCCCATCTTGAGGCTCTCAAAACGGGCTAAAAAGGCTGCTAATGGCAGGGAATTGTGTGAAGCCCTTTATCTATATCTTGAAGAATTGCATATACCGGAAAAATTGGAAAAGCTGAAACTGGAGGCAGAAGAAGCAGGTGATTTGGTATCGGCAAGAGAGCATGAGCAAACATGGAATGCGGTTGTCGACCTATTGGACCAATTCGTTGAACTGCTGAGCGGGGAAGAGCTTTCCATGAAACAGTTTGCGGTAATCATTGAAGCTGGTCTGGAGTCTCTTGAATTTTCTTTGGTACCGCCGGCAATTGACCAAGTATTAGTCGCTAATCTAGATTTATCCCGCCTGGATGATGTGAAGACGGCTTTTGTTATCGGATTGAACGAAGGGGTTCTGCCGGGAAAAGCAGTATCTGACGGGATATTTTCAGATAGTGATCGTGATGTGCTGCTGGCTGGTGGACTTGATGTTGCCCCAAGTTCGAAAGTGCGCCTGCTGGATGAGGAGTTCACAGCGTACAAAGCATTCACTACGCCTGCCGAGGCCCTTTATTTATCATATCCGCTTGCCGATGAGGAAGGGAAGGCGCTTTTGCCTTCATCCTATTTGAAACGGGTAAGGGACGTATTGCCTAATGTTTCCGATGTGTATTATATGAACGATCCGTCCGATCTGTCTGCAGAGGAACAGGTGAAATATGCAGCGAATCATGATGTTGCCCTTTCGTACCTGGCTGCCCAATTGCAGCTGAAGAAAAGGAATTATCCAATCCATTCACTATGGTGGGATGTATATAATTCCATTATTGATGATGAAATGGCCGGTCCTTCAGCAACTAAGGTTTTATCGAGCCTTTTTTATCAAAATAGGACAAAGAAATTAACTGAGGAAACAAGTAAGCAATTATACGGTGAGAGCATTCTTACGAGTGTATCCAGGATGGAAATGTTCAATAGCTGCCCGTTTTCCCATTATGCGGCACATGGCTTGAAATTGAGGGAAAGGCAGATTTTCCGTTTGGATGCCCCGGATATAGGCGAAATGTTCCATGGGGCGTTGAAAATGATTTCCGATTACTTGAAGGAACAAGATATTCCTTGGTCTACATTGACCCCGGAACAATGCTTGGAGCTGGCCAGAATTGCTGTGGAGAGACTTGCTCCTAAACTCCAAAATCAGATTTTGTTAAGTACGAACCGCCATCACTATTTACGCAGGAAACTCGAACACGTGATTGGACGTGCCTCGATCGTATTAAGTGAACATGCAAAGGCGAGCGGTTTTGCTCCGATTGGATTAGAACTTGGATTCGGAAAAAATGGCGAGCTGCCGCCACTTTCTTTCACATTGAAAAACGGTACGAAGATGGAATTGATCGGGCGGATCGACCGCGTGGATAAAGCGGAAGAAGATGAGGGTGTCTATTTGCGTGTGCTCGATTATAAGTCGAGTGAAAAGGAACTGAACATGAGTGAAGTATATTATGGACTAGCGCTGCAAATGTTGACATACCTAGATATCGTCGTCACCCATTCCAAGTCGCTGATTGGAAAAGAAGCGATTCCAGCCGGAGTTTTGTATTTTCATGTGCATAATCCCGTTGTCAAATCAAAGGGAATGCTCAGTTTGGATAAAATTGAAGAAGAAATTTATAAAAGCTTTAAAATGAATGGACTTGTACTGGACCATTCAAATGTCATTCAGTTGATGGATACCTCGCTTGATATTGAAAACTCTGGTAAGTCGGATATCATTCCAGCTGGATTTAAAAAGGACGGATCGCTCCTGGCGGCTTCCAAAGTTGCCAGCAGGGAGGAGTTTTCCCTTTTGAATCATCATGTGCGCCGTATTTATCAGGAGGCTGGAGATCGAATGGTCGATGGTGATGTGGATATTACTCCATACAAATTAAAGGAAAAAACGCCGTGTACCTTCTGTTCCTTTAAATCTGTATGCCAATTCGACCAGTCACTGGAGGAGAACCAATTCAGGAATTTGGCACAGAAGAAACAAAATGACGTTCTTGAGCTATTAAGGGGAGAGGGGGAGAGCGATGAGTAAAACGAAAATTCCTGCTCTGCCAGGAGACGTGACTTGGACGGAAGATCAATGGAAGGCAATATGGGCTAAAGATCAGGACATCCTGGTTGCGGCCGCTGCGGGTTCAGGGAAAACAGCGGTACTGGTCAATCGGATCATTCAAAAAGTCATTTCAGAAGAAGATCCAATCGATGTTGATGAACTGCTCGTGGTTACATTCACCAATGCCTCGGCTGCCGAAATGCGCCATCGGGTAAGTGAGGCATTAGAAAAAGCGATCGATGATAATCCGCATTCACAGCATTTACGTAAGCAGTTGAGCTTGATTAATCGTGCTTCGATTTCCACACTCCATTCGTTTTGTCTAGAGGTGATCAGGAAGTATTATTATCTGACGGATATCGACCCGGGCTTCCGGATTGCAGATTCAACGGAGATCCAGCTGCTCCGTGATGAAGTGTTGGAAGAGCTTTTCGAGGAGCAGTATGGGCAAAGTGATAACGAACAGTTCTTTAATTTGGTCGATGCTTTCACAAGCGATCGAAATGATGATGCACTTCAGAATATCGTTCGGTCGCTGCATGATTTTTCGCAATCGAATCCAAACCCGGACCGATGGCTCGATGGTGCCGCCAGCATGTATGAGCTGGCAGATGATGATGGGATTGATGATCTTTCGTTTATCGATTCATTGAAGTTCGATATTGGTTTACAATTGGACACGGCCAGGGATTTATTGGAACGCTCGCTTGCATTGACAAAAATCCCTGGGGGGCCGGCTCCAAGGGCTGAGAACTATCTAGCCGATCTTGCACTGGTTGCTAAACTTTCGGAAGTGAAGGACCAATCGTGGAATGCACTTTATGAGGAAATCCAAAACGTGAAATTCGGGACGGCAAAACGCGTTACCGGTGCAGATTTTATCAAGGAAGTGGCTGATGAGGCTACCAAGTACCGGGATAAGGCCAAGAAGATCATCAAATCGTTACAGGAAGAGTTATTTTCCCGGAAACCGGAAAGCTACCTGCGGGATTTAAGGGAGCTTAAGGGTTATGTCGATACACTTGTAATGCTTGTTAAACGGTTTGACGAAAGATTCTTTGCTGCAAAAGCAGAAAAGAACTTGGTGGATTTCGCCGATTTGGAACATTATTGTCTTCAAATTTTGACAGGGGAAACAGTGGATGGTGAACGAAAACCTTCAGCGGCAGCCATCGAATACAGGAACCAGTTCAAAGAGGTACTAGTGGATGAATACCAGGACACGAACCTGGTTCAGGAATCGATCTTAAAATTGGTGACGGCTGACGGAGAATATGATGGGAATCTTTTCATGGTAGGCGATGTCAAGCAGTCCATTTACCGGTTCAGGCTTGCAGAACCGAATCTCTTCCTTGGAAAATACACACGATTTACCCATGACGGTGTTGATTCCGGACTGAAAATTGATTTAAACCGCAATTTCCGGAGCCGAAAGGAAGTTCTTGATGGGACCAATTTCTTATTTCAACAGTTGATGGGCATTACAGTCGGTGAGATTGATTATGATGAAGATGCCCAATTGAAAAAAGGTGCCCCATATCCCGAAGACGATCCATACCCGATCGAACTCCATTTAATTGATGGAGCAGCCGATCCTGAAGCTCATTCGGAAATGGAAGGATATGATGGCGGATTTGAAGCCGAGGAGCTTGAAAAAGCGCAGCTCGAAGCAAGGCAGATGGCCAAGCTCATTAAAAAGGCTATAAGCGAAAAGCATCGGATATATGATACGAAAACCAAAAGGTACCGATCTGCCACTTATCGGGACATGGTCATTCTTCTTCGTTCAATGCCATGGGCACCGCAAATCATGGAGGAATTTAAAAAGCAGGGAATTCCAGTATATGCTAATTTATCCACGGGATATTTTGAAGCGACCGAAGTGGCCATCATGATTTCCTTATTGAAGGTGATTGATAATCCGCAACAGGATATCCCATTGGCTTCTGTTCTCCGTTCACCTATCGTCGGGTTGGATGAAGAAGAGATGTCAAAGGTGCGTTTATTCCATACAGGAAGCTATTACGAAGCACTAGCTGATTTTTACAGAAAGAGTGACCCTGAAGAACATCCGGGGCTTTATGAAAAAGCCTCTGCATTTTATAAAAAACTAGTGAAGTGGCGGAAGCTTGCCAGGCAGGAGGCATTATCAGATCTAATCTGGCTCCTATACCGCGAAACGCAGTTTTATGATTTTGCAGGTGGGATGCCGGGCGGCAAACAGCGTCAGGCCAATTTACGAGCGCTGTATGACAGGGCAAGGCAATATGAAGCAAGTTCTTTCCGCGGTCTGTTCCGTTTCTTGCGGTTCATAGAAAGGATGCAAGAACGTGGAGATGATTTAGGGGCAGCTCGGGCTTTAGGGGAACAGGAAGATGTAGTCCGGCTGATGACAATTCACTCGTCAAAGGGGCTTGAGTTCCCGATCGTGTTCATTGCCGGTCTTTCCAAGCAATTCAATATGATGGATTTACGAAAGTCCTATTTACTGGATAAAGATTATGGCTTTGCGGCAAAGTACGTGAATTCCGAATTACGGATAACTTATCCATCCCTCCCTCAATTGGCTTTTAAGAAAAAAAAGCAGCTTGAATTAATTGCCGAGGAGATGCGTGTCCTCTACGTGGCGCTAACAAGGGCTAAGGAAAAGCTTTATTTGATTGCCAGTATCAATGATGCAGAAAAAACGCAGCAGAACTGGGAAAGTAATGCGGCACATGGAGATTGGCTATTGAAGGACTATGTACGGGCAGGTGCAAAAAGTTATCTTGATTGGATTGGTCCATCCCTTGTCCGACATCGGGATTCTCTTGGTGCTGCAGGTCTTGGCCTGGAAATGGAGTCGCATCCATCGAATTGGTCCATTTCCGTCATTCCAAGTGAAGAGCTTGCTGTTCTGGATGAGGAAGAGGCACTGGTTCAAGAGCAAATGCTTGAACATGTCCAGAAATCGGAGAAGGTCGGCATCGTTTCCGAGTTTTATGATGATATCAAGGAACAGCTGGAATGGGAGTACCCCGAGCATGAGGCGACGGTGTATCGTTCCAAGCAATCCGTTTCTGAATTAAAACGTCAATATGAACTTAAGGACGAGCAAAGCTCCACAGAGCTGTTGCGTAAATTTAAGCGGCCTATCACGAAGCGGCCGACTTTCATGCAAGAAAAGTCACTGACTCCTGCTGAAAGGGGTACGATTACACATTTAGTCATGCAGCATATTGATCTATCTAAAGAGATTACCATTCAATCGATTCAGCAACTGATCATTGATCTGATTCAACGTGAGCTGTTGACGGAGGAACAGAAAGAAGCTGTGGATCCGGAGACGATCGTCGATTTCTTCGATAGTGAAATCGGCCAAAGAATGCAGAGGGCCGAAAGCATTCGCCGTGAAGTGCCATTTACGATGTCGCTGCCTGCAAAGGAAGCTTACAGCGATTGGACAGCTGGAGATGAAGAAGTCCTTATCCAAGGGGTGATTGATTGTATCTTTGAGGATGAACAAGGTCTTGTGCTTCTCGACTATAAAACGGATACGATCACCGGCCGTTTTACAAGCGGGTACGAAGGGGCTAAAGGGATTCTTGCCGATCGATACCAGATGCAGCTTCAGCTTTATACGAGGGCTGTTGAGGGAATAATGAATAAGAAGGTAACCGGCCGTTACTTGTTTTTCTTTGACGGCTCGCATTTATTGGAAGTATAAGAGAGAAGAAGTGTCCCATTGATGTGGGACGCTTCTTTTCGATTGAATAAACAGAATAGTTTGAAAAGGTGTAAATGCTTACTATATACTAGTGGAGAAAAATACCTTTTTAAAGGAGTAGAGAAGAGTATGACGAGTGAGATCAAGAGCAAGGGATACTTTGGTGAGTTCGGTGGAAGCTTTATACCGGGTGAACTTCAGGAAGTTATGGATATTTTAGAAACGGAATTCCTGAAATATAAGGATGACCCGGAATTCATTGAGGAGTTCCGATATTATCTGAAAGAATATGTCGGACGCGAAAACCCGTTAACACTTGCAAAGAATTTAACGGAAAAGGTTGGCGGTGCAAAAATATACTTGAAGCGTGAAGATCTGAACCATACAGGTGCTCATAAAATTAATAATGCGATCGGACAAATCCTGCTCGCTAAACGAAGGGGTGCTAAACGCATCATCGCAGAAACAGGAGCAGGACAGCATGGTGTGGCGACTGCGACAGCATGTGCGATGTTTGGCATGGAGTGTGTGATCTATATGGGTAAGCTGGATACGGAGAGGCAGGCATTGAATGTTTTTCGGATGGAATTGCTGGGGGCAAAAGTCGTAGCTGTCGAAAAGGGACAGGGTCGATTGAAGGATGCTGTTGATGAGGCATTGAATGACTTGGTGCAAAACTATGAAAATACTTTTTACTTGCTTGGTTCAGCAGTGGGGCCACACCCATATCCAACGATCGTTAAACATTTCCAATCAATCATAAGTGAAGAATCAAAACGCCAAATCCTTGAAAAGGAAGGAAAACTGCCAACTGCCATCATTGCTTGTGCAGGAGGGGGAAGTAATGCGATCGGTGCTTTTGCTCATTATCTCGATGAAGAAAATGTCCGTTTAATTGGTGTTGAACCGATAGAAGCCCCAAGTATTTCGCAAGGTGTCCCGGCAGTATTGCATGGATTCAAAAGTTTGACGTTAGTGGATGAACAAGGAGAACCAAAACCAACATTCTCTATAGCTGCAGGTTTGGATTACCCGAGCGTGGGGCCCGAGCATAGTTTTTTGAAAGAAAGCGGACGAGCGGAGTATGTGACGGTAAAAGGGGAAGAAGCTCTTGAGGCTTTTCAGGTATTATCCAAAACAGAGGGAATCATTCCGGCTCTCGAAAGCTCACATGCCCTGGCTCACGCCATGAAGCTCGCTAAAGAGTTAACAAGGGATGATATACTGATCGTTAATTTATCAGGCAGGGGAGACAAAGATGTCGAGCAAGTATTCAACATGTTAGAAAAATAGTCCGAATGTAAAAGCCTCCCTGGAAATGGGAGGCTTTTTTCTTTGACTAATTATTCCCCGTAATGGGCTGGTCGACCCCATTGACATCAAGGACATTGCTACCGTTCAGGCCATTAGCCGTGAAGGTGATTGCAGCTGTGTTCCCTGATCCGGATCCGTAAACGGATTTGGAGGAAGACTTAGGGGAAATGACGGCGCAATCACCGAATAACAGGTTTCCTTGCGCGACATTAAATACTTGAACCGGGCCGATAATGGCAGGCATATGAACCCCTCCTTTAAAAGTTTAAGTGTTGTTGGTTGAATCCTCGATTGGCGTCTCTTCGTTTTCTTTAGGCACCTCCCGAATATGTTTAACTCTTGATTCCATACGCGCATGGCCTACGTTCCCCACACCCACCACAGATGAGGATGATATCCCGATTATATTGATATTGCCGACCCGTATGAAGGGATTCGGATTTGAAAAACTTGATATGACTGGTTCATTCAATCTTGGGATATAAAATGGTCTCTTAAAAATGTCATAGTCATTGAAATGAATATCGACTGAGTGGAAAGTTTCACTTTTCTTCTGAACGGCTATAGCCAGGGCATTTCCATCTATATATGAAGTATCCCCGATTTGCATGGCGGAGCTGAATGATACCGTGTCGGATGCTATAGATTTTACTTTTGATATTCTAGAAAACATGTTATTTATCCTTCTGGAGTAATCGGTACGAATGGCCCGATGATCAGGGATTCCGGCGGGGTATCGAATGCAGAAGAAAGTTGGACCGTTTGGACATCCCCAATTAGAAATAAAGCAGAGCTTGCTACACCGGTAATTTTGATATCTCCTACACAAAGCTGATGATTGGTTACATTAAACTCCATTTGGATTTCCTCCTGTCTCGGCTTGTGAATGGGTAATGAATTGTAATAATGCAGTTTGAATATCGGATTTCACCTTTTCCCTGATCTTCTCCTTGACATTATCCCGTTGCTGCGGTGCACGTTCCGCATAAGAGAGATTATCGAAATACATATTGATACGTTGATGAAGCTGGCGTTCGACATCTTGCTTAATGAAGTCATGATATGAGGGTTCCAATGATGTTTTCAGTTGGTTTTCCGCATTGTTGATCATATTTTCCAAGTCTGAAAGGATATCGTTGTGAATTTCCTGGACGACGATTTCCCTGCCTGGAAATAGGTTAGGGGCAGGCTGAACAGGTTGGTTGTTGACGGCAAATTCATCTATGTTGTTAAGGTCAGTTGGATTTAAACCGATATTCAATGTTCCATCCAAAGATTCGACTTTTAACTGATCGAATTTATATTCAATTTTATCAACATGGATTGGCGGTTTATTTTTCAGCTCGGCAAGTTCATCTGTCAGGCGTTTGAGTTCGTGTTCAAGTTTCATGATCCGCTTATCCTGGGCTTCAAGAAAACGCTGCATTTGTATGGAATATGAATATAGATCCTGATTCACGATTCAACACCTCACCTTCACAATATGTTAATTTCATATATGACAGTATATGAAAAAGTTGGATGTAGGTGAATGCCTATGAACTAGGAGGATGTAAATGGGACGAAACTGGGTAATGGGGTTACATCAGCTTCAAGTTGGGGAGCAGGCTCAGTGAATCCACCGGTATTGGCTAATGTGGAATATGGTTTAATCACCCCGGCACTTCCTATTTGAAAAACGGATGAATTGGAGATGCTTTCAATTTTTATCATATTGATTTGTATGGTCTGGTGAATATTGAAGATCATACTGACTCCTTTCTTAAAAACATTAGAGATTTAAGACCAGTGGCTGATCAACACCATCTGTATCATTTGTATTCGTGGTGCTATAGGCATTATAGAGGGATATGGATTCACCTGTATTGAAAGAGCCAGCACCTGCAAACGTTTTTGAAGTGGCATATGGACTAATTTTAAAGACGTCACCAATATGGACAATACCACTGCTACCGACGTTGATGACTTGAACGATTCCTACGATGGCCGGCAAGAAAATCACCCTTTTTTTATTCTGGTTTTCCCCTTGAATTTCAGGCCATGAGCCTATCACTGAAGGGAAGTTTCAATGTATTGTATGTTGACTAATGATTGATGTGATTCATTTGCCTATCAATATATTGTTATATAACAATTGTAGATATTATTGAAAGTTTGATAACAGATATGGTAATATAATACTAATTCAGAATTTTCAAATAAAATTGAGGTGAGGAAATGAATGTACCATTAGTATTATCGCATTTCTTAGATCGAGCAGCCTTACTATATGGAGATAAGAAAGCCATCATTGGAGATGACAAGGTTTTAACATACTTAGAGCTGAATGGCCGTGTAAACCAGCTTTCAAATGGTTTAAGGGATTTCGGTGTCAAAAAGGGTGATAAGGTGGCATATTTGGCACCTAACTCAATTGAAATGCTTGAAGGCTTTTATGGAGTATTTCAACTTGGTGCTGTAATCGTTCCCTTGAATATCCGTTTGAAGCCTGCAGATTATGTTTTCATTTTGAACCATAGTGAGTCCAAGGTCCTTTTCGTAGATCAGGAATTGTATCATCTAATTTCCCCTGTCAAGGAAAAACTTGAATCGGTAGAGCACATAATCGTTCATTATAAGGATGAGGAGATAAATGAAACCGATTACAGCCATTGGCTGGAACGTTATGATAACAAGTGCTTCAACCGGGAGTCAGTGGATGAAAATGATGTTTCGAGTCTCCTTTATACGAGCGGGACCACAGGAAATCCCAAAGGGGTGATGCTGACTCACCGCAACAACTATTTACATGCCCTGGGTGCGATGCATCATTTCAGGGTCAATGACCGCGATACATATTTGCACGTACTGCCGATGTTCCACGTGAATGGGTGGGGGGCGCCATTTTATTATACGGCAAATGGTGCCACTCAAGTTTGTTTGAGGAAAACCAGCCCAGAAATGATATTTGATGCACTGCAAAAGCATAAGGTTTCCATCATGCATATGGCACCGACGGTTCTGAATTCACTGTTCCAATATTATGAGCGGAATGTCCCGAATATCGAGCAGGATATCCGAATCGTCGTTGCAGGCTCCGCTCCGCCTCCTGCATTCGTTACAAGGGTGGAAAAAGAGTTAGGCTGGGAGTTCATTCAAATTTACGGAATGACAGAATCAACACCTGTCAGTCTGATATCGCTGATTCGTTCTGAATTCGATGATCTTCCGGAAAAAGAAAAATACAGAATGAAGGCGAAAGCCGGATATCCCATCATAGGCAGTGAGGTAAAGGTTATCCATGACGATGGTGAGGAAGTTGCCCATGATGGCGTGGATATTGGCGAGCTTATCGTCCGCAGCCATGGAGTGATGTTAGGTTATTGGAAAAATGAAGAAGCGACCAGCCAGACACTGATAAATGGATGGCTGCATACAGGGGATATGGCCACAATCGATGAAAACGGGAACGTGGATATAGTAGACCGCAAAAAGGATATAATCATTAGTGGCGGAGAAAATATCTCTTCAATAGAAGTGGAAGGAATACTCTACGAACATCCGGACATTCTTGAAGCGGCGGTCATTGCCGTTCCGCATGAAAAGTGGGGAGAGACACCGCATGCCTTCATCGTGCCAAAAATGGGCGTGGAATTAACAGTGGATGATATAAAGGCCTTCACACGGGAAAAATTAGCTCATTTTAAATCAGTTACCAGTGTGTCGTTCGTCGATGAGCTTCCAAAAACGGCATCGGGGAAAATACAAAAAATCCATCTCCGTAATGATTATTGGGAATCTAAGGGGAAAACAGGCAGATTCGTTAATTGAAGCTCGCTAACGCTGTTCAGAAATGAACAGCATTTTTTTGTTGCAGTTTAAATTCGGTTTCATATTAAGCTATGCAGATATCGATCCTGATGAAAGGAGGATCGAGGTGGACACTGATATGTAAGCCGCTAACTCAAGCCATTGTTGGATAAGGGAAGGTCAATCAGGAACACTGGAATTTGTTTTGAAAAAAAGCTTCTTGTTTAACGATAAAGTGTTACTATTATAAAATATTTCAAATTATTATAATTTTTCTTTTTTCATTATGTTGATTTTAACAGTTTTGGATTGTGGGGGAGATCAATGAAACGTATTCATTATAGCTGGGTCATTTTAATCATAACATTCTTCTCGATTATTGTAGCCGGAATCGTTAGGTCATCATCGGGAGTATTCATCGTACCATTTGAAAATGAATTCGGGTGGGACCGGTCCGTCATTTCTTTAGCCTTTGCCATAAGTCTTTTTCTTTATGGATTATCGGGTCCATTCATGGCCGCACTAATTGAAGTGCTTGGATTGAAGAAAATGATGGTATCGGCCATGTCCACTTTATTGGCAGGGATTCTCCTCACTTTTTTCATGCAGCATGAGTGGCAGCTCATTTTAATTTGGGGAATTATCATTGGATTGGGTTCTGGAGTGTTTTTAACGGTATTGAGCCCATATGTGGCAAATCGTTGGTTCGAGAAGAGGCGGGGGCTGGCGGTCGGGATACTGACGGCAAGTACGGCCACGGGCCAGCTCATTTTGCTTCCGGTTTTAGCCATCATCATTGAGAATTATTCATGGAGATGGGCGATTGGATTAATTTTGTTCCTTAGCTTGATCATGCTGGCAATCATCCTTTTATTCATGAAAAACAATCCGAAGGAAGTCGGGACTCTTCCATATGGATTGGAAGAGGAAAAGCAGGAGACTGTTATAGTCCAAAATAAGAATCCCATCGCCATGGCTTTTCAGTCGTTGATTGAAGCAGTGAGAGTGAAGGAATTCTGGTTATTGGCAGGTAGCTTTTTTATATGCGGACTTTCAACGAGCGGGTTGATCGGGACACATTTCATTTCTTACTGCATTAGTTTTGGTTTACCGGTTGTGACGGCAGCATCTCTGCTATCTTTCATGGGAATCTTTGATTTGATTGGTACGACTGTATCCGGATGGCTATCAGATCGTTTTGATAACCGTTGGCTGTTGTTTTGGTATTACGCTCTAAGGGGTGCTTCCCTCGTATTACTTCCTTTTGCATTAAATGAAGGTTCTATCGGTCTATTGATTATCTTTTCCGTTTTCTATGGCTTGGATTGGATAGCGACCGTTCCTCCGACCATAAGCATTTCAAGGCAAGTATTTGGCATGGAGAAAAGCGGGATCATATACGGGTGGATATTCGCGGCCCATCAGGTGGGTGCAGCAGTGGCGGCGTACGGTGGAGGGCTTATCTTCAAAATATTCAACTCCTATACATGGGCATTCTTCCTTGCAGGAATCTTTTGCTTATTGGGCAGCTTGTTTGTCATATTGATAAAAAAGCACAAAGCGGTCACGAAAGTTAAAGGTGATGCAATGGAGATATAGAAAAGATGTTAAATCTGTATGAATGAAAGAGGGTGTACCTATGAAGGGCGCAATGGTACCATTGCAGGAAAGTAAACGGGTCGTAAGCATCGATATTTTACGTGGATTAGCCATTTTAGGGATATTTTTAGTGAATATGCCTTCTTTCCACTCCCCGCTCTTGTACATAGATGGTGCCGAGCGGTGGGCAGGAGGATGGGATGGGATTTTGTACAGATTCAGTGATATAGTCGCACAGGCCAGCTTTTATCCGTTATTTTCCTTTCTGTTCGGTTTCGGGGCAATCATTTTGGCAGTAAGGAGTGAAGAAAAGGGTATTTCATTTCCGTTACTATATATCAAAAGGCTAAGTTTCCTGCTGATACTTGGCTGTATTCATGCTTTCTTCATCTGGCATGGGGACATCCTCATTAATTATGCAGTATTTGGGTTTGCACTTTTGTTTTTTTATAAGATGAAGGGCCGGAATTTAATTCTGCTTGGCTCGGTTTGTTATGTCCTGCCTTTTGCAATATTGGGTTCTCTATTTCTTATAATGGGCACTTTTGATAGTGAAGGGATGGCGATCACGACTGATTCGGCGATGATGAAACAGTCTTTGGAAGTTTATCAATCTGGTACATTTACGGAACTGATGAGTCAGAGGGCGTTGGATTGGTATATGGTGAACAACCCATTAAATGCCATTATCCTTTTTTTATCGATTTTTCCGTTTTTTTTAATGGGAGCAGGCGTGGCAAAACAAGGCTTTCTCCAAAATCCAACCCAATATAAACGACAATTGAAAGCGATATCGATCGTAAGCTTGCTATTGGGCATTTCAATTAAGATGCTGCCATATGTGACGGTATACCATTTTGGAACGATATTCGTCCAGGATTATTTGGGAGGACCGTTACTTACGATTTTTTATATCACGGCAATCACGCTTTTGGCGGAACGGGCAGGGGCTTCACGCCTGTTACATCCGCTTTCGTATATCGGAAGGATGTCGATGAGCAATTACTTGTTCCAATCGATGGTATGTACGGGCATTTTTTATTCATATGGCCTTGGTTTATATGGATCAGTCTCATATACGACAGGATTTGTTTTTCTAATAGCCCTGTTTTGCCTGCAAATCCTGCTTTCCTTATTGTGGATGGGCCTTTATGAATACGGACCGGTTGAATATATATGGCGTTTTTTTACGTATGGTAAAAAGCCGGTCATGCGCAGGTAGGGACAAGTTAAGAAGAAATGTAAATGATGTTCATTAAATTGTTGGTTTTACCCATTCAGGTGGATACTTAGCTTTGTTTTTTTGTAAAAGCCTATGATATGATGAAATGGAAACTGAACGAGGGGGCAAAAAAATGACACATATGCATATTACAGCTTGGGTTATCGGAATCATTCTTTTCTTTGTCACATATTCGATGCTTAAAGGTGCAAACCCGAAAGCGAAAATGCTACATATGATAACACGGTTGTTCTATCTATTGATTTTCCTTACTGGCGGCATGCTGATCACTGATTTTGGTGCTTACGCAGTAAAAATGATTGTTGGAATCATCGTGATTGCGGCGATGGAAATGGTGCTGGTCCGTACGAAAAAAAGAAAAAGCACAGGTGCCATGTGGATATTGTTCATCGTAGCGCTTGTATTCGTCCTTTATTTAGGACTTTCACTGCCACAAGGAATGGACTTTTTTTAATACAGAATTAAAGACCGGGTAAATGAGGAAATCTCATTTACCCGTTTTTTTTTTTACCCGTTATTGTGAATTCACTTTCTCAATGACGATCCTTTTTCCGGTGTTCAGGGTGAATTCAAAACGATCATGATCCTTTTTCCCGTAAGAAAAATGGTGCTGAACGAGACAAATTTGGCTCTCGTTATCAAAGGTGAAGAAATTCACGCCGGACTGGTTTGGGACGGCCCTTAAAAAAGTGAGCTGGTTATAGCTATATATACAATCATAAATAGAAAAATCAAGTGAATTCAATGTCGTTACAAATTGGAAAAAGGAATCATCGTTCAATTCTTCCAATAAACGTTCAAAAGAGTAGAGCAGTTTTTTGCGTATCCGAATGGGCTCATTTTCCCTTAAGAAGGTGATTTCCCGATGAAGCAGGATCTTTCCCTCTTCCTCAATTACTCCTTGCTGCCAGCGCCCGCCCCTGTACACTTCGATGATGCTGTCAACGTGGTCTTCAATGGAGCAGGCCTCATCTGTTTCATCATCGAAAAAAATCCATTGTTGATTGATATTTTCCACTGTTCCTTCGGTAAAAGCTCTTGTTTGCCTATTCATTAACTTAGTTCGTTGTTGCTGACTCATACATATACCTCCAATAGTGGAATCCTCACCTACTTTTTAGTCAAAATCCAATGAAAATATAACTGTATATTTTAAAATATTATGGACAAATAACCATCTTTCCGTCTTTGCATAGGCTATGTTTAACACGGGATGCTTTGCTCAACAATTCATTAACGACGCCGGGCGTTGTTGGCAGGTGGCCCTACGGAATGATGCTGAGCGATACTTAGGGACTGTAAATCTTTTTAAGACAGGGAGCCAATATATTTTTGATAGTCCGGATAGAAAGGATGAAGTGTAAAATGTGTGGGATAACAGGCTGGGTGCATTTTCAAAAAGATTTACGGACAAAAACGAAAACGCTGGAAAACATGACAAAAACGTTGGCAAAGCGGGGGCCTGACGAAGATAATGTTTGGAGCGAAGCCCATGTTGCCTTTGGTCATAAACGGTTAACGGTTGTCGATGCGGAAGGCGGAAAACAGCCGATGACGAAAAATCATGAAAACGGCAGATATACGCTTTGTTATAATGGTGAGCTATATAACACCGAGGATATTCGTAAACAGCTATTATTAAAAGGATATTCCTTTAACGGTCATTCTGATACAGAAGTTTTGCTAACTTCTTATATAGAATGGAAAGAAAAATGCATTGACTTGTTCAATGGGATTTTTGCGTTTGCGATTTGGGATGAAAAGGAACAGAAATTATTCGTCGGAAGAGATCGCATGGGGGTAAAACCATTCTTTTATGCGGAAAGGGACGGCGGGTTCATTTTCGGATCGGAGCTGAAGGCGATTCTGGCCCATCCGGATGTTAAAACGGAGATTGACCGCGAAGGGTTGTCTGAAGTTTTTGGTGTTGGTCCATCCCGGAAGCCAGGTTCAGGCGTATTTCATGATATCCAGGAATTAAGGCCTGCCCATGCGCTTACTTTATCAAGGAAAGGCCTCCGGATTTGGAGATATTGGAATGTGAAAAGCGAAGAACATCGGGATACGCTTGACGAGACGGCCGAGAGGGTTCGCTTCCTTGTCGAAGATGCAGTGACGCGGCAACTTGTATCTGATGTTCCGCTTTGTACCTTCTTATCAGGAGGGCTTGACTCAAGCGCAATTACGGCCATTGCTGCAAATGCCTATCAAAAAGAAGGGAAAGGCCAGCTTCATACGTATTCCATTGATTATGAGGATAATGAGCGTTATTTCAAGGCAAATGATTTTCAGCCAAACTCCGATGGGTATTGGATTAAAAAGATGTCGGATAGTTTTAACACGGTTCACCATTCATCGGTCATCTCTCAAGAGCAGCTGACAAATTATTTAACGGAAGCTGTCCTTGTAAGGGACCTCCCAGGCATGGCGGATGTCGATTCCTCTTTACTTTGGTTTTGTAAGGAAATCAAGCGGGATTTTGTCGTAGGCCTGTCCGGCGAATGTGCGGACGAAATTTTTGGAGGTTATCCTTGGTTTCACCGTGAGGATGATTTGAATCGTGCTGGTTTTCCATGGATGAGATCTACGGATGAGCGGGTATCTTTATTGAAAACGGGATGGCGCGAGAAATTGAAGCTGGAGGAATATGCCCAGGAAGCTTATTTGGCCACCCTTGCCGAAACGCCTAAATTGGAAGGGGAAAGCGGTATAGCGGCAAAGCGGAGAGAGCTTTTCTATGTGAATTTATTATGGTTCATGACGACGCTCCTTGACCGGAAGGATCGGATGAGTATGGGGGCAAGTCTAGAGGTGCGCGTGCCATTTGCCGATCATCGCCTTGTTGAATATGCATGGAACATTCCTTGGGAAATGAAAATGGAAGGCAACCGTGAAAAGGGTATTCTTAGGAAGGCTTTGGAGGGGTTATTACCGGATGAAGTATTGTATCGTAAAAAAAGTCCATATCCCAAAACCCATAACCCTATATATACAGACAGTGTGCAGGCGTGGTTGAAAGACTTACTGACGGATAATAATTCGATCCTGCATGAATTTTTCGATAAACAGAAGCTAACCGATATAGTAGATTCCAAGGGTGCGGCTTTTAAAGTGCCATGGTTCGGCCAATTGATGTCAGGGCCACAATTGCTCGCGCATTTGGCACAGACCCATGTATGGTTCAAAGAATATGATATCCAAATAATCGAGTGAAAAAAAACGGGGCGGATGATTATCAACGCCCCGTTTCCATTTGCCTAATGATTGATTGCGAGAATTTTATATTGATAACCACCCAATTCAAAATTGCCAACTTGTGTGGTTTCCTTCGTCCTTAAATCCGTTAGTGTACGTCCTTTCAAATCAACAGGAAGGGTAAAGGATTGCTTGACATCGGTCGGATTGATGAGGATCACGACAGAACGTTTTTCATTATACTTTTGGTAAGCCACGATATTTTCGTTTCCGGCTGTATCAAGGAATTTGAACTCCCCGTCATTGGCAAGTAACCGTTCTTCTTTTCGCAAGTGGATCAATGCCTTAATTTCATTGAGTAGCTCGGTGTTTTGTTTTTCTTCTTCCCAGACCATGCATTTTCGGCATCCTGGATCCATGCCGCCGGTTAAGCCGATTTCATCTCCATAATAAATACAAGGGCTGCCATTGAATGTAAGCAGGATTGCGTGAATGAGCTTGGCTCTAGCTAGATCTTCCCCGCAATCCGTGAAAATCCGCGGTGTATCATGGCTTCCAAGAAGGTTGAATGTCACGTCAAAAACATTGGTAGGATAACTGTGATAGATGGCTGTCATTTCTTCAGTGAACTCGCGTGCATTGATGGTTTGTGAAGCGACCAGGCGAAAGACTTGGTTGGTGAAAGGGTAATTCATGACGGCATCGAACTGATCGCCGCGAAGCCATGGCATGGAGTCATGCCAAATTTCCCCAAGAATATAAAGGTCAGGCTTTATATTTTTCACCGTTGTTCGAAATTCACGCCAGAAAGGCTGATCGACTTCATTTGCGACATCGAGCCGCCAGGCGTCTATATCGAACTCCTTGATCCAATAAGCCGAGACTTCGAGCAGATATTCTTTCACCTCCGGATTTGCCGTATTCAATTTTGGCATCGATTCAAAGAAACCGAATGTTTCATAATTGGGCCTTTCCCCTCCCTTAAGAGGGAAGCTGTGAGGGTGGAACCAATCCTTATATTTCGATTTCTCCCCTTTTTCGAGTAAATCCTGGAAAGGGGGGAAATAGTAGCCGCTATGGTTAAAAACGGCATCCAGCATGACCCGTATATTCCGTTTATGGCATTCGGCTATTAGTGTTTTCAATGTTTCCTTCGTTCCGAATTGCGGATCGATACTCCGATAATCAATCGTATCGTATTTATGATTGGAGTAGGCATGGAAGATTGGCGTGAAATAGATTCCGTTGATGCCGAGATTCTCAAGGTAATCCAAATGTTCAATGATTCCTTCGAAGTCCCCGCCAAAAAAATTATCCACCGCCGGTTCTTCACTTCCCCAGGGTTTCACACCTTCGGGGTCGTTGGCGGGGTTTCCGTTCGCGAATCGTTCAGGGAAAATTTGGTACCAAATTGTATCTTTGACCCATTCCGGTGCCCCGAAAACTTCATTTTGATGGAGATAGGGAATCGCGAAATAGCATCCGGGATCTCGGGGAGGCTCTTTGAAGAAGCCCTTTTCCGTGTAAATGGAGCATTCTTCTTCTGCCGATACCTTGAACCCATATCGAATTCTTCGGTAGGGAGGCTTCACATAGATATGCCAATAATCATAACGGGTATCGCTGCCCGACAGACTCATGGGAAGTTCCTCGTACTGCCATTGACCATTATTTGAAATGTAAGGATCCCCAAAAATCAATCCAACTGAGGAGATATCTTGTTTTTTCGTACGTAAGCGGATATGTAGGGTTTCAGTGTTGATAGGATAGCCGTAATTGTCATTAGGTCTATGGTGTATGGATGAAAATTCCATGAAAACCACTCCGATTCTATAAGTTTTGGGACTGTGAAAAAGGAAACTTCCGGCTGTTACGAGGAGGGTCTCTATGAAGTGGTACTAAGCCAGGTAAAGTGCTTTTTCATTTTGGTTATATACCCAATTTCAATTGAAAGAAGCACTTATTAACTAAAAAATAACAAAAATAGTTCATCACTACAAGGAAATAAATACGCCAAGGAAAATGTTGTAAAAATCAAAGCCGTTCATATAATGATAACAATAGCTTTGGTATCGCTTTCATCAATTGGCTTTATTTGAAGTACTGAACTGAAAAACAGTATTATTTGGTGCTTTTGGACATGATAGAATAAACATTGCAAAAAGGAGAATGAAAGTGAAGAAGCTGATTTTTCATTTGTTCATGTCCATATTATTGATTGTTAGTGTAAGTGCTTGCGGATCCAGTTCAGATTTAGAAAATAAAAATAAAGCAGTGAAAGAAGATAAGAAAAAAGAAGACGACGAAGCCAGCAATGAAGCGAAGCCGGAAAAATTGATCATTTGGGAGGAAGAGGGTAAAGCGGAGGCCCTAAAGCCGGTGATTGAAGCCTTTGAAAAAGAATATGGAATCAAAGTTGAGCATGAAGAGGTTGAAATGACTACCGGGATGTATGAACGACTTCGTCGAGATGGGCCAATCGGAAATGGAAAGGCACCAGATGTCGTAACTTTTTCCCATGAAAAGGTCGGGCAAATCGTGAAGGAAGGCTTAATTCAGGAAGTGAAGGTGAAAGATGAGGTATTGAATGCATTCATTGAACCTTCAATTAGGGGGGAGATGTATCAAGATAAGGTTTTTGGATTGCCGAAGTCCGTAACCACCTCCGTCTTCATTTATAATAAAAAATTGATGGCTAAGGCTCCTGAGACGATGAATGACCTTTATAAAATGACGAAGGAATTAAGAAAGCGTAACTTGTATGGTTACTATGCCAAGTGGAATGATTTCCATGATTCGTATGGAGTAATGGCTGGAATGGGAGGTTATATATTTAAAGATAAGAATGGAAAGTTAGACCCTTCCGACATTGGTTTGAATAATAAGGGTTCCATAAAAGGGGCTGGGTACATCCAAAAATGGTATAGGGCGGGTTTGATTCCTAAAGGCGGCAAGGCAGGAATCGAGAAGTTGTTTTTACAAGGTAAATTGGCTTCTATCATGAGTGACGGGAACTCATTCACCGAGCGAAAGGATACAGGAATTGCCCCCATGCCAGAATTGCCCAATGGTCAGCCAATGAAAACGTTCATGGAAATCAAAGGCTGGCATGTAACAGCATTCACAAAACACCCTTATTGGTCTACGAAGTTAGTTGAATATTTGACTAATGATGATAATGCAATGAAGCGTTTTGATTTAACAGGGGAAATCCCACCTAATAAATCAATTAAACACAATGCCGCAATCAAAGAAAATGAAAGGGCACAAGCCTTAAGCATACAATTACAATACGCCGAACCCGTGCCGAATATTCCGGAAATGAATAAAGTATGGGGACCGATGAATTCAGCCATGGATGAAATGACCACTCAAAAAGCAAAACCAAAAAGGGCTTTGGATAAAGCGGTCAAAAAGATAAAAAAAGAACGTTAACCGTGTTCGGCTCTTTTCCAATTCAGTAACCATAACCAGTATCCCCAGTTTGTCCCTTAAGTGTAAAGTTTTTTATAAATTGGATTTGACGTTAAGGGGTCAAAAGGCTAATCTTAAAGGCGTAAAGAGATAGCTAGGAGGAGAACGGATATGAGAAAAAGAGCGTTATCACTCGCTTTAATTCCGCTGCTTCTTTTTTACGCCATTCCAGTAGGAGCAGCTGAAAAAGAACAACGAACTTGGAAGGATGAAATCGTATATTCATTATTGGTCGACAGATTTTTCGATGGGGATACCCAA
The DNA here is from genome assembly GCF_026891895.1 of Peribacillus sp. AS_2. NCBI lineage: Bacteria > Bacillati > Bacillota > Bacilli > Caryophanales > Bacillaceae > Peribacillus > Peribacillus sp. AS_2. Next base: position 454,386 of record NZ_JAPTGA010000003.1, read on the forward strand.
AATAATGGAGATGCGAACGTGAATGATCCTTCCACGTTTAATGGCGGGGATTTCGAAGGTGTCACGAAGAAACTGAATTATTTAAAAGATATGGGTTATACCGCTATCATCCTTTCACCGATTTTCGCTAATGATGCAAATGGTTATCATGGCGATTGGGTGGCCGATTTTTATAAAACGGATAAACACTATGGGACAATGGAAGAGTTTAAAAAACTCGTGAATGAGGCACATAAACGCGATATGAAGGTGATCATTGATTTTCAAGCAAATAATGTAGGGCCTGAATCCGCGTGGCTGACCGATCCAAAAAAACAAGATTGGTTCCATGAAGAAAAAAAGATTTCCAAGGACGGTAGCCAAACGGATTTGGAAACAGGGTGGGTTGATGGTCTTCCCGATTTGGATCAAGATAATGAGGAAACAAGGAAATATTTACTTGATGCTGCCAAATGGTGGATAACGGAAACCGATATTGATGGATACCGTATAAATAAAGTCCAATACGTAGCAAAAGATTTTTGGAAGGAATTTGTGGATGCAGTCAAATCTGAAAAATCAAATTTCTATACAATCGGCGATGTTCAAGGTGATGCGAAATTGATCTCAAGCTACAAGGAGACGGGTATCGATGCTTTTATGGCTTATCCGCAGAATGCTGAGCTACGTGAAGCATTTGCTGCGCCCGATAAGGAATTGAAACCTGTTTTTAATGCGTTTGCAAAAAGCGAAGATGAATTAGGGGGCAATGCCCATCAGGCATTGTTCATGGACACACAGGAAATGCCCCGTTTTACAAAGGATGCAGCCGATCATAACGAAAATCCAGGCTCCAGATGGAGAATGGCTCTGTCGTATCTTTATACGATGCCAGGGGTGCCTATCGTATTTTATGGATCGGAAATTGCCTTAAATGGCGATATTGCCCCGGATAATCATAAGTTGATGAATTTTAAGACAGAACAGGAATTGGTGGAATATATAACAAAGCTTTCTGATCTCAGAGACATGTACCCAGCATTGGTAAAAGGGGATATGGAGCTTTTATATGAAGAAGGCGGAGCTTCGGTATTCAAGCGTGTGTATGGTGATGAAACGATCGTCGTCGCCATGAACAATACGACTGAAACTCAAACGATAAACCTTGCTGATAAGGAACTTGAAAGTAATAAAGAGTTGAGAGGTATGCTGAATGGGGATCTGGTCCGCAGTAAGGACAACAGCTACTCTATCGTAATCGACAGGGAGACGACAGAAGTCTATACGCTGTCACCTAAGTCGATTATTAATATTCCTTACCTGTTAGTCATAGGATTGGTTCTTCTCATTTTTGGTATATTCATTGCTTTGGTTATTAAACGTTCAAAACGGAATCAACCAAAATAATCATATACCTCTCGATTGTCGGTAGCCGCCAAACATTGTCCCTAAGGCTTTGTGGAAAACAGGATCGGGAGGTTACAGCATGAATAAGACCTGGTGGAAAGAAGCGGTTTGCTATCAAATTTACCCGCGCAGTTTCATGGATAGTAATGGTGATGGGGTCGGAGACATAAAAGGTTTGATTTCAAAGCTCGACTATCTGCAGGAATTAGGGATAGATGTCATTTGGATTTGTCCTTTTTATAAATCGCCCAATGCGGATAATGGCTATGATATTAGTGATTATCAAGCAATTTCCGATGAATTCGGTTCAATCGAAGATATTGATCTGTTATTGAAAGATGTTCATGGACGTGGGATGAAGGTGATACTCGACCTTGTTTTGAACCATACAAGTGATGAGCACCCCTGGTTCGTCGAGTCACGTTCTTCCCGCGATAATCCGAAACGGGATTGGTATATTTGGAGGGATGGCCAGGATGGCCGTGAGCCTAATAATTGGGAAAGTATCTTTTCCGGAAGTGCCTGGAAATTCGATGAAAGGACCAATCAATACTATTTACATCTATTTGCCGAAAAGCAGCCGGACTTAAACTGGAAAAACACTGATGTGCGAAAGGCATTATATGAAATGGTCAATTGGTGGCTCGATAAGGGAATCGATGGCTTCCGGATTGATGCGATCACGCATATTCATAAGCGTGAAGGCCTTCCGGATATGCCCAATCCTTATTGGCATCAGTATGTACCTGCTTTTGAAATGCATACGAATCAGGACGGGATTCTGGATTACCTTCAGGAGTTGAAAGAAGAGACTTTCTCTAAGTATGATATCATGACGGTCGGTGAGGCCAATGGCGTCAGGATAGAGCAGGCGGAAGAATGGGTCGGGGAATCGAATGGGAAGTTCAATATGATCTTTCAATTTGAACATCTTGGTCTATGGAATAGGGGACAGAATCACGCTGTTGATGTTCAAGGGTTAAAGCGAACGATGACGAAATGGCAAAAGGGGCTGAAAAACAAAGGATGGAATGCTTTGTTTTTTGAAAATCATGACCAGCCGAGAAGTATATCCACCTGGGGAAATGATCATCAATATTGGTTGGAAAGCGCAAAAATGATTGGGGCCCTTTACTTTTTCATGCAAGGGACACCTTTTATTTATCAAGGTCAGGAAATTGGCATGACAAATGTCCAATTTGATTCGATTGATGATTATGATGATGTCGGAATGAAAAACTTTTATAGGATAGAGACCTCGAAAGGGCGGCCTCATGATGAGATCATGAACATTATATGGCATAGCGGCCGTGATAACTCAAGAACACCGATGCAATGGAATGATCTTGAAAATGGCGGATTCACTCAAGGAACCCCTTGGATGAGGGTTAATCCAAATTATCGCGCCATAAATGTAGAACAGCAGAAAAATGACCCGTCATCCATTTATCATTTTTATAAAAAGATGATTGAACTTCGAAAAAAACATCAGGTCCTTGTTTATGGGGAATATGAGTTATTATGGGAAGATCACCCTGAACTTTATATTTATACAAGGAGTATGAATGAAAATTCAGTTATGGTAGTATGTAACTATAGTATGAATCACCATCAAATCGACCTTTCTTATTGGGGGGAAATGGAACTCTTGCTGGCTAATTATGAGGATTGTCATGAGGTCCCCCTTATTGATTTACGTCCATATGAAACGAGGATTTATCGTTATTGATTCTATGGACTTGATTGGGAATTAGCCTAAAACCTATGTAGTTAGTCGTCTGACTTCTTAATTTCCAATAGACCTGTCGTTTTTCAAGAAGCTGATCATCCATCAGCTTCTTTTTGAATTTTAAACTTAGGTTAAAAAACGGAAAAGTGAGTATTTTCTGAAAAATTAAATAAACATTAAAAAAGTATGGATATAACTATTGAACTGAGTGTATTATGAATACATACAAAATGTATAAATATAAAACGAATATTAGAGAAGTGTTTATTGGTATTCACCTTTTTTTAAATGAAGTCAATAAAGGCTAAGAAAGGAGAGGGGAAATGCATGGCCATCACAATAAAAGATGTGGCACAGCTAGCGAATGTTGCTCCTTCAACAGTTTCTCGAGTGATTGCAAATAATCCTCGGATAAGTGAAAAAACAAAGGTAAGGGTACGTAAGGCGATGACGAAATTAGGATACCATCCAAACTTCATTGCACGTAGTCTTGCCAATCAATCGACCAGGATCATTGGCTTGGTAATGCCAAGTTCGTCAAATGATTATTATCAAAATCCCTTTTTTCCTACGATCCTCCAGGGTCTAAGTGAGGGGGCTCAGGAAAATCATTATTCCCTGTTGTTAAGCACGGGAAAAACAGAAGATGAAATCTACGAAGGAGTAGTGAATATGGTGCAGGGGGGGATGGTGGATGGAATAATCCTGATGTATTCAAGGATGGACGATCACATTCTGACCTATTTGAGGGAAAGGGATTTTCCATTTGTGATCATTGGGAAACCCTATGATTACATCGGGGAGATAACATATGTTGATAACGATAATGTCTTGGCTGCCGAACAGGCAACGGATTACCTCATAAAGCTAGGACATGAAAGGGTTGGATTCATCGGAGGTGATGAATCCCTCATGATGACCATTGATCGCTTATCAGGATATGAACGGGCATTGGAGAGGGCTGGAATCGATCGAAGAATGGAATATACCCTGCATGAAGATTTTTTGCATGAAGGGGGACAAGCCGCTGCAAAAAGGTTACTATCCATCGATGAACCACCTACCGCTTTGGTGGTCAGTGATGATCTCATGGCACTTGGCATCGTGCATTCACTTCGCGAAATGGGCGTGCGCACTCCTGAAGAAATGTCTATCGTCAGCTTCAATAACGTTCTTTTCTCTGAACTGTCATTACCAGCTCTGACCTCCGTAGATATTAATATTTTTGATTTGGGATATCAGGCCGCTAAGGGCATCATTCATATGCTGCAGACTGGAGATGCTCCTGCCGGGACCATCATTCCACATCATTTCGTGGAAAGGCATTCCTGCAGATCGATCAAGCAAGGTGCAATGGCCATGACTTTTTGAATGAGAGGGCATTGCGTAAAAGCAATGCCTTTTTTATCTAGAAATGTACACTGAAACTTTTGAATGCATGTACACCCGTTCCGTGTCTGACCAAATGATTCTCTTTAAGATATTGAATGGCTGCAAGGATTTCTTCAAGGATCTTTGGTTCGAGGCCTAGTTGGTTGTGACCGCCATAGATTTTGGAGACTGCCTTGATCTTTGCGATTTTTTCTAACGAATTAACAAGGTCTTCAGGGCTTGTCGAGGGATAAAAGGCATAAACGGGAGTATCTGAATAAAGCAGGTCGCCAGTAAATAAATAACCTGTTTCATCATCCAAAATTGAAATGTGGCCAGGCGAATGACCAGGTGTATGATAAATGCTTAAACTTCGGTTTCCAAGATCAATCGTGTCCCCGTCCGATAAAAGTCTATCGGGGTACCCCTGGTATGGCTTGTATGTATCAGGATTGAATGAATCGGGTATGGGTAATGTGATATCCCGGGCCATGTTCTTTCTTATTTGTTCCAAGGGCAAACCTTCAATGCCGTTAATCAGCCAATTGGCATCATCACCATGAACATAAATCGTTTCATAATCACCGTGACCCCCAATATGATCCGCATGAACGTGTGTGGTCAGAACGATGATCGGAAGATCGGTAAGCTGGTCTGTAATCCGCTTAATCGAATCGATGCCTAATCCTGTGTCGATTAACGCAGCCCGGGTCTCACCAAGTAATAAAAAGGAATGAACTTTCTCCCAATGACCATATTCACTGATTGCAAACGTTTTTGAGTCCAATCCCTGAACGGTGAACCATGGATCTACAATATTTTTCAAAAATGACTCCACTCCTTCCCAGTCATATATATTCCGCGTTATCCGGAAATATCCTGCCTGAAAGAGTAAAAGCAGTGGATTTCAATTTATGAAATCCACTGCTTTTGGAAAAAAGGTAAGGCCTTATCCGTTAACAACGGTCCCGCCGTTTACATGGATGACTTGTCCGCTGACATAGGATGAATCATCACTTGCCAAATATACATAGGCTGGTGCCAATTCCTCAGGCTGACCTGCACGGCCCATTGGAGTATCCTGTCCGAATTTGGCAACATCTTCTTCGCCGAATGAGGCAGGAATCAGCGGTGTCCAAATCGGGCCTGGAGCCACACCGTTCACTCTGATGCCATCTTTTGAAATGGAGTTCGACAGGGCTCTTGTAAATGCAAGTATTGCACCTTTAGTTGAAGAGTAATCGATTAGTTTTGGGTTGCCCTGATAGGCTGTGATAGAGGTTGTATTAATGATGCTGCTTCCTTTTTTCAGGTGCTTCAATGCAGCTTTAGTTAAGTGGAACATCGAGAAAATATTCGTGCGGAACGTTTTTTCCAATTGTTCAGCTGAAATGTCCAGGATACTTGTCTGCACATGCTGTTCTCCGGCGTTGTTGACTAGAATGTCCAAACCGCCAAATTCATCAACCGTTTTTTTGACGACTTCCTGGCAGAAGGCTTCATCACCGATATCACCGGAAATGAGTAAACATTTCTGGCCTTCTTTTTCGATCAATTCTTTTGTCGCTTTGGCATCCTCGTGTTCATCCAAGTATGCAACTGTCACATTCGCTCCTTCTTTAGCGTAGTAAATGGCAACTGATTTTCCGATTCCGCTGTCCCCTCCCGTTATGATTGCCGTTTTACCTTTTAATTTGCCGCTTCCTTTGTAGGCAGCATTAACTGAATCAGGGTTCGGTTCCATTTTTGTTTCCAATCCAGGTTGATGCTGCTGATGTTGTGGTGGAAATCCTTGTTTGTTCTGATTTTGGTTTTGAGTAGTCAAGATATAAACGCCTCCCATTTAATGATCTACGCTTTTTCTATTCCTTCTTTTAGGAAAAAGAAAACATGGAAAAAATACCCATAAAAATTCGGTTTATGTGTTTTAACTGAAGGGAACATGACTAGTCTTTCCATGTTCAATGAAGGCGATTCATAAGAAATGAGCGCTGATGGGGGCAGTTGAAACAAATGAAAAAAGGCCCACCCAAAGCAGGTGAGGCCATCATAATTAGCGGTAATTTAAGAATTGTACATCAATGGACAGATCAGCGCCCCGAATCGCGGAAATGATTCCTTGTAAATCATCCCGGTTCTTACCGGTAACCCGGATTTGATCATCCTGGATCTGGCTTTTCACTTTAAGGCCGCTATTTTTAATGATGGTATTGATTTTTTTTGCTTGCTCCTTATCGATGCCTTGAATTAACTTGGCCCGTTGGCGAACGGTCCCGCCAGAAGCTCCTTCCAATTTTCCATAATCCAGGTTCTTGACGGGTACGTCACGTTTAATGAGTTTACTGATGAGAACATCCTTCAGCTGTTCGAGCTTATATTCATCGTCGGATACCAAAACCAAGTCTTCTTTATCAATGGTGATGCTGCTTATGCTCCCTTTAAAATCATAGCGTGTCTGTATTTCCTTCATAGCCATGGTAACTGCATTCGTTACCTCTGAAAAGTCTACTTTCGAAACAATATCAAATGAATTTTCCTTTGCCATCACTTACCTCCAGCAGGGTTTATTTCCTTTATTATAGAGAAAGTATGATAGGAAGACAACTATCTAAACGATAATTAAAAAAGCGAGGGGACAAGCCCCGCGCTTCATTTATGGTCCGTTTTCTTTGAATAGGAGTGCTTACCTGCAGTAAGGTTTTCCTGATAAGCGATATTTTTTTCAGCATTTCTCGCTTGGTTATCTTTTGGCCTTTTATTGTCATCGGTTGTTTTGGACATAGTGAAAACTCCCTTCCATTATCTGATCAATATATATTGTTCACAATTATGGAAGGGAGTATGTATGTTTATGATTTCTCAGGGGTATCGTTTAAGAAGAAGAGGGCAATTGTGCCAGGGCCGGCATGCGCGCCGATGACGGAGCCAATTGTATGGATCATGAAGTCGGTTGTCCCGAATTCATTTTGGATGGCTTCCTTCCATTCCAGGGCCGTTGCTTCATCATCACCATGACTGATGGCAATCGTTTGGGTAGTTAAGTTTTTGCCTCTTTCGTGCATTAATTCGATTACACGTTTGATTAATTTCTTTTTGCCGCGTATCTTTTCAAGCGGAACAAGCTTCCCATCTTCAACATGCAATAACGGTTTAATGTTTAATAAACCGCCAACAAGGGCAGATGTCTTGGAGATGCGGCCGCCACGGGCCAGATATTCAAGGTTGTCTACAGTGAATAGATGCTCCATATGCCGGGTTTGGAATTCTATGGCAGCCAGAATTTCTTCTTTAGTGGCACCGTTTGCTGCCAGATCGGCTGCTTTCTTTACAATTAAACCGACGCCCATCGAAGCGCATTTTGTATTGACGATTTCAATGTCAACGTCAGGGTACTCTTCCTTCACCTGATTAAGAATCATGACTGCCGTTTGATATGTTCCTGATAACTCGGAGGAAAAGGCGATATATATCCCTTGTTTTTTCTCTTTGGCAAACTGTGTGAAAAGTTCTATAAAGTATTCTGGAGAAGCTTGCGATGTTTTCGGGGCTTTTCCTTCAAGCATCGCCTGATAGACTTCGTGAGAATTAATGGTAAGTAAATCTTCATAAGTTTCCCCGTCAAGATGGACTTGTAAAGGGATTAATGAAACATTGTTTTCCTTATAGAAAGACAACGGCAAATCACATGCACTATCTGCAAGAATTGTGATAGCCATAATACACCTGCTTTCTTTTTACAATTTTTAGAAAATGAGTGGTCACTCTACTTTTTAGTGTAGCACGTAACGGTAAAAATTCAATCTCTACGTAAATAGAATAAATAATTAAGGGTAAAAAGATAATAGAATAAGGGTGAAATGGAGGTTTTTAGGATGTACAGTGGTGAAATGAAGAAAATTATCATAGTTGTGGTCGGGGCATTGCTTAATGCCATCGCAATGAACTTTTTTCTAATACCGGCAAACGTATATGCAAGCGGATTTACCGGAGTGGCCCAGCTTCTATCGAGGATGATTGGATCTTTTGCTCCTATTAATGTATCGACAGGTATTCTCTTGCTTTTATTGAACATTCCAGTAACGATCATTGCTTGGAGAAAGGTAGGAAAGTCTTTCACTTTTTATAGTTTCCTCAGCGTTGCCTTGATGTCCTTCTTTATGGAAATCATCCCGATTACACGCTGGTCACCTGACATATTATTGAATGCGGTATTTGGCGGAGTCATAGCTGCAGTTGGTGTGGGGATCACCTTGAAATACGGTGCATCGACTGGCGGAATGGATATTATCGCCATGCTTCTTTCACGGAAGAAGGATAAACCTGTAGGGACTTATTTATTTCTGCTGAATGGCGTGATCATTGTAACGGCAGGTGCTGTTTATGGACCGGAAAAAGCTTTGTATACACTTGTTACCCTTTATACATCGACCCGTGTCGTGGACGCGATACATACACGTCATGAAAAGCTTACGGCAATGATCATTACAAAGAAAAGCGAAGAGCTTAAACAGGCAATCCATGCTAAATTGGTCCGCGGAATTACAAGGGTTCCCGCAAAAGGTGCATTCACTAACGAAACTAAGGAAATGTTATTGATTGTCATTACAAGGTATGAACTGTATGACCTTGAAAAGATCATCAAGGAAGTGGATCCACACGCATTCACAAACATCATAGAAACGTCAGGAATTGTTGGGACTTTCCGCAGAGAATGATATTAATGAAAAATCAAGGCCATTACACTTCTATTACAAAAGGAGGTATTTCGGCGTAATAAGTTTATTGCCTCTACAAAACGGCTAATTCTTATATTGTAGCGCCAATTTAAAATCTTATGAAGGAGTGATTAAAATGGCTAACGACGAAAAAATGAGCAGGCAGGAAGCAGGCCGTAAAGGCGGGGAAGCCACTTCTAAAAATCACGACAAGGATTTTTACCGGGAAATTGGGCAAAAGGGCGGAGAAGCCACTTCGGATAATCATGATAAGGAATTCTATCAGGAAATTGGACAAAAGGGCGGGGAAGCCACTGCTGACTCCCATGGTAAAGATTTTTATAAAGAGATCGGTGAAAAAGGCGGTAAGGCAAGAAATAACAATTGATGAAAAACAAAGCAAAAGCCTCCAGGAATCCCTGGAGGCTTTCACATTATTTAGAGTGATTTTCCAGCTCTTGCTGGAGTTCTCGCAATTGTTCTTTTTCAGCCTCGTTCGTATTGGCAAAGGCTGATGAAAGAGCGTTTTTAGCGATTTCCTCTGTCTTATGCTGGTCACCATCATGCTCAGAGTGGAGGGCTTCTTCAACAAATTCCTCTGTTTTATGCTGATCACCGTCATGCTCAGAGTGAAGAGCTTCTTCAACAAATTCCCTAGCCTTTTGAAATAATTTGTTTCCCATTAGAAGCCACCATAGCTTTGTTCAGACATAATTCTTAACCTGTCTTTTTCTGCCTCTTCAAACGTAGTGTGATAAGGGATTTTTTCGGCATGCCTGGCAACACTTTCTTTGCCCTGCTGTACAAATCGTTTAGATTTACTGCTTTTACCCATTCTTATCTCCTCCGATTCTGAGCGTTGTCGACAACGGAATAGATCTGTTGTCCATATTAGTTTGGCTTGAAAGTTGAATATTATGAAGGTAAAAAATGACGAATTAGGCTTTCATATTGAATTTTTCTTCGAGGAAGACGGCTATACCATCTTCTTCATTCGTCAATGTCGTCGTATTTGCTACCGTTTTTACTGGTGAGATCGCATTTCCCATGGCCACCCCGGTTCCCGCATATTCGAGCATTTCCAAATCATTATCTTCATCACCGAAAGCGATTATCCTGTTTTGAGGAATTTCCAGATAGTTGGATACGCGTTTTAGCCCCACGGCTTTACTTAACCCGCTTTTTATTATTTCGATGATATGAAAAGGCTCTGCCCAGCGGCGGTGATCGACCAATTCTGCATGGACATCGGATAGATGCTGGCGAATCTGCCCTACGAATTCACTATCTGTGTGAATCAGCATCGAAGTTGGGGAATCCTGAAGGTAATTGCGTAAATCACCTGTCTTCATGATCGGATTTCCTAGATTGAACATGTTCATCAACTTTTCATCATGATAATGGACATAAACTTCATCCCGGACTTCAGCGATGATGTTATGATATGTAAACTGATCACACGCTTCGACAATTTCTTTCGCAACATTAATATCCAGTGGGTAGTGGTATACCCCCCAGCTTGTATGTAATGGGTGATGGACGAAAGCGCCATTGAAATTAACGATTGGTGTAGTCAGCCCCAGTTCCCGGTAATAAAGTTCACTTGAGCGAAAGGGGCGCCCGGTGGCGATCATAACCTCGTGTCCATCTTCTTTAAGTTTTAGGAGTGTTTTTTTAGTCCTTGAAGAAATTGTTTTGTTATCTGTAAGTAAAGTGCCATCAAGATCCAATACGATTAAATGTTTCTCAGTCATGTACACACCTTCTGTTCTTTTTGATTTCATTATATGCAAATATTGTTAAGCCTATTTTAAAGTAAATGTAAATCTTTTTCATTCTTTATGCATTCCTGTATGATATTACTATATTCAGGATGATGATAATTAAAGCGAAGCTCAAATTTAAAGGTAATGAATTCCATTTTGATAATGGATTGAAAAGACCGGAACAAATTATTCGGAGGGGTTAACTTGATAATAATTGAAAAAGAACGAATTGGACAAATTCCCGTCTTGCACTTAGGGAAACAAACCACTTTCAATCAGGAATTGCCGCTTATTATTTTTATACATGGTTTTCAAAGTGCAAAAGAACATAATCTCCACTATGCTTATTTATTGGCTGAAAAGGGGTTTCGTGTGCTTCTACCCGATGTGATTCATCATGGGGAAAGGGAAGCCGGTTTAAGTGATTCTCAAATGATGCCCCGTTTTTGGGAAATGGTTTTACAAACAATCCAGGATTTATCTTTGCTGAAGGATGATTTATTATCCCGAAAATTGATTGATCCCGACAGAATTGGCGTGGCAGGTACTTCAATGGGGGGAATAGTTACTAATGGGGCCCTTGCTGCATATGAATGGATTTCCGCCGGAGTCAGTTTAATGGGGAACCCATCATATGTCGCGTATGCAGAGCTCCAAATGGAGGAGATTAAGAAAAGGAAAGTTGATTTCCCAGTTACTGATGAGGAAGTTGCGAAGGTGATTCAACAACTCAAGCCATTTGATTTGAGTCTAAATCAGGATAAGCTTTGCGACCGACCGCTTCTTTTTTGGCATGGTGCCAAAGATCCGGTTGTACCTTATCAGCATGCATACCGTTTTTATGAGGGGGTCAAAGCAGGGTATGGCAAGGCAGATGAAAAAATTGATTTTATCCTTGACCCTAAGGCTGGACATAAGGTCAGCAGAGAAGGAGTGCTTAAGACAGCGGACTGGTTCGCGAAACATTTACTGTCTGCTGTGCAAAATGCTTAAGTACTCACTCGAAATCTGTTATGATGCTTATACGGACATAATGATGAAAGCGACAAACTAGAAATTTTCCATAAAAGGAGTGATTGAAGTGGATCAAGATACAAAAGACATTATTCTTGGAGCTTTGGAGCAGGTCATTGACCCTGAGCTTGGTATAGATATCGTTAATTTAGGCTTGGTATATGATGTGGATATGGATGAGGAAGGTCTGACCACCGTTACGATGACATTGACAGCAATGGGCTGTCCGATGGCTGGGACGATCGTCGATCAAGTTAAATTGGTTCTGGAAGATATCCCCGAGGTCAAGGAAACGGACGTGAAGATAGTCTGGAGTCCGCCATGGACGAAAGACAAAATGTCCAGATATGCTAAAATTGCATTAGGTATAAAATAATAACTATGTAATAGAAATGAAAAGCCAGTCAAAAAAAGTGAACCCATTCAAGGAGCCACTTTTTATGGTCTGGTTTTTTTCTAATACTTTCGGCTAGGAGTGGTTAATTGAACAGTCAAATTAAAGATTCATTGGACAGGCCACTAAGGGATTTAAGGATTTCAGTCATAGATCGCTGTAACTTTCGCTGCCAGTATTGCATGCCTGCTGAAATTTTTCACGAGAATTTTCAGTTCCTGCCTAAAAGTGAGCTATTATCTTATGAGGAAATTGTAAGGCTTTCTAAAATCTTCGCAGGCTTAGGGGTAAAAAAACTAAGGTTGACTGGCGGGGAACCATTACTCCGAAGAGATCTTACCACTCTGATTTCAAATCTCGTTAAAATTGAAGGTATTGAAGATATTGGACTGACCACGAATGGGGTCTTCTTGAAAAAACATGCCGTAAATTTGAAGGAAGCTGGTTTGCAGAGGGTGAATATCAGCTTGGACAGCCTCGATGACGATCTTTTCAAGAAGATGAACGGCAGGGATATCGGCATAAAGCCCGTAATTGAAGGCATCGCTGCTGCTAAAGAAGCAGGGCTTGGCGTTAAAGTGAATATGGTAGTCAAAAAAGAAACCAATGAATCTCAAATCCTGCCGATGGCCCGATTTTGTAAAGATGAGGGCCTTCAATTACGCTATATAGAATTCATGGATGTCGGACATACAAATGGCTGGCAGTTAAAGAATGTCATTACGAAAAAAGAACTGCTTGCAATGCTCCAAACCGAATTCGATCTCGAACCGGTTGAAGAAGATTATTTTGGAGAGGTCGCAAAACGCTTCCGCTATAAGGGCACTACTGCAGAAGTAGGCTTCATTACCTCGGTTTCCGAGTCTTTTTGTTCAAGTTGTACACGTGCACGTCTTTCTGCTAATGGAAGTTTATATACATGCCTGTTCAATGGAAAGGGACATGACTTGAAGTCATTGCTCCGTTCAAACATGACCGATGAAGAATTAACAGGGTTCATCATTTCACTTTGGAACCGTAGGGACGACCGCTATTCGGATGAGCGTGCAGCGGGAACGGTGAAGAAACAGGAAAAAATCGAAATGTCATTCATTGGCGGATAATCCGTCCGAATGAAAAATTAAGGGATGGCAGCTATGCCATCCCTTTTTTGTATAGTTGTCAGGACCTGATGCCGGTCAATGGCGAAATCCATGTTTATACTTTTTTTATGCATTTTTATTTAGGATACAGGTAATGAAAATGATTCAATGGTCCTAGGGTTGGATTAGTCTGAAATAAACTCCATTCATTATTAAGATCATTAAGGCTTTATGTATTGCTGCTTTTTATGGAAAAGGATTCAATCGATTGTACAGATTTCTATTGGACAGTTTTCACAGTCGATTTCCTGTTTCAAATAGTCAAAGTCAAGAATCGTAATGCGGCCCTTTTTAATGGAGATGACATTATTTTTCCTTAATTGAGCGAGCATTCGATTGACTACTTCGCGGGATGTGCCGCAAAAATTGGCGAGTTCTTGGTTTGTAAAGGGAAGATTGATAACTTTGCCGTCTTCCGCTTCAGTGCCATAGCTATTTGATAAACGGATGAGGGTGGAGTAAAATGCACCTTTCTTACCGTGCAGGAGCATATCGCGGAATTTAGCCTGATTTTTACGGTTTTGAGCGGATAACCATGTCATCATCTCGACTGCGAGATGGCTATCGGCGGCGATTTTTTCTTCTAATGCTTCTTTGGAAATAACCGCGACAGTACCATCTTCCATCATTTTTGCATTCATCATATATTTAGGATTTTGAGAAAATAAGACTGTCTCCCCAACCAAATCATTCTCCGAACTAATGCGTATAGTTAATTCCCGACCGTCTGGGACAACCTTACTCACTTCTACTTTCCCATTTATAATGTAATACAAATCACTTGCTGGGGTGCTCTCATGAAAAAGGTAGCGCCCTTTTTCCATATGTTTAATTTGTTGTTTATTATCTAAAATTGCTTGCATCCGATTGGATAACGATAATTCATTCATGCATATGACCACCTTTCAGAAACCGTCATTACTCAATTACTACCTTTGATTTAAACGGAAAAAACCCTAGTAGTCAACAGCTTTGGATAATTCTAGTAATTTTGTTGGATAATATTTCATTTAAAATTCATGTTTATAATTTTATAAAAATACATTTGATTTTATTTTTATTCAGTCTTATAATAATAGAATCAAAGATTGACAGAGGGACCTGAAATTATAGGAGATGGTTTTATGAACGTATCAATAGTAGGTGCAACGGGTTATGGAGGAATGGAACTAATAAGGTTTTTGAATAATCATCCGCAATTTAAAATAAAATCATTGCATACTTCATCCCAATTTGGTCGAAATTTATATGAAGAAAATGCACATTTAATGCATATGAAAGATACATTAGAAGAAATTGACCCGGAAGCGATTGCAAAAAAATCCGATATTGTATTTCTTGCAACTCCTTCGGGCGTTTCATCGCAATTGATTTCGGAATTTTCTGACCTCGATATTAAAGTGATCGACCTATCAGGAGACCTTAGGCTTCAAACTCCAGGTGAATACGAAAACTGGTATAAAAAGCCGGCAGCGCCTCAGCATATTATTGAAGAAGCTGTATACGGATTGGCTGAATGGAATGCCGGAGCTATAAAAAAAGCGACGATCATTGCAAATCCTGGGTGTTACCCAACCGCATCACTATTAGGTCTTGCCCCTTTATTCACTGAAGGATTGGCCGGTGCGGATGCCGATGTGATCATCGATGCAAAATCCGGGGTTTCAGGGGCGGGTAAATCACCTTCCGCAGTCACCCATTTTAGTGAAATGAATGAGAACTTTAAGATATATAAGGTGAATCAACATCAACACATACCGGAAATCGAGCAACAGCTTGGGCGATGGTCATCAGGTTTACAGCCCATTTCCTTCAATACCCATCTTGTCCCAATGACAAGAGGGATTATGGCAACGATGTATATAAAGGTAAATCGGGAAACCTCAAATGTTGAATTAAAGGATTTGTACGAAACGGTTTACGAGAGACACCCATTTGTCCGAGTACAGCCCCTTGATCGCTTTCCATCCACGAAACAAGTATACGGATCGAACTTTTGCGACATTGGCGTCGATTATGATGAAAGAACAGGTAAGGTAACGGTGGTTTCGGTTATTGATAATTTAGTGAAGGGTGCCGCAGGGCAGGCCATTCAAAATGCAAATATATTAATGGGACTAGAAGAAACGGCAGGACTATGGAACAGTCCGTTATATCCGTAAACTATGGAGGGAACCAATGAATACACTACAGCCAGTTGAAGAAATCAAACAAATTAAAGAAGGAAACATTTTAATGCCCCAAGGGTTCAAAGCGTCAGGTGTCCATGCAGGATTACGCTATTCTAAAAAGGACGTTGGCATCATTTTTACCGATGTCCCAGCATCAGCCGCGGCCGTTTATACACAAAATGTCGTTCAAGCCGCTCCAATCAATGTAACGAAAGACAGTATTGCCGTTACTGGAAAACTTCACGGCATTGTAGTGAATAGTGCTTGTGCGAATGCTTGTACAGGTGAACAAGGTTTAAAAGATGCAAATGAAATGAGGAAGCTTGCGGCTCAAAAGTTCGGTTTGGAGGACCATTCATTTGCAGTGGCTTCAACGGGAGTCATAGGGGAATTCATGGAAATGGAGAAAGTAAGAAACGGCATAGAGGCATTGCAGCCAGAAAATACACCTGAAGCTGCTGAAGCTTTCGGTACCGCCATTTTAACAACGGATATTGTAACGAAGAGTTGTGGTTATGAAACAATCATCGACGGTAAAACCGTGAAAATGGGCGGTGCTGCCAAGGGTTCGGGAATGATTCATCCGAACATGGCCACAATGCTAGGTTTCATTACGACGGATGCCGTCATTGAACCACATGATTTACAGCAAGCATTATCCTCGATTACCAATGATACATTCAATCAAATCACGGTTGATGGCGACTGTTCAACGAACGACATGGTGTTAGTGCTCGCGAATGGAGAAGCGAACAATGAACCTTTGACACCTGACCATCCAGAATGGTCCATCTTCCTGGAATTATTAAAACAAACTTCCGAAAACCTCGCCAAACAAATTGCGAAAGACGGAGAAGGTGCGACTAAACTGATAGAAGTGAATGTTCATGGCATGCATACGAAACAAGATTCACAGATGATGGCGAAGACGATCGTCGGTTCAAATCTTGTGAAAACTGCAGCTTTTGGAGCGGATGCAAACTGGGGACGAATCATAGCTGCAATGGGAAGAAGCGGAGTGGGATTCAATCCGGATCAAACAACAATCGTTTTTGGTGATATCGTCGTACTTAAAGACGGTGAGCCGATTATGTTTTCTGAGGAAGAAGCCAAAGCATACTTGGAAAATGAAAGTATCATCATTCATGTTTATTTGAAAGATGGTAATGAATCAGGCACGGCATGGGGCTGCGATTTAACCTATGATTATGTGAAAATAAACGGAAGCTATCGTTCGTAAGAGGTGAAAAGTATGAACATATTAGTCATAAAGTGCGGCGGCAGCATCATCAATGAGTTATCGGAGTCGTTTTTCAATAGTATTAAAGAGTTACAAAACCGCGGATACCATATTGTCTTTGTGCATGGGGGCGGCCCTGATATAAATTCAATGCTTGAAAAGTTTGAAATTGAACCAGTATTTGAAGATGGGTTAAGAAAAACGACCACAGAAGTGCTGGGAATTGTGGAACTTATGCTGGCAGGAAAATCGAACCGCAGCCTCGTTCATAAATTGGAAGCCCATGGCATCAAGGCAGTCGGTTTAAATGGCTCGGACGGCGGAATTCTCACAGGTGATTATATCGATGAACAGAAACTTGGGGCTGTTGGTGAAATACAACAAGTCAATACGGAATTATTTGGACTTTTATTCGAAAAAGGCTATTGTCCGGTATTGACGCCCATCTCATCTACCGAAGAGGGCAATAAACTAAATGTGAATGCCGATATGGCTGCCGGGTCTGTAGCTAAGGCACTATCGGCTGACATGTGTTTATTTGTGACCGATGTTCAAGGGGTCTTGAAGAATGGGCAGATCATTGAGAAATTGAATGAAACGGAAACGAAGAATTTGATCATGGATGGAAGTATCCATGGCGGAATGATCCCGAAAGTCAATACAGCCTTGTCGGTGCTGAATAAAGGGATTGAAGAAGTGATGATCGTTAGTGGGAAAGATCATTTTTATCAAGGCGGACAATTCATCGGTACAAAATTTCTTCAGGAAGAAGGGGTATTTCAATGAGTTTTTTATTTCCTACATACGCTAGGTGGGACATTGAGCCAAGAAAAGCGTCAGGATTGAAGATTACGAGTGAAACAGGTAAAGAATATCTGGATTTCACATCCGGAATCGGGGTTTTGAATCTTGGACATTGCCATGAGTTGGTAAAAATGGCCGTGACGGAACAACTTAATAAATATTGGCATGTATCGAACATGTTTCAAAGTTCCATACAGGAACGGACAGCAAAAATGCTGGCTGATGCCTCTGGTTTAAGTCAGGTGTTCTTTGCCAACAGCGGTGCCGAGGCGAATGAGGCAGCCATCAAACTAGCACGTAAAGCTACCGGGAAAAGCAAGATTGTCACGTGTCAGCAGTCTTTCCATGGCCGTACGTTTGCAACGATGGCTGCAACGGGACAGGAAAAAATCAAGACTGGTTTCGGACCGATGCTAGCTTCGTTCGAATATGTCCCATTTAATGATCAAGATGCCATGAAAGCGGCCATCGATGAAAATACGGCAGCTGTAATGATTGAAATCGTTCAAGGAGAAGGCGGCATCCATGTTGTACAGCAATCATATCTGGACGCGATTCAAACTAAATGCCAAGAACACGGAGCTCTCCTTATCATAGATGAAATTCAGACTGGGATAGGACGTACAGGAAAGCCATTTGCATTCCAGCATTTCAATATCCTGCCGGACATCATCACTTCGGCAAAGGGGTTGGGAAATGGCCTGCCAATCGGGGCGATGATTGGGAAGGAAGAGTTGTCTGTATTCTTTGACCCTGGAAGTCATGGATCCACTTTTGGAGGGAATCCAGTTAGTGTCTCAGCAGCCGAAGCTGTATTAAAGGAAATTTTCCAATCAGGGTTTTTAAAAGAAACCGTTAAAAAGGCGGAATACCTTGAGAGCGAATTGGCAAAAGCATTGAAAGGCATCGAAGAAGTGAAAGAGATTCGCGGTCTGGGAATGATGGTCGGAATTGAATGTAAACAAGATGTTCAGGTGTTTTTAATGGAATTGCAAGAAGAGGGCTTACTTGTATTGAGTGCAGGTCCTAAAGTACTTCGTTTACTTCCATCCCTGACTGTTTCCGAATCGGAGATCGATACGGCGATAAATAAAATTAGAAAAGTATTGGCAATAAAACAAACTGTCTAAATTAATTGAATTTTTATAGAATAAAATGAATAATTATGCTATTGTATATATAAATATACATCATCTAAAGAGGTGAAAATCATGAAAAGCTATCTACATTTAGAGAATGGTTCCGTCTTTGAAGGGGAACTGCTGACTACATCGACTGAAAAAACAATCGCTGGAGAGATTGTCTTTTTTACAGGAATGACCGGATATCAAGAAGTGTTGACAGATCCTTCATATAAGGACCAAATTGTCATCTTCACATACCCACTAATCGGAAATTACGGAATCAATGAACATGATTTTGAAAGTAAAAAGCCGCATGTTGCCGGTGTGATTGTATATGAAGGAAATATGAGCCATTCCCATTATCAGGCTAAATATTCAATTGGTGAATATTTAGACAAATGGAACATTCCTCTTTTAAGCCATGTGGACACAAGAGCGGTCGTTAAGAATATAAGACAGGAAGGTTCCATGCAGGCAGTCATCACAGCTGATGAAAAATACACTGTCGTACCCAGCCTGAATGGTTTATCAGCACATGTAGCTGAGGTATCCACAAAGGTTGTCGAGAAATTTGGTGAAGGCGGCAAGCACGTTGTGATGATCGATTTCGGTTATAAAAAATCAATCTTGGATTCATTGGTCGCCCAAGGCTGCCGAGTCTCTGTCGTACCATTCGATACGGAATTCGAGCAAATCAAGGACTTGAAGCCAGATGGTATTTTGCTTTCAAATGGGCCTGGGGATCCAAAACAGCTTGAATACCTTTTAGGAAACATAAAAAAGATCATTACGAGTTTTCCAACGATGGGCATCTGCCTCGGTCATCAATTAACGGCCCTTGCCTTAGGTGGAAATACAAAAAAAATGCTGTTTGGACATCGTGGTGCGAATCAGCCCGTGGTCGATTTGAAAACGAAACAGGTGTATATGAGTTCGCAGAATCATAGTTATGAGGTTGATGAACCGAGCTTGCAAGGAACATCGCTTCAAGTGAGATTCAGAAACGTGAATGATAACACGGTTGAGGGACTCATGCATGAAGACTTGCCAATCTTCACTACCCAGTACCACCCAGAGGCAAATCCAGGACCTATCGAGAGTTCATTACTATTCAAAGACTTTTTACAAATGATAAATGATTATAGCGGGAGAGAAAAAGCTTATGCCTAAGGACGACACGATACACACCATTTTAGTGATTGGTTCGGGGCCGATTGTCATCGGGCAGGCCGCCGAATTCGATTATGCAGGTACACAGGCCTGCCTCGCTTTAAAGGAAGAAGGGTATAAAGTCATACTGGTCAATAACAATCCGGCAACGATCATGACTGATGATATGAATGCGGATGCTGTTTATTTCGAACCTTTAACGGTTGATGTACTGGAAAAGATCATTTCCAAAGAAAAGCCGGATGGCCTGCTAGCTACATTAGGCGGTCAAACAGGATTGAACCTAGCTTATCAGTTGGATGATGCTGGAATACTTGAAAAATATAAGGTCAAATTATTGGGAACTCCGATCGACTCCATCAAAAAAGGGGAGGATCGTGAGCTGTTCCGTGAGTTGATGTTTGAAATAGGTGAACCCGTTCCCGACAGTACGATTGTCCATACTCTTGATGAAGCGCTGGCTTTTGCCGACAAAATCGGTTTCCCCATCATCGTTCGTCCCGCTTATACACTCGGCGGAACTGGCGGCGGTATTGCTGATTCACCGGAAACCTTTAAGGAACTTGTACGGGGCGGACTGCAAGAAAGTCCAATTACACAATGCTTGATTGAAAGAAGCATAGCTGGATTTAAGGAAGTCGAATATGAGGTTATGCGAGATGGCAACAATACGTGCATCACTATCTGTAATATGGAAAATATCGATCCGGTAGGGATCCATACAGGTGATTCGATCGTCGTGGCACCATCACAGACTTTATCGGACGATGAGTTTCAGATGCTGCGTGCCGCATCCATTAAAATCATCTCTGCTTTAGGGATCATAGGCGGATGTAACATTCAATTTGCACTTGATCCGAATAGCAAGCAATATTATTTAATAGAAGTGAACCCGCGCGTCAGCCGTTCATCGGCACTAGCCTCAAAAGCAACAGGTTATCCCATAGCCCGCATAGCGGCAAAGCTCGCTGTCGGCTACGATTTATCGGAGCTCATCAATCCTGTAACGAAAAGCACATATTCAAGCTTCGAACCTGCGCTTGACTATGTAGCGGTGAAGTTCCCGAGGTGGCCATTCGATAAATTCACGACCGCCGACCGCAAATTGGGAACACAGATGAAGGCAACTGGTGAAGTCATGGCTTTACACCGCAGCTTTGAGGGGGGAGTCCAAAAGGCCGTCGATTCTTTGGAATTGAAAACGATTGGGCTGCAGCTATCATCACTGAAAAGTAAAACCGTTCCTGAACTTTGGGGAAAGCTTGCCGAAAAATCGGATGAACGAATCTTTGTCATTTTTGAAATGCTCAGAAAAGGCGTGACGATTGAAGAAATTCATGAAGCGACAGCCATAGATTATTTCTTCCTTAAATCCTTTGCTTCATTGGTCCAAAGCGAAATGGAGATTGAAGCTAAGGCAATCGATCATGTAACAAGGGAAGAACTTCAGTCATACAAGGAAAAGGGCTTTTCAGACCGCTATCTTGCTTCCGTATGGAAAGTAAATGAGATGGAAGTGAGAGCGCACAGGAAATCACTAAGTGTTACGGCGGTCTACAAAACGGTTGATACATGTGCAGCCGAGTTCGAATCACATACAAACTATCACTATTCAACATATTTTGGTGAGAACGAACAGCAAAAAACGGATAAAAAGAAAGTCTTGATGATTGGCAGCGGCCCGATCCGCATCGGACAGGGAATAGAGTTTGATTACTGTTCAGTTCACGGTGTTTATGCACTCCAGGATGAAAATGTTGAAACGATCATGATCAATAATAATCCGGAAACGGTAAGCACGGATTTTGCGACAGCAGATCGCCTTTATTTCGAACCGTTGACCCTTGAATATGTTCTTAATGTGATAGAAGCGGAAGACATAAAAGATGTTATCGTCCAATTTGGCGGGCAGACTGCGATAAACCTTGCTAAAGGCCTTGAAGAATACGGTGTCAATTTGTTGGGGACATCCTTCGATACACTTGATCAATTAGAAGATCGTGATCGTTTTTATCAGCTTCTTCAAAAACTTGATATCCCCCATGTACCAGGTTCAATGGCTAATGGAGAAGAACAATTAATTTCCCGGGCAGAGGCCATCGGCTTTCCGGTACTCTTACGCCCATCCTATGTAATTGGCGGCCAGGGAATGGAAATCATCGGCTCTAAAGAAAGCTTGTTGAATAGAATGGCTAATGGAACGGCACTAGTCTATCCCGTGTTGATCGATTCCTATATTCCAGGGAAGGAAGCCGAAATCGATTTGATTGCTGATGGAAATGATGTTTATATTCCCATCATTGCCGAACATATAGAAAAAGCAGGCGTCCATTCAGGAGATAGCATGGCCTTATTGCCAGCTCAATCCTTAACGGATGATATTAAAGATAAAATGACCCATTATGCTAAAAAACTAGTTAGTGAACTTGGTTATAAAGGTCTTATGAACATCCAATTCGTGATCGAAGGAAATAGTGTATATGTATTGGAAGTGAATCCTCGTGCAAGCCGAACAATTCCAATCATCAGTAAAGTGACCGATGTAGCTTTGGTGCAAATAGCGACAAAAATATTGCTTGGGAAATATTCATTGTCGAATGCTTTCGAAAAAACGGGCTTAATGGATGAAATTCCATATGCAGTTGTCAAATATCCCGTATTCTCTACTTTTGCACTAAGCGGACTTGATTCGAAGGTAGGTCCGGAAATGAAATCAACAGGTGAAGGAATCGCCATCGGGGAAACGGTAAATGAAGCGTTGACAAAAGTGTTCCATGCTCAAAAAGCTAATCATACCACAGGCGTTTATCAATCAGAATCAGTTCAATTAAGTGAAGACCTGTTAGTGCAAATCAAAGAAGCAGGTTTGACATTGGGGAATTCAGATTTTGATGAATGGTTAAATGAAGGAAATGCGGCGGTCGTTTTGGCATATGGAACAACGGAGGAAGATAAGCAGCTAAGGTTACTTGCAGCGAAATACCGACTGCTTGCTTTTACGGAAGAAGAGACGTTCAAGGCCTATCTGCAATCGGTGGAGAATGCCGATCCAGGGGTTACCTCGCTTCAGGAATGGCTTATACCATATTCGAAAGGAGTGTCACACGTATGAGTTCAATGACGGCACCGACACAAGCGAAGATTTTAAATGGAAAAGATTTTTTGACCATGAAAGAGTCCACACCAACGGCAATTGCAGATTTGTTAAAGCTAGCGCAGACCATTAAAGGCAAATTGCAAGCAGGTGAAGAATATACGCCTTTAAAAGGGAAAACGCTGGGGATGATATTTGAAAAATCGTCTACCCGTACCCGTGTTTCTTTTGAAGTGGGCATGATGCAACTTGGCGGGCACGCTTTGTTCCTAAGTGGCAATGACTTGCAAATTGGACGTGGTGAAACGATTTCCGATACTGCAAAAGTTCTTTCTGAATACATTGATGGCATCATGATTCGTACCTTCGAGCATGAAAAAATCCTGGAATTGTCAGAGAATGCTTCTATCCCAGTCATCAATGGGTTAACAGATCTTGCCCATCCTTGTCAGGTACTTGCAGACTTCTTGACAATCATCGAGATAAAAGGGCTGTTAAAAGGCTTGAAGATGAGTTATATCGGTGATGGCAATAATGTTGCGAATTCATTGATGGTAGGCTGTGCAAAAATGGGAATGGATTTTTCCATTGGGTGTCCTGACGCCTACAAACCTGATGAAAAGGTCGTCGCCTATGCTAAAAAAGTGGCAGAAGAGACTGGCAGTGAAATTTTGGTGACAACCTCAGCTTCGGAGGCCATAAAAGATGCGGATATCGTCTATTCGGATGTTTGGACTTCCATGGGGCAGGAAATCGAGAATGGTATCCGCTTAGAAGCTTTTAAAGATTATCAAATTAATGGTGAGCTAGTAAAACTTGCTAAAGAAGATTATTTATTCATGCATTGCCTGCCTGCACATCGGGAGGAAGAGGTTACGGCTGAAGTCATCGATGGTCCTAATTCCGTCGTTTTCCACCAAGCCGGAAATCGCCTTCATGCCCAAAAGGCGGTCCTGGTGGACTTAATGTCTTAACCAAAAAAGCTTACTTCAGAGAGCAGTCACTCAGTTTGTAGAAAAAAAGGTTTCGGAATGGTCTCATTCCGAAACCTTTTTGATTTTATTTGTATCAGTTAGAGAATAATAACTGGATAAATACTTGGGAACCCTACCTCTAAAACATATCTCGATCAAGTTTAAATGAAAAAGACACTAATTGTTGCCTTCATTTTACGAAACAAATGGTTCTATGGTACCAGTTGATCTGAAGTAATCATTTCAAATTGATCTCGCTAAATAGAACCATGGTTAGAAAAGCATCCCTATACCTCGAGTTTTAATCCACTATATTAAAACAAAAAAGACTGCAGGTAAAAGGCTCTAATAGCTGGTGTTCGAGATTCCTGCGGGAAAAGCGCGTCCAAGCGAGACCCCGCAGTCGCAATGGCGCCGAGGGCGGACCGCCCCGGAAAGCGAGTGCCCTACGTTCCAATCGGCGGTCAATTTTTAAAAACTTAAAAAGACGTCTGCTCAGAGAACAGACGCTTTTTAATTCAACCGAATTTCCCGTATGTTCCAAATTTTTCTGACATGAAAGGTAGGAACCTGGTAATAATAACAGGGAAAGCATGTAAAGGGGTGAAATCTATGGGGCAAAATCGTCAATTTAAGCCAGGTCAAAAGGCACCGAATAATGGGACCTACGTAGAAATCGGTGAAACGGGCAGCACGGTAGTGAATCCGAAAATGGTAAAGCTGGATGCAGGGGATTCTTTTCCAGAAACATCCAATCATAATCGGATATGGACCTATAAGCGGAAGCCATGAAACATCAAAAAGCAGGAAAAAGGAATGGTCGCCATCCTTCTTCCTGCTTTTTTTCTATTCAGCGGAATAACCGAATATATTCGAGATTTCCAAACAGCTTTTCCTTAAATAGACACTTAAAGGATCTTCATAATGATCAGGAATGTTTTCGGTGAACCCAACGGCAGTGATTGCTCCCAACAATTCCGAATTATAATTAAAAACCGGAATGGACATGGAGGAAACGGATGGTACAAGTGGCTCTTTGGCAAAAGCTATTTTGTATGTCCGAATTTCATCATATTCATTCGTTTCATTAAGGAACGAGCCCGTAACATTACGATCTTTTTCAATCCATTCCGCTGTCAAGGAAGGATCCTGAAATACAGTGAATACCTTTCCGGAAGAGGATGATGGCGGAAGTCGTGTACCTAACTGTGCCCCTATGTTTAAGTTTTGATTGGAATTCCATATTTTTGCCGTGATTGGTCCATCATATGTCCAAACGGAAAAAAGGACCGTGCAGGAAGTATGGTGACTGATTTCCTGTAAATAAGGAGTTATTCTGCTCGTTATATCCTCATTTCCTATCGCTGCCATTCCGTATTGAATCAATTTGCTCCCAAGGTGATACATACCGGTTGTCTTATCGCGATATAGTAACTCAAGTTGAGTCAAAGTATTCAAATACTTATAGAGGTTACTTTTCGTTATCTCCGTTAATTCCTGAATATCAGAGAATCTTAAAGGAGTTCTGTGGGAAGCAAGTAAATCTATGATGCTCATCCCTATTTGTAATGATTGAATCGTCGAACCGGATTTTACGATTTCCATAAATCAATCTCCCTAATCTGTTTTAATTTAGGTCTAGTATATCAGAATATGTAAAATATACATGAAAATCAATAGAAAAACCGCCGGATGCTTGAAGCTATCAATATACGTTCCTATTAAATGAATAACGAACTTTTGGATTCCGCAGTACTGATAATGGTGTAGATGATAACATTTGCACAAAAATTTGCAATACTTTCTTGACAGTATTCCGAAAATTAAGTTATCATTTATATAAATAGTGAACAATGTTATCTATAAGTGAAATAGATAAGGTGTACGTCATTCAAATTCTGGTTTGCGAAGCAAATCCAGCAGAATTAGGATGTTGGCATCAAAAAGAGGTTTTAAAAAAATCCAGATTAATTAAGGAGAATGAATATGAAATTAGTAACGTTCAGCAGTCAAGGATTTAAACGCATCGGTGCAATTTACCCGGAAAATTTAGTCGTTGACTTGAACTATGCCTATCAAGCGCTTCTTGAAAGCGAAGGGAAACTTCGCAGTGAACAAATTGCTGACGCTTATGTCCCTGCAACAATGGAGGAGTTTTTACAGGGAGGGAATGAAAGCCTTTCCATCGCGCAAAAGGCTGCGGACTACGCTATTAACAATCGTGATTCCTTCAGACATCGATTGGTACATGAAATTGAAAATATAAAGCTTGAGGCCCCTGTCCAAAAGCCAAGCAAAATTATTTGTGTCGGCCATAATTACAGTGAACACATTGCTGAAATGGGCCGTGAACTGCCGCCATTCCCTGTAGTATTCGCAAAGTTCGCCAATACAGTTATCGGTCCCCAGGATGATATACCGTTTTTCCCAATCTCGGAACAACTGGATTATGAAGCGGAATTCGCTTTTGTTGTCGGACAAAGGGCACGTAATGTTTCAAAAGAAGATGCTCTTGATTATGTAGCTGGTTATACAATTGCGAATGATGTCACTTACCGTGATATCCAACGGCGTACACTTGAGTGGCTACAAGGGAAAACGGTTGAAGGAAGTGCTCCGATGGGGCCTTGGTTAGTCACTTCCGATGAACTGTCCGATCCATCGGGCTTGAATGTCCGATTAACGGTAAATGGTGAAGAACGCCAAAAAACCAATACATCCAACTTCGTATTCGATGTGAAGTATCTAGTTGAATTCTTATCGAACTTAATGACTCTTGAACCAGGTGACATCGTACTAACAGGAACACCGGGTGGGGTAGGAGTAGCCCGTGATCCACAAGTGTTCTTGAAAGATGGTGACGTTGTCAAAATCGAAATCGACAAAATAGGTTATCTTGAAAACCGTGTGAGACGTGTCGGGGAGGGAGAATAAAATGGCTTATCAGGAAATCGGGACATCAATCCAATCAGTGCAACAATCCATCGACCATATACTTGAGACAACGGCAAACCTACCGGAAGAAACGATCCGATTTAAACCGGCAGAGGATGAATGGTCGATCATGCAGATACTTTCCCATTTAGCTGAAGCCATTCCTTATTGGTTAGGTGAAGTGGAAACTGTAATAGCGATGCCTGGGGCCGAATGGGGGCGTGGATTGCAAGATTCAGCCCGATTGGCGGCGGTTGACGATACAGACAAACTTGCTGTGGATGATGTCATGAAGCAAGTGGAGGAGCTTAAATATAAAGTGGAGAGCGGTCTCGGGAATTTAGATGAAGAAACACTATCTAATGAATCGCCACACCGGAATTTCGCTAAATTCGGAAACAAACCAGTTTCTTATATAGTCGATCACTTCATCGATGAGCATGTTTCAGGACATTATGATCAAATTAAGCGAAATCTTTCTAAAATCCAGTGAGGCAAGATAAAAAAGAAAGTAGGGATTAATATGGCTGAAAAATCGGAATACATGAATAGTACAATCGTAAAAGATTTTACAAAGGATATTCAGCAGTATAACCTTGGGCCGCTGTGGGAAGCCATTCCCGCTCTGATGGACCATGAACCTAAACCTCATGCGCATGCTTATTTATGGAAAGAAGAGCTTTTGACAAAAAAATTGATGGAAGCGGCTGAAATCTTCACACCTGACCGAGGCGGGGAGCGCAGGGCGATTTATTTTCAAAATCCTGGCCTTACTTATCGCCAGCCTTGGGGATGGGCTTCGACAACACAAACGCTTTATGCTGCGGTCCAGCTACTGTTGCCAGGTGAAGTGGCCCCTTCCCACCGTCATTCCCAAAGTGCACTTCGTTTCATTACGGATGGTGAAGGTGCCTACTCCATCGTGCAGGGAGAAAGAATCTTCATGGAAGAAGGGGATTTTTTGATCACGCCTAAAAACTTATGGCATGGTCATGGTCATGTTGGGGAAAAACCAATGATTTGGATGGATGCCCTTGATATCCCAACCATCTATTCCATAGGCGGCACTTTCTTTGAACCATATCCAGATCGGATTGAAACGCCTAAGCGGCCGGATAATTTTTCAGAGCTCCGTTATCAAGGCGGAATGGTTCGTCCAGTATCCGACCGTTATTCACAAGTGGCACCGCTTGCCAACTACAAGTGGAAAGGCACCAAAGCAGCGATAGAAGGATTGATGAATTTTGAACCGGATCCATATGAAGGTTTTGCCGTGGAATATATCAATCCATCAAATGGCCAGACGGCCAATCCGACGATGGGGGCATGGATGCAGAAACTTCCTAAAGGTTTCCATACGAAAGCCCATCGCCATACCCATTCCACGATTTATCAAGTGCACCAAGGATCAGGATATACGGTCATTAATGGAGTGCGTTTTGACTGGTCCAAGGGAGATTATTTCGTCGTTCCGAATTGGGCATGGCATGAGCACGTTGCAGAAGCTGATTCTTACTTATTCTCGGTAAACGACCTACCAATAATGGAAAGATTCGATTTGGAACAGCAACAAGCATTAGACACAAACAATGGGTACCAAAAGGTTGAAAGTGAATTCAAGCCTGTTTTGGTTTGAAAATAATCGGTTTGGAATCTTCAGCTAAGATACTAGTGAATAGATGAATGCCATTCGAATGAAAACGCTTACTGTGGTAGTGGTCTGCAACTTTGGCTAAAAGCAACTAATATAGGGGGAATTGATGATGAACACAGAAAAAAAACCATTCATCGTTATCGGTGGGGGAATTGGCGGATTAGCAACTGCTTTAGGAATCGCAGAAACAAAACAGTATGTAAAAGTCCTGGAACAAGCTCCCGAATTTGGGGAAATTGGTGCAGGGATTCAGCTTGCAGCAAATGCCACCAACGTATTGCAGCGTTTAGGTGTCATGGAAAAAATCAATGATATTGCAGTATTTCCAAAAAGATTGGTGCTGATGGACGCCTTTTCCGGAAAAGAGCTTTCCGCTTTGGATTTAGGTGATGTTTATAAAGAAAGATATGGAGCCCCGTATGTTGTTTTGCATCGTTCCGATTTGCATAAAGTATTGGCTGAAGCCTGTGAAAAGAACCCGTATATCGAACTGGTCACGAATCAAACCATTATTGAGACAGTAGAGTATGAAGGTGAAGTGACGGTTACTTCTGCCAACGGGTCCCAACATTCAGGAGCTGCTGTCATTGGAGCTGATGGATTATGGTCCAAGGCACGGAAACTTTTTGTGGAAGATCAGCCGGTCTGCTCTCAATATGTTGCATACAGGGGAGCGATCCCGATGGAGGAGGTTACGAGCCATGGGGATTTAGATGATGTATACATGTGGATTGGGCCAGACCTTCATCTTGTTCAATATCCGGTTAGAAGGGGAGAACTTTATAACCAAGTAGTGGTTTTCAAAAGTTCTCAATATACGGAAGAAAACGAAAAAACAGATCAATGGGGAACACCGGAAGAAATGGACCGTGTATTTGCCGGAACTTGTGAGCTTGTTCAGAATGCGGTTTCATTCATTCAAAGACAACGCCGTTGGCCGATGTATGACCGTTTCCCAATTGATAATTGGACAAAAGGAAGAATTACGCTTATGGGCGATGCGGCACATCCGATGCTTCAATACTTGGCACAAGGTGCTTGCCAGGCTTTAGAAGATGCAGCTTATTTGTCTGATATGCTCCATAAGCATGGGAATGACATTGAACAGGCATTTTTGGAATACCAGGAGGAACGCATTCCACGTACGGCTAATGTTCAAACGAGTGCAAGAATGTGGGGGGAAATCATCCACAATACGACCGATGCAGGCATTCTGCTCCGAGATACGATCCTTGCTGGTCGGACGGAAAGGGATTTCCAATTCGTCGATGAATTTCATGGTTACAATAAAACGGCCGTGAAAGCATAAACCATTTTGTTTCATCCATAAAGGAATGTATCCATGTTACAAATGGTTCTGCCTTTCTTCTATATGAAGAAAGGCTCAGTTTGTAGACAAAAGGGGTTTGGAATTAAAAAATTCCGAACCCCTTTTAAAATTCCCTTGAAATTTTGACCAAGGGATAAGAGATTTGGGCTCTCGAGCCATTATGATAAGCCATTTTAGGACCCTTTCCATGTCCAAGTGGATCATCTGCGTCATCATCAAGATGTAAAACCTATATATGCGACGCAAAGAAACGATTAAGCGTGTATTCGCAGATGCAAAAGAAAAGCATGGTATGCGTTGGACTACTTTAAGGGTACTTGAAAAATTGTCGATGCAAGCGATGCTTACTTTCGCTGCCATTAATTTAAAGAAGATGGATCCTCATCACCTCAAGTTTTAATAGTTCTATTTTAAAACAAAAAAGACTGTAGGCAAAAGGAGTTCTATCTGAAATTTTAAACATAGTTGATTGGAGCGGGTGTGCGAGACTCCTGCGGGAATAGCGAGTCCAAGGGAGACCCCACAGGCGCAAGTGCGCCGAGGAGGCTCCCGGACCGCCCGCGGAAAGCGAGTGCCCTACGTTCCAATCAACGTCCAAATTTGTACGGTCTCTGAGCCTTTCTTTTTATAACTTTCCTTTACATGGGGAGAATTAGAAGTATAATGAAAATATAAAGGTCAAAATTGGTCAAACCCAGTGGGGATTCGTTCATGATATAGATGAATGGGAGGTTTCAAGATGGATATTGATAAAATGACGGAGAGAACCCAACAGGCATTCACTGGCGGTCAGGAGCTAGCCAATGAAAGAGGGAATCCCGAGCTGACGGAGCTTCATTTATTAAAGGCCTTAATGGAGCAGGATGAAAGTTTATTAATCAGGATTTTATCGGAATCTGGTAAATCGGTGAATCTATTTGATATAGAGCTGAATAAGGAATTGGATAGATTACCGGAAGTGAGCGGGGGTGTTTCCCAGGTTTACATGTCATCCTCCCTACAGCAAATTCTGACGGCTGCCGAAAAGAAAATGCAGAAGTGGGAGGATGAATACTTATCTGTCGAACATATACTGCTTGCGTCTTTGCAAGTCAATAGAACGAATGTAAACAGGCTATTTTCATCATATGGAATTGATTATGATAAAGCAAAACGGGTTATAAGCGATATAAGGGGGAATCAGCGAGTGACTAGTCAAAATCCTGAAAGCACTTATGAAGTACTGAAAAAATACGGCAGAGATCTCGTTGCTGAGGTTAAATCGGGTAAGGTCGATCCAGTAATCGGTCGAGATACGGAAATCCGTAACGTCATCCGGATCCTTTCACGAAAAACGAAAAATAATCCTGTATTAATAGGAGAACCTGGAGTAGGTAAAACAGCGATTGTCGAGGGGTTGGCTCAAAGGATCGTCAGGAAGGATGTGCCGGAAGGTTTAAAGGATAAGACCGTTTTTTCACTCGATATGAGTGCACTTGTCGCAGGGGCCAAATTCCGAGGTGAATTTGAGGAACGCCTAAAAGCGGTGTTGAATGAGATCAAGAAGAGTGATGGGAAAATTCTCTTATTCATTGATGAATTGCATACAATTGTCGGTGCAGGAAGAACGGATGGCGCCCTTGATGCCGGAAATATGTTAAAGCCGATGCTTGCGCGCGGTGAGCTGCATTGTATCGGTGCAACGACCCTTGATGAATATCGGCAATATATTGAAAAGGATCCGGCTTTGGAACGCCGTTTCCAACAGGTTCTGGTTCCTGAACCGGATGTTGAAGATACGATTTCAATTTTGCGGGGATTAAAGGAACGGTTTGAAATTCATCATGGCGTCAGGATACATGATCGGGCGATCGTTGCAGCCTCTGTCCTTTCGAACCGATATATAACGGAACGATTTTTACCGGATAAAGCGATCGATCTAGTGGATGAAGCTTGTGCGATGATCCGCATGGAAATCGACTCCATGCCATCCGAGTTGGATGAAATCACGAGAAAAGTCATGCAACTTGAAATTGAAGAAGCGGCCCTGAAAAATGAAGACGACCCTCAAAGCAAAGCAAGGCTGGAAGGGCTTCAAAAAGAACTATCAGAACTTCAGGATCAAGCGAATAGCATGAAATCCAAGTGGCAAATGGAGAAATCAGCGCTTCAAAAGGTGCAGGACAAACGTGAAGAGCTTGAGAAACTGCGTCATGAACTGGAACAGGCAGAGAATGACTATGACCTTAACCGGGCAGCTGAACTTCGGCATGGAAGGATTCCGCAGCTTCAAAAAGAATTGGAAGCAATGGAAGACGAATTGGAAAAGGAAAAACAGGAATCACGATTGCTTCGCCAGGAAGTGACGGAGGAGGAAATTGCCTCGATTGTGGCAAGGTGGACAGGGATTCCGGTAAGCAAGCTGGTGGAAAGTGAAAGGGAGAAGCTGCTTCGCCTATCAGATATCCTGCATGAACGGGTAATCGGTCAAGGAGAAGCGGTGGAACTCGTATCCGATGCTGTTTTAAGAGCAAGGGCTGGAATAAAAGATCCAAACAGACCAATCGGTTCATTCATTTTTCTTGGGCCGACTGGTGTCGGTAAAACCGAATTGGTAAAAGCTTTGGCAGAAACATTATTCGATAGTGAGGAACATATGATTCGAATTGATATGTCGGAATATATGGAGAAACATTCCGTGTCCCGACTTGTTGGTGCACCTCCCGGTTATGTTGGATTTGAGGAAGGCGGCCAGCTTACGGAGGCTGTTAGGAGAAACCCCTACTCAGTCATATTATTGGACGAAATTGAAAAGGCGCATCCGGAAGTCTTCAATATTTTACTGCAAATGTTGGATGATGGAAGAATAACAGACTCCCAAGGCAGAACAATCAACTGTAAAAATACGGTGATCATCATGACTTCCAATATCGGTTCCCATTTCTTATTGCAATCCAACCGGGTGGATGGTGGCATTGAAGAAGAAATAAAAGATCAGGTCTTTAAAGAATTAAGAGGGCATTTCCGTCCGGAATTTTTGAATCGAGTTGATGATATTGTTTTATTCAAACCTCTGACAAAACAAGAAATCGTTGAAATCGTAGATAAAATGGTTCATCAATTACAAGTGAGGTTAACTGAACAAAATATAGTCCTCAACGTCACAAAAGCGGCTAAAGAATTCATTGCGGACCAGGGATATGATCCGGTATATGGAGCAAGACCGCTGAAGCGATTCATCCAAAAGCATCTCGAAACGAAAATCGCCCGTAAAATCATAGCTGGGACTGTTGAGCTTAAAGAAGGAATCACGATTGATTATGATCATGATGAATTGGTCCTCATATAAAAACGTCGCCATGCAGTTTACCCGTAAGCAAAGTATGGTATAACAAAAAGGACATCCTAAAGGATGTCCTCTTTTGCTTCTTAGTGTTGATGGGAGTCTTTAGCTGGCCCAGCAGGCAAGATAGCAGGGATGATAAGAATCAGGATAGCAGCAGCCAATCCTAAAATAGTTCCCTGCGCAGCATCGTATGAAACTCCGATCATGGAAGAAACAACATATACAGTCATATGCACTAATAAGAATGTCCAAAAAATTGTCCAAGCATAACGCATCGAATTTCACCTCATTCCACTACATTCATTTTTATCTTACCATAATTAATATACAGTTAAAACGTGTTTTTAATAATAACCTTTAAATTATTCAATACATTAAATCATAAGAGAATTTTTTTTGGCATACAAGTTGGTTCAAAACTTCAAAAAGGAAATTATAGGGGAAAATAAAAACAAAAATCGTCCCTGCTTGCTTAATTTAAGATAAGAAGTTAGGCGTTTCCACTGACCCTTTCTATTTTTCGTCATAAATTAATATAGTAGTAATATTCCATAAAGGAGTTAGAACGATGGAACAACGAACTTTTCAAATTGATGACCAGTGGAATATCATCTATTATCCAGAGCGGCCCAGTGGTTTTTCCGTAATGGTAATTGGAGACCGCAGTCATTTTGTCGAAAAAGACAGCAGCTTTTGGCTGCAGCATCCTGGGAGGCTGCAGATATTGGAATATTTAAAGGAATACGGATACACGCTGTTTTCATCCAATTTTCACGGAGCCAACTGGGGCAGTCCTAAAGCACTGGACCTTTCCCTTAACCTATATATTCTTTTCATGAAAAAAGAAATAGTCAATCAAAGGGTTCATATATTGGCAGAGGGGACAGGCGCACTACTTGCCCTAAAGCTAATGAATGAACTTGGAAATAAAATTCGGTCTGTCGTATTGATTGATCCGGTTTTTTCCTTGAAAGCACAATTGGAGAAAGAAAAGGAAAATAAGTTCTTCTATAAAAAGTGGCTGTCCGAGGTTGCTGCTGCATATGAGCTTGAGCCTGCGGAATGTGAGCAGCATATCCTGGACACTGAAGATTCAGTAATCGCAGAGAATATCCCCATGAAAGTGATTCAGGTTTTTGGAAGCTTACGGAAAGAGCAAGCCTCCCTTTATCGGCAAATCCAGCTGGCAAGAAAAGCAGACCTGCAGCTGACGTATATATTGCCCGAAAAACGTTATAAAATCCCCTATCAAATACAAAAGTTTTTCAATGAGAATGAAGAGATTTTATGAGAAGAGATATATTTTTACAATAGTTTGCATACGATACAGCATCTAAAAAAACTAGACGTGCCAGGTGAAGTGGGCTTGATGGCATACGAGGAGGCTGTATTTATGCAAACAAACATTGTCATTGGCACTTATCGATTTGTGGGATTCTATGTGACTCAATATTTTTTGAACCAAGGGAAAGAAGTAATTGGAATCGATTGGGATGATTCCGAAGCAAATCAATATATTATGGAAGAAAAAGAACTTGAAATAGGAAGGAATTCAAATTTTATATACTTTCCGATAAATAAACTTAAATTATTGGATATTTCACAGGAGGACACGGTGTTCATCTCTTGCTACGATATTCAAAGCGGCAAAATGGGGAAAATCGATTTTCTGATAGGCGAAATCGTTTCCTTCATTGAGAAATTCAAAAATGGCAAGAATGAAACGCCCAATTTCGTTCTTTTCATGCCCATTGAAAAAGATGTCAGTATTTTTCATTCCATATTAAGCTCGATTCGTGAAATTGATTCCGCAAAAATCATATTTTTACCGACGATTTATGGACCTTGGCAATCGGAAGGCATGAGCTTTGAAGCTGGAATCAATCAGCTTGGGCAGTCTGATATCAAAGCGGCAATTGCTGCCGAATATACCTTTGATGCTCTCTATATCACTGACTTTGTTAATGCTTTGGAAGCGGTCCTAACCTCAGGTTCCGATAGGGACATCCAATTGTGCAGCTCTATTGATGATCATTGGAATGAATGTGCCAAGCTAATATTTGATGAAAGCATGGATTCATTCACTCCCCAACAATCAACAACTAAAATCAATAAAGGAACAATATTTGAAGTGCAATGCAAAATGGAACCGGAAGAAGGCATTGCATTACAAAAAAAACATAATAAACGATTAAACTTACTTAAAAAGTGGAGAAAGCGTGATTAAAAAAATATTTTCGTTATTTGAGAAGAACAAAACGGTATATTTGCCTCTAATCTATATGTCTTGTACTATAATGTACAAGGATAGGAAAAACATCAAAAGATATCCATGATTTTATATGTGCGCCCTTTACGAAAGGGTTCTGTGGAATTATGATATTATTGAGCTTTATTTAGGCATCATAAATCAATTGATGAATATTCAAAAGATAGGGGGAAACGCGAATGAGTTCAGATAAAACTCTTGAATTTATGGGAATCGCCATGAAATACTTCCCAGAGGCTAAAGCGAAGCTTGAGGCAAGCGGGATTCCATTTTCAATGGAGATGGCAGAGCCATTCATGGAGCTCTTTAAAAGCGTAATGCAAGAAGCTTATGAGCTTGGCAAACAAGATGCTCAGCGTTAATTAAAGGCAGGCTGTCCCGATAAAGGGCAGCCTTAATTTTTTTATTCTTTTTTCAAGAACTTGGCAATCAATGGATCCAGATTGATTTTATCAATGGTCGGTTTGTATTGACTGTACAAGCCCATCAATGTTTCAACGCTCGCCATCAATTGCAAGTAATCAACCTTCGATTCCTCTTGCTCCGGTTCGGGTTTCTTGCCAAACATCAAATTCGAAAAATGATCATCCGGGTTTCTTTCGCGGTTGCGATTGAAAATGTCCACAATGAGTCCTCCTTTACTCCTTTTATTTATAATGTATGTCCCTGAATTTCCCCTGGCATAGGCACTTGACCGACTTCCGAAAGAGATTTCTTTAGCCTTTCAAATTGTTAACTCTTGCAAGGAAGTCTTTTTTTATATAAAATTAGTACCAGGTAATAATAGATGATTATAATAACTCATTAAAATATAAGGGGATGGCAAGATGAATGCTGGAATACTAGGGCTTGGCCGCTACTTACCCGACAAAATCGTTACAAATGCGGATTTAGAAAAAATTATGGACACTTCTGACGAGTGGATCCGGACCAGGACGGGTATCGAGGAAAGAAGAATTGCAAATGATGATATTGATACTTCAGATATGGCTTATGAAGCCGCAAAGGCTGCATTGAAAAATGCGGAAATTTCGGCTGAAGAGATAGATATGATTCTTGTGGCTACCGTTACACCTGATCAGTCGTTTCCTTCTGTCGCTTGCATGATTCAAGAGAAATTGGGAGCGATGAAGGCAGCGGCAATGGATGTAAGTGCGGCATGTGCCGGATTTATGTATGCAATGATCACGGCACAGCAATTTATTAAGACAGGTGCATATAAGCATGTGTTGATTGTCGGTGTTGAAAAACTTTCGAAAGTAACCAATTGGGAAGACCGTAATACTGCTGTCCTTTTTGGTGACGGAGCGGGTGCAGCTGTACTTGGACCTGTATCTGATGGCAAAGGTGTCCTTTCCTTTGAATTAGGCGCAGATGGAACTGGCGGGAAGCACTTATTACAGGAAGGAGATTTCATTCATATGAATGGACGTGAAGTATTTAAATTTGCTGTCCGTCAGATGGGGGAATCCAGCCTGGGTGTATTGGACAAAGCTGGTTTGACAAAGGAAGATGTGGATCTGCTTGTTCCGCATCAAGCAAACATACGCATAATGGAAGCCTCAAGGGAACGCCTGGGTCTCCCGCTTGAAAAAATGACAAAAACGGTTCATAAATATGGAAATACTTCATCAGCGTCCATTCCAATGGCCCTTGTGGAAGAAATGGAAGCGGGAAGAATCAAGGACAATGACTTAATCGTCATGGTCGGTTTTGGTGGTGGCCTTACATGGGGAGCGATCGCTCTTAGGTGGGGTAAATAAAAGAAGAAACAAATCGTAAGAGCCTTAAAAATAGGAAGGAGCCATTTTCAATGACTAATCGTCGTGTAGTTGTAACAGGTATTGGAGCAATCTCTCCAGTTGGTAATGATGCAGAAACTGGATGGAAGAATATAATCGAGGGGAAATCGGGAATAGGGCCTTTAACTCGTTTGAATGCTGAAGAATATCCCGTTAAAGTGGCTGCTGAAATCAAGGACTTTGATATAGAAACATATATAAATCGTAAAGAAGCTCGCAAAATGGACCGTTTTACGCATTATGCAATTGCGGCTTCCGTTATGGCATATAATGATAGCAAGCTGGAAATAACCGATGAAAATGCTGCACGTGTCGGGGTCTGGATCGGTTCGGGTATCGGCGGGCTGGAGACACTTGAAACACAGCATGAAAACTTTTTAAACAGGGGATATAAACGGGTTAGCCCATTTTTCGTTCCAATGATGATACCGGACATGGCAGCCGGCCAGGTTTCTATCTTACTGGGTGCAAAAGGAATCAATTCATGTACGGTAACAGCCTGTGCAACAGGAACAAACTCAATTGGTGATGCGTTTAAAGCCATTCAACGGGGCGATGCCGATGTCATGATTACAGGCGGGGCAGAAGCGCCAATCACAAAAATGTCGGTTGCAGGCTTCTGTGCAAATACGGCTTTATCGACAAATCCTGATCCACAAACCGCTAGCCGTCCTTTCGATCTTAACCGTGATGGTTTCGTAATAGGTGAAGGAGCTGGAATCATCGTTCTGGAAGACCTTGAACATGCATTGAATAGAGGAGCCAATATTTATGCTGAAATAGCTGGTTATGGCTCAACTGGAGATGCCTTCCATATTACCGCTCCGGCACCAGGTGGAGAGGGCGGTGCAAGAGCCATGAAAATTGCAATTGAGGATGCAGGTTTGAATCCGGAAGACATCCAATATGTGAATGCCCATGGAACGAGTACGCCATACAATGACAAATACGAAACGATGGCAGTCAAAGAAGTCTTTGGCGACCATGCTAATAAACTTGCGATAAGTTCCACTAAATCAATGACAGGCCATATGTTAGGTGCAGCAGGCGGTGTGGAAGCAATATTCACGATTCAGGCAATCAGGGACAGCATTTTGCCTCCAACCATCAATATTGAAACACCAGACCCTGAGTGTGATTTGGACTATGTCCCGAATCAAGCAAGGAAGGGCGAAATCAATGCAGCCATCAGCAATTCACTTGGATTCGGTGGACATAACGCAACGATTCTTTTCAAGAAATATCAATAAGTTTTGAAGGAAGAGCAGATCTTTTTGGGATCTGCTCTTTTTTAGGTTAAAGGGAAAAGGGGTATATTGTGTCATCCGCCTTCATTAAATCATACGATAGTCAATAGAAGCGGAGGTGTTTGGGGAAATGGGAGTCATTTCAACCAATGAATGGATGAGGAAGGATTTCAACCGGCCGATCCAGATGATGGAAAGACTTAAAAGCAATTTCAACGATACCCTTGATGCTGAAATGATGTATCATCATTTATTGAAGCATGGCATGTATTCGCCGAATCAAAAAACAAAACTCACATGGGAAGACTTACAGGAAAACGATGTATGGGA
This sequence comes from Peribacillus sp. AS_2, assembly GCF_026891895.1. Classification (NCBI taxonomy): domain Bacteria; kingdom Bacillati; phylum Bacillota; class Bacilli; order Caryophanales; family Bacillaceae; genus Peribacillus; species Peribacillus sp. AS_2. The sequence continues at coordinate 493,371 of NZ_JAPTGA010000003.1, forward strand.
AAAAACACAAAGCTTGTTTACAGCTTATAAGAAGCTATGGGGAGGGCCTGATGTTCCCATATATATTTTCCCGCTCATGTCTACAGGGATATGGAATAAAAAAGTTGAAACGAAATCAGGGTTGGCCTTTAAAGATAAACTATTCCTTTTTTACGGAAAGGGGATAGCCGAAAAGGAAATGGAGGCCCTGTTGATTCATGAATACCATCATGTTTGCCGTCTGCATCATTTGAAAAAAGACCAAAAAGAATTCACTCTCCTTGATACGATGATCATGGAAGGACTGGCGGAAAGAACGGTGGGAAAATATTTAGGAACAAAATATTTAGCGAATTGGACTAAGTTATATCAGGAAGATAAACTACGAGAATATTGGAGAAAGCATTTAGAGGAAAAGCACACGATAAAACGTACAGATCCTCTGCATGATGTACTTCTGCTTGGGGCAAAAGGATATCCATATATGCTTGGATACTGTAGTGGCTATTACCTGGTGAAAAATTTTGAAAAACTCTCCGTGAAAAGATCATTCATTATTCAATCTGAAGAATTCTTATCAAAATAGAGCTAATATATACGTTCTTTTTTTCTTAATCTGTTTTCTAGAATAGGAATAAATTGTATGGTTCCTGCCTATACTGATTGACAAACAGAAATTTGTTTAAGTGAGGGATGAATGATGCTATATCTTCATGATGTATGGGTTAACTGGTTTGAAGGAGAAGAAAACGGCTATAATATTTGTCATTTTCATGAATGGAGGAAAGATGACGGGATCGAACTACTAGATCAAGTTCCTTTGTTGAAAGTGTCATCAACATTGTTCCACTACATAGAAAACGACTTGTCAGAATTACCTAAGCCATTGCTGAATGATGTTTATCAAAAAGCATATGCAAGGAAAAATCATGAGCGAATTCAGCTTGACTATTGTTTTATCGTGACTGACGGAAATGGAATTTTAGCTGTTGATACGATAGGTTATCATATTCCGATTAGGAAAAGCAGAATAATTCCCCGGCAGGAACAAATTGTTTATGACATGATAGAAAACCATGATGAGATGGATTACACCTTTACTGAAAAACCTACATCTGAGAAAGAATATCATATTTTGTCGCCGTCTCCCTTATTCATGAACGGTTTGACAAGAAAAGAAAGACAGCTTAAGCAATTGCTATTCATGGCCATGGATCAATTATTCACGGCGAAAAACACTGCTGAAATCCGCTATTGGTACACAGAATGGGCCCCTGAGAAATATGAAAGCATTCAAGAAATGGATTTTCAGATAGCTTGGCTTGAGTTATATGAGGAAATGAAGGAAGGCTGGTCAGAGAAGCACCTTCAACTTTGTGAAAACCTTGTGAAGGGGCAGCCTTTTTTTGAAAAGCTTTGGCAAGTGGAGGCTGGCGATAGCCCATCGATATTATGAACAAAAAAGACGATCCGTTGAGGATAAGTCTCAGACTGTAGACAGACT